>NZ_JANLGG010000027.1:0-42162 GCF_024655735.1 Aeromicrobium sp. 50.2.37
CCCCCCCCCCCCCCCCCCCCCCCCCCCCGCCCCCCCCCCCCCCCCCCCCCCCCCCGCCACTCGTCCTGCCCCTGCCGGACGTCGAGGGAGAAACGGGCGCCCCTCGGCATCCACCACATAAGGTGGCCGGCCGGCGCGGTGGTCCAGGTGACGCCCTTCGGGACGTTCACGCCCAGGCGCGTCGTGTCGGGCACCGCCGTGACGCTCGCGCCCGTCGCGATCGTGCGTCGGTCGTCGCCACGGACCTGGTCGATGGAGACCCGGTACGGACCGGTCGTCGGGAGGTAGGTCTTCAGCGACCAGATGCTCCGCTCGACGGCGACCCGGCCGAGCAGTGACCGCTCCCCCGTGAGCTCGTGGGTGGCCCACACGTCCACGTCGACACCGCGGGCCGGAACGCCTTCGCAGCCGCCGTCGGCGCGCGGCGCCTCGTAGAGCGGCGACACACCGCCGACGAAGATCTCGCGGGACCACGGCTTCTCCGCGGGAGCGTCGAGCCGCACGTCCGCGTCGCGCAGCAGCGTCGTCCGCGCCGCCTTGTAGACCACCAGGTTGCCGACGCGCAGCCAGCGGCCGGCGCTCGTCAGCACGGCGACGCGCACCTGTGCCCGCTCTGGCACGGCCGCGTCGATGGTCGGCGGCGCGGCGAAACCCTGCTCGTCGATCGGGACCGGATCCGTCGCGGTCCATGCACCCTCGTCCGCCGTGTCCGTGCGGTACTCCCACCGCACCAGGCGACCCGTCAGGGGTTCACCTCCGACGCGTTGGACGAGCGGGAGCTCCATCGCGACACCGTGATCGACGCAGCGCGAAGTCGGGCCGACGGGTCCGAGAGAGATCGGCTCGTCCGCCTGGGCGGCAGAGCCGAGCAGGCCCCAGGCGAGCACAGCGATAAGCAGCGGCGCGACGCGCCTGGTCCCCCGGTTCACGAGGGAACTCTAGGGCACGCCCGGACCCCGGATCCACGGAACCGAGAAGTCTGTACGACCCTCTTCAGACCTGCTCGCGCGACGCGACGGCCTCGAGGATGCGGCGCACCGCGTCGTCGACCGGGACGCCGTTCTCCTGCTCCCCGTTGCGGTAGCGGAACGAGACGGCGTCGGCCTCGACGTCGTTGTCGCCGACGATGAGCATGAAGGGCACCTTCTGCGTCTGCGCGGTGCGGATCTTCTTCTGCATGCGCTCGTCGGAGTCGTCGACCTCGAACCGGATGCCGGCACCCTTGAGCCGCTGGCCCAGGGTGTGCAGGTACTCGGCGTGCCGCTCCGCGACCGGGATGCCGACGGCCTGCACCGGGGCGAGCCACGGAGGGAAGGCGCCCGCGTAGTGCTCCACGAGCACGCCGAGGAACCGCTCGATCGAGCCGAACTTGGCCGAGTGGATCATCACCGGCTGCTGGCGGGTGCCGTCGGCCGCGACGTACTCGAGACCGAAGCGTTCGGGCGACGGCTGGTTGAAGTCGTACTGCACGGTGCCCATCTGCCAGGTGCGGCCGATGGCGTCACGGGCCTGGACCGAGATCTTGGGGCCGTAGTACGCCGCTCCGCCCGGGTCGGGCACGAGCTCGATGCCGGTCTCGGCGGCCACGTCGGCGAGCACCTGCGTGGCGACCTCCCAGTCCTCGTGGGAGCCGATGAACTTGTCCTTGCGGTCGTCGCGCGTGGACAGCTCGAGGTAGAAGTCGTCGAGCCCGAAGTCGCGCAGCAGGCTCAGCATGAAGTTCAGCAGGTGGCGGATCTCGTCGGGCGCCTGCTCGGGGGTGACGTACGAGTGCGAGTCGTCCTGCGCGAACCCGCGCACGCGGGTCAGGCCGTGGATCACGCCCGACTTCTCGTTGCGGTACACGTGGCCGAACTCGAACAGCCGCAGCGGCAGCTCACGGTACGAGCGCTGCCGCGAGCGGTAGATGATGTTGTGCATCGGGCAGTTCATCGCCTTGAGGCGGTACTCCTGCCCGTCCACGTCGAGCGAGGGGAACATGCCCTCGCCGTAGTAGGGCAGGTGGCCGGAGGTGTGGAAGAGCCCCTCCTTGGCGATGTGCGGGGTGCCGACGTACTCGAAGCCCTCCTCGATGTGCCGACGACGGACGTAGTCCTCCATCTCCCGCTTGATGACGCCACCGCGCGGGTGGAAGACGGGCAGGCCGGAGCCGATCTCGTCGGGGAAGCTGTAGAGGTCCAGCTCGGTGCCCAGCCGGCGGTGGTCACGACGCTGGGCCTCCTCGAGGCGGTGCAGGTAGTCCTCCTGCGCCTCCTTGGTGGGCCAGGCGGTGCCGTAGATGCGCTGCAGCTGCTTGTTCTTCTCGTCGCCGCGCCAGTAGGCGGCGGCCGAGCGCATGAGCGTGAAGGCCGGGATGCGCTTGGTGGTGGGCAGGTGCGGGCCGCGGCACAGGTCCTTCCACGCCAGGGAGCCGTCGCGCTTGACGTTGTCGTAGATGCTCAGGCCGCCCTCGCCCACCTCCACGCTCGCGCCCTCGGTGGAGCCGGCCTGCGACTTGAGGCCGATCAGCTCGAGCTTGTACGGCTCGTCGGCGAGCTCGGCGCGGGCGTCGTCGTCGCTGGTCTCGCGACGGTCGAACCGCTGTCCCTCCTTGACGATCTTCTTCATCCGCGACTCGATGGCCTGGAGGTCCTCGGGCTTGAACGGCTCCTCGACGTCGAAGTCGTAGTAGAAGCCGTCGGTGATCGGCGGACCGATGCCGAGCTTCGCGTCCGGGAAGAGCTCCTGCACGGCCTGCGCCATGACGTGGGCGGCCGAGTGGCGCAGCACGTCGAGGCCGTCGGGGCTGTCGATCGCGACGGGCTCGACGGTGGATCCGTCGACGAGCACGGTGGACAGGTCGCGCAGCTCACCGTCGATGCGGGCGACGACCACGTCGGGCTGCTCGGCGAAGAGCTGCCACGCCTTCGTCCCGTGGTCCACGGTCTGGGTGGTGGGTTCTGCCCCGGCCTCGACGGCGACGTGCACGGTGACGGACATGGCGGTGCTCCATTCGGTTCTCGACGACCCCTACGACTGGGCCGTGCTGCTTGCCACCACCCTAGGGGGCACGCGCAGGCCGGTGCAGGCCAGGACGACCTCAGGAGTCGCGCTGGCCCCACGGGGCGCCGTACTCGGTGAGCAGCTCCAGGAACGGCACGGCGTCGAAGGCCTCCGGGCCGAGCACTCCGGCGCCGCTCCAGGTGCCGTTCGCGAGCAGCTCGAGCGCCACGACCGGGTTGACCGCCGTCTGCCACACCACGCACTGGTGCCCGTACTCGCGCATCGCCCACTCGTTGTCGACCACGTGGTAGAGGTACGTCTCGCGCTCCTCACCGTCCTTGCCGACACCCGTGACCCACAGCCCGGCGCAGGTCTTCCCGGTCATCTGCGGACCGATCGTGGCCGGATCGGGCAGGCAGGCCGCCACCACGTCGCGCGGGGAGACCATGACCGGGCCGTCGGCCGACGCCACCTGCACGGGGTCGGTCCGGTCGAGGCCGACGTCGTGCAGGGCACGCAGGACGTTGATGAAGTCCTCGCCCAGGCCGTACTTGAACGTCACGCGCTCGGCGTCGACCCAGCGCGGCATGAGGAGCACCTCCTCGTGCTCGACGTTGACGCACTCGACCGGTCCGATCCCCTCGGGGAACTCGAAGACCTCGGGCTCGGAGAACGGCGGCGTGACGAACCAGCCCCCGTCGGGCTCGTCGGCGCGTGCCTTCTCCCAGATCACCGGTGGGTTCAGGCACTCCTCGATCGTGGTCCAGATCGAGAACGACGGGGCGAAGAGCTCGTTCCCGTCCTCGTCGTGGACGGCCAGGTTGGCGCCGTCGCGCGTGCCGAGGTCGCGGATGGAGCTGAAGAGGTGGTCGGCGGCGTAGCGCGCGAACACGTCGGAGAGACCGGGCTCGACGCCCATGCCCACGAGGGCGAGGCGACCGTCGGACTCCCACTGGTCGGCCACCGCGAACTGCTCGTCGCCGAGCTTCACGCCGACCTTCGCGTACGGCTCCTCCGGGTGCCGACGCGACAGCGACATGGCCATGTCGACGTAGTCGGCGCCCGCGGCGTGCGCGCCCTCGAAGACCGGCATCACGAAGCGCGGGTCGACGGCGTTCATCACGTGGGTCACGCCGTGGTCCCGGCACAGCGTCGCGACGTCGTCGGCGGACGACGCGTCCACCTGCGCGGCGACGAAGCGGTCGTCGTCGAGCGCGGCGACTGCCTTGTCCGCACGCGACCGGTCGTAGTCGGCGACCACGATCGTCTCGAAGAAGTCGCGGCGCGCCGCGATGGCGGTGAACGCCGCCCCCACGCCGCCCGAGCCGACCAGCAGGATCCTCATGTCACTCCCCGTCCTTGGTCAGCGCCGCGCCCGGCCGCGTCGGTCCCAGCGCCGCGAGGGCCACCGCGTCCGAGACGGTCTCGAAGCCCTTGCGGCTGAAGAACTCCGCGCCCACCGTGAACCGCCAGGCGAGCATGAGCACCAGGCCGAGACCGAGGAAGAACACCGCGATCGCGAGCGGCAGACCCACCCCCAGCACCGAGGTGCCGCTGTAGGACGCCGAGGGGTCGGCGAGGGAGCGCACCGACTCGAACAGCAGGTAGAAGAGCGTCGCGGCACCTACCAGCGGGCCCAGACCGATCAACAGGAACGCCTTGACCGACGTGAACAGGCGCCGGCGCCAGTAGATCGCGCACGCCACGCCGGTGAGGGCGTAGTAGAAGGCGATCATGAGCGAGAGCGCCGAGATCGAGTCGAACAGGAAGTTGTCGCTCACCGCACTCGCGCCGACGTACCAGAGGATCGCGACGCCGCCGATGAACCACGTGCTGAACGACGGCGTTCCGTAGCTCTGGTGGATGCGCGAGAAAATCTTCGGGAACGCCCCGGCGCTCGCCATCGACAAGGAGACGCGGGACGCGGGCAGGATCGTCGTCTGGGTGGACGCGATGCCCGAGGTGATGATCGACAGCAGGAGGATGAACGCGAACGGGCCGAGCACCAGGTCGCCGATGGCGCCGAAGAGGGCGTCGTCGTCGTCGTAGCCGGTCACGAAGTCGACGCCACCGGCGGCGATGGTGACGATGCCGACCCCGAGGTACGTGACCACCAGGATGACCGTGCTCCAGATCCCGGCCCGGCCGGGCGCGGTGTCGCCGTCCTCGGACTCCTCCGACAGGTTGACCGCACTCTCCCAGCCCCAGTAGATGAACACGCCGATGAGCAGCCCGCTGACCAGCTGGTCGGAGGTCAGGCCCGACGGGCTGAGCCAGCTCCAGTCGGGGTTGGTCGCCCCGGCGGGCAGGTTGCCCATGAACAGGCGCACGACCGCCACGAGGACGAAGAGCAGCAGCGCACCGACCTGGGCGAAGACGAGCCAGACCTGGAACTTGGCCGACGCCTCGGTCCCCCGGACGCAGAGCCACGTCATGACGAGCACGATCACGACGGCCACGGTGATGACGACGGTGCGGTTCGCGGCGAGGTCGTCGGCGCCCACCATGACGAACAGGTAGCGCGCGGCCACGTCGGCGAGGGAGCCGATCACGAGGACGCCGGTGGTGAAGACGGCCCAGCCACCGACCCAGCCGATCCAGGGACCCATCGCCCGCGTGACCCAGGAGAACGTCGTGCCACAGTCCGTGTCGGCGCGGTTCATGTAGAGGAACGCGCCGGCGATGAGGAACATCGGGACGAACGACAGCCAGATCACCGCGGGTGCGTGGATGCCGGCCACGACCACCATCGACCCGAGGACCGCCGCGATCGAGTAGGCCGGCGCCGTGGCGTCGAGCCCGATCGAGAGGCCCTCCCAGAACCCGATCGCGTTGGCCTTCAAACCCTTCTTGCCTGCCGTGGTCGTGCTGCCCGGCCCGGTTCCCTCGACCTCAGACATGACGCTCCTCTGCTCCGCCGACGATGACCGAACTCTGCACCTCGCCAACGGAATCCGCAAGAGTCGTCACATGATCGTTACGCAATCAGACGCGAGGACCCTTGCACTCGACGCAATCCGTCGCGAATACTCGCAGGTGATCGGAGGAACCATGACCCCACACGACCCCGAGGTCGCTCGACGTCAGAAGGCCGCCAAGGACCACCTCTGGATGCACTTCGCCCCGTTGAGGTCCCCTGATGGTGCCGACGTCCCGGTGATCACCCGCGGCGAGGGCTGTTACGTCTGGGACGACCGCGGCCGTCGCTACCTCGACGGACTGGCCGGGCTGTTCGTGGTGCAGGCCGGTCACGGTCGCCGCGAGCTGGCCGAGGCCGCGGCTCGGCAGGCCCAGGAGCTCGCGTTCTTCCCGCTGTGGTCCTACGCCCACCCCACCGCGATCGACCTGGCCGAGCGTCTGGCGGCCCTCGCCCCCGGGGACCTGAACCGTGTCTTCTTCTCCAGCGGGGGCGGCGAGGCCGTCGAGACCGCGTGGAAGCTGGCCAAGAACTACTTCAAGCTCGTGGGCAAGCCGCTCAAGCACAAGGTGATCAGCCGGTCGATCGCCTACCACGGCACGACGCACGGCGCGCTCTCCATCACCGGCCTGCCGACGCTGAAGCAGCAGTTCGAGCCCCTCGTGCCGTCGACCTTCCGCGTCCCGAACACCAACCACTACCGGGCGCCGGTGCACGAGGACGACCTGGAGGCGTTCGGACGCTGGGCCGCCGACCAGATCGGGGTCGCCATCGAGGCCGAGGGACCCGACACGGTCGCCGCCGTGTTCCTGGAGCCGGTGCAGAACGCCGGCGGGTGCTTCCCACCCCCGCCCGGCTACTTCCAGCGCGTGCGCGAGATCTGCGACGAGCACGACGTGCTCCTCGTCTCCGACGAGGTGATCTGCGCCTTCGGCCGGCTCGGCACCACCTTCGGCGCCGAGCGCTACGACTACGTGCCCGACATGATCACGTGCGCGAAGGGGCTGACGTCCGGCTACTCGCCGCTCGGCGCCACGATCGTGAGCGACCGCCTGGCCGAGCCGTTCCTGCGCACGGGCACGAGCTTCGCCCACGGGTACACCTTCGGCGGTCACCCCGTGTCGTGCGCCGTCGCGATGGCCAACCTCGACCTCTTCGAGCGCGAGGGGCTGCTCGAGCACGTGCGAGCGACCGAGGGTGCGTTCCGCGGGACGCTCCAGACCCTGCTCGACCTGCCGATCGTCGGCGACGTCCGCGGGGACGGGTTCTTCTACGGCATCGAGCTCGTGAAGGACAAGGCCACCAAGGAGACCTTCACGCCCGACGAGTGCGACCGTCTGCTGCGCGGGTTCCTGTCCACGGCACTGCTCGACGCCGGCCTCTACTGCCGGGCCGACGACCGCGGCGACCCGGTGGTGCAGCTCGCGCCGCCGCTGGTCGCCGACCAGGCCCAGTTCGACGAGATCGAGCAGGTCCTGCGTTCCGTGCTCGGCGAGGCATGGGCGAGGATCTCCGCATGACCGCACCCGCGCTCGACCAGGTCGCCAAGCGCATCATCGCTCTGCTCCAGGCGGACGGCCGCATGTCCTACGCCGCGATCGGCAAGGAGGTCGGGCTGTCGGAGGCCGCGGTGCGCCAGCGCGTCCAGAAGCTCACCGAGGCCGGCGTGATCAACATCGTCGCGGTCACCGACCCGATGCAGCTGGGCTTCGCCCGCGAGGCCATGATCGCCATCCGGGCCAACGGTCCCCTCGAGCCGCTCGCGGAGGCGCTGGCCGAGATCCCGGAGGTCGACTACGTCGTCATCACGGCCGGGTCGTTCGACCTCATCATCGAGCTGGTCTGCGAGAGCGACGAGCACCTGCTGACGGTGCTGTCGGAGAAGATCCGGTCCCGCGAGGACGTGATGAGCACCGAGACCTTCATGTACCTCAAGCTGGTCAAGCAGACCTACTCGTGGGGCGTCCCGGACTGACGGGTCGGTTCAGGCCTCGACCTGCGCGCGGGCTCCCGGCCTGACGGTCGGCATGGGGAGCACCAGGGCACCCGGGGCGTCGTCGGGCACGACCGGGGACCATGGCGCGACCGCGTCGAGGCGCTCGTACGGCTCCCCCAGCGCAGGACGCGGGTCGGGCTCGCCCTTGTTGGGCCAGAACGACATCGCGCGCTCGGCCTGGGCGGTGATGGTGAGCGACGGGTTGACGCCGAGGTTGGCACTGATGGCGGACCCGTCGGCCACGTGGAGGCCGTCGTGGCCGTAGAGCCGCTGGTAGGGATCGATGACGCCCTCCTCGGGCGAGGCGCCGATCGCGCACCCGCCGATGAAGTGAGCCGTGAGCGGGATGCCGACCAGCTCGCCGAACGAGCCGCCCGGCACACCGTCGAGCTTGTCGGCGAGCTCACGCGCCACGTGGTCGGCCACGGGGATCCGCGACGGGTTGGGCTCGCCCTTGCCCTGGCGGCTGGTCATGCGCAGCCCGAACGGGCCGCGCTTCAGGAACGTGGTGACGGAGTTGTCGAGCGACTGCATGACCAGCACGACGATCGACTGCTCGGCCCAGCGGCGCGGGTCGTGCAGACGGAGCGACCGTCGCAGGCCGAGGCCGCGGTAGCTCCGCAGCACCTTGCGCAGCTGCGATCCGCCGCCCCGGTGGTCGGCCAGCGCCATGTTCATCAGGCTGAGGGCCCCGGAGCCACGGCCGTAGCGCACCGGCTCCACGTGGGTCACGGGGTCGGGGTGGAACGACGAGGTGATCGCGATGCCCGGGGTGACGTCGGCGTCCTTGGCGCTCGCGCGGGCCGAGAGGACGGCCTCGGAGTTGGTGCGGCTGAGCTCGCCGACGCGGTCGGAGAGGTGCGGCAACGACCGTCGCCGCAGGCGGTGCAGCAGGTCCTGGGTGTTCAGCGCGTTGCCGGCGAAGACCACGTGGTCGGCGCTGAAGCGACGTCGACGCAGCCGGTTGCCCGTGCGCCGGGTGCGTACCTCGTAGCCGCCACCGGGCCGCGGCCGGACGTCGGTGACGGTCGTCAGGGGATGGACCTCGGCGCCGGCGCTCTCCGCGAGGTACAGGTAGTTCTTGACGAGGGTGTTCTTGGCGTTGCGGCGGCACCCGGTCATGCAGGCACCGCACTCGGTGCAGGTGCGGCGGCTCGGTCCCGCACCCCCGAAGTACGGGTCGCCGACGTCCTCACCGGGACGGTCGCCGAAGAGCACGCCGACGTCGGCGGCGTGCACGGTGTCGCCGACGCCGAGCTCCTGGGCCACCTCGGCCATGAGCCGGTCGGGCAGCGTGTGGCCGGGGTACGTGGCCACGCCGAGCATCCGCTTGGCCTGGTCGTAGTGCGGGGCCAGCTCGTCGCGCCAGTCGGTGACGTGCGCCCACTGCGGATCGTCGTAGAAGCCGTCGAGCGGCTGGTACAGCGTGTTGGCGTACACCAGGGAGCCGCCGCCGACGCCGGCGCCGCTGGCGATCAGGACGTCCTTCAGGGGCGTGATGCGCATGATCCCGAAGCACCGGGCCCACGGGGCCCAGAGGTAGCGGCGCAGCCGCCAGGAGGTCTCGGGCAGCTGGTCGTCGGCGAACCGCCGGCCGGCCTCCATGACGGCGACCGAGTACCCCTTCTCGGTGAGTCGCAGGGCGCTGACGCTGCCGCCGAACCCCGAACCCACCACCACGACGTCGTAGTGCTTCATGTCCGGCACCGTACCCGCTTGTTGACACTTTGCCAATAGCGTTGTTCACTCGTCCCGTGAATGCCCTCAACCGCACCCGGCTCGAGCCCGACGCCCGGCGACGCCAGATCGTCGAGGCCGCCCGCTCGCTCTACGCCGAGCGATCCTACGACGACGTCTCGCTCGCCGAGCTCGCTCGCGCGGCGGGGGTCACTCGCGGCCTCCTGCACCACTACTTCGGCTCCAAGCGCGAGATCTTCCTCGCCGTCATGCGCGACTCGCTGCTCATGCCCGCGAGCGAGCTGCCGGACCTCCTGCACCTGCCGCTCGAGGAGCGCGTCCGCGTGACGATGGACTGGATCCTCGACGCCGCCCAGACGTACGGCCAGGCCTGGGTGGCGGCCGCCGGCGCGGCCGAGCTGAACGGCGAGTCCGACCTGCAGCGGATCGTGGACGAGGCCGACGACCGCGCGGCACGCCTCGTCCTCGATGCCGTGGGCCTGCCCGACTCCCCCGACCTGCGCGCGCGGCTGCGGGCTTCGGCCGCCTACGTGAAGGCGTTGTGCCGCGAGTGGTTGCAGCGCGGCACCCTCGCCCGCGAGGACGTCCTCGCCCTGCTCACCACCCACCTCGTCCACGTCCTGGAGGCGTCATGACATCCGTCGGCATCATCGGCTCCGGCTTCGGCGGCATCGCGGTCGCAGCAGAGCTGCTCTCGCACGGCCACCACGACGTCCGCCTCTGGGAGCGCGGCGACGACATCGGAGGGGTGTGGCGCGACAACACGTACCCCGGTGCCGGGTGCGACGTCCCGTCACCCCTCTACTCGTACTCCTTCGCCGTCAACACCCGGTGGTCGAAGCGGTACGCGCTGCAGCCGGAGATCCGGGAGTACCTGCACCGGGTCGCCGACGAGTACGGCATCACGCCCCGCGTCCGACTGGGCCGCGAGGTGGTCTCGGCCCACTGGCAGGAGGACGTGCAGGGCTGGGACGTCGGCTTCTCCGACGGCGTCGTCGAGCGGGTCGACGTGCTCGTGAGCGCCGTGGGCCAGCTCTCGGAGCCGCGCCTGCCGGCCATGCCGGGCATCGACGACTTCGCCGGTGACTCCTTCCACTCGGCCCGCTGGGACCACGACCTCGACCTGCGCGGCAAGCGCGTGGCCGCGGTCGGCGTCGGCGCGAGCGCGATCCAGTACGTGCCGCACCTGGCGGACGAGGCCACGCAGCTGACCCTCTTCCAGCGCTCGGCGAACTACATCCTGCCCAAGCCCGACGGTCCGCTCCCCCGCTGGTGGCGACCGGGCATCCGCCTGGAGCGCCCGCTCTGGTGGACGTTCGGCGAGCAGTTCTCACGCGGCCTCGACGAGGGAAGCCTGGTCGGCAAGGTCGAGCAGAAGGCAGCACTCGCGCACCTGCGCCGCCAGGTGCAGGACCCCCGCCTGCGCGAGCTGTTGACGCCCGACTACCCGATCGGGTGCAAGCGGATCCTGTTCTCCAACAACTTCTACCCGACCCTCGAGCGTGACCACGTCGACGTCGTGGCCGATCGCATCGTGCGAGTCCTCCCCCAGGGCGTCGAGACGGTCGACGGCACCGTGCACGAGGTCGACGTGATCGTCTACGGCACGGGATTCGACTCGCAGGACTTCCTGAGCTCGATCGACGTGCGCGGCGCCGGGGGCGAGCCTCTGGCCGAGCGCTGGACCGACGGGGCCCACGCCCACCTCGGGATGTACGTGCCGGGATTCCCCAACCTGTTCGTCTCCTACGGGCCCAACACCAACCTCGGTGGCGGCTCGATCATCTACATGCTCGAGGCGCAGGCCCGGCACATGCGCCAGGTGCTCGACCGCATGGAGGCCGGTGGCTACGAGGCGGTCGACGTGCGCCCCGAGGTCGAGGCCGAGTACGACCAGCAGGTCCAGGAACGGCTCGAGTCCTCCGTGTGGGGCAGCTGCGACAGCTGGTACCGCCATCCGTCGGGCCGGATCACGTCGAACTGGCCGGGGTCGACCTACCCGTACCACCGGCGTGTGCGGACCGTGGAGCCGGAGGACTTCGCATGGACGTGACCTACCCCCCGGAGCCGTGGGACCTGCACGGCCAGGCCCTGGCGTCGGTGTTCCTCGTGCCGGCCGCCGACCTGCCCGCCCCGCCGCCAGGCACGACGATCGTCACCCTCCGCGGCCGGGCGGTCGTGACGGCGGCGTTCTTCCGGTACGAGGAGCCCAGCCCGCTCACCTACGACGAGATCATGGCGACGGTGCTGGTGCGCCGTGGGCTGAGGTTCCGCGTGTGGATCCCGTGGATCTGGGTCGACAGCGAGGCGTCCCGCGACGGTGGCCGGGCGCTGTGGGCCATCCCGAAGGACCTCGCCGAGTTCCGCGTGAAGCCGGGCCGGCGGCACGAGGGCCTCGGCCTGGCGTCAGCCACCGTCGAGCGCACCCGGGCGCTCCCCGGACGCTGGCCCCTCGGCTTCCGCATCGCCCAGGCCCGCACCGGGCGGTCGGTCGTCACGCCGGTGCGCGGGCGGGTGAGCGCCCAGCTGGTGCGTGCCTCGTGGACCTTCGACGGCGTGCTCGGCCTGCTCTCCGGACGCAGGCCCGTCGTCTCGCTGCGCGTGCCGCGCTTCGCCCTGCTCTTCGGGCGCTCGTCCTGACCTCGACGGCCCAGAGCGGGATGGCCCCGAGCGCGATGGCCCCGAACGCGATGGCCCAGAGCGAGATGGCCCCGGATGCGATGGCCTAGCCTCGAGGGATGCGTCGTCTCGCCAGCATCCTGCTCCTCGCCGTCCTCGCCGCCGGCTGCACGTCCGGAGGGTCGGACGAGCCCTCGGGCGGCTCAGGTCCCTCGGACCAGCCACGCGGCTCCGACGGAGCGAGTGCCAGCGCGTCGCCGGTGCCCACGGGACCGGACTGCTCGAGCGTCTGGAAGGCCGGGGACGACCTCCCGGCCGACTACGACCTCTGCGTCGCCGACGGGGAGGCCGGGGTCCAGGAGGTGACGGACTGCGTCGACGGGCCGCCGCTCATCGTGTTCGACGACGAGCTCTACGGCCGTCCGGGCGAGCAGATCGAGGCGCCGACCGCGTCGCCCGTGCAGGACACCGAGGAGTACGGCAAGGCCTACGCGGAGTGCACGGGCGAGTGATCCGGTGCACGGTGGACCCATGGCCGACTACCGACTGACCACCGAGGACGGCGACGTCGTCGCCGAGCGATCCCTGGAGCACGACCAGGCTGCCGTGGCCTGGCGCTCCAGCCACCCCTTCGAGGGCCCGTCCGCGGGCGAGGGGCGCGGGCTCCGGCTCGAGCGCCACACCGACCGCGGCTGGACCCGGCTCGACCCCCTCGGCACCGCCGAGACCACCTGAGCGCGCCCGCGCGCGCGTCCTGACGCGTTGGGGTCGGTCCTGACTCCGTGGATCGACGCGAAGGCGTCAGGACGCCGGCGCGGGGTCCTTCGTGACCTGGACCCAGCCCACCGGCTCGGCCACGACCTCGAGCTCGTCGGGCCTCAGCTCGACGGCCGACGCGGCGTTGCCGACGGCCGGGAACACCGACGTGAAGCGCCGTAGTGAGGCGTCGAGGTGCACGGCCGCGACGTCGGGGTTGGCGAACGGGCACACACCGCCGACGGCGTGCCCGGTGAGGGCCTCGACGTCGTCGGGCTTCAGCATGCGCGCCTTGATGCCGAAGGCGGCCTTGAACGCCGCGTTGTCGACCCGTGCGTCGCCGGCCGCCACCACGAGGATGCTCGTGCCCGGCTCGGCTCCGTAGAAGCCCAGCGTCTTCGCGATCCGCGCCGGTTCCACACCCAGCTCGGCGGCAGCGAGCTCGACGGTCGCACTGGACCCCGACGTCTCCACGACGTCGCCGTCGCGGCCGAAGCGGGCGAGGTGGGCGCGGGCGGTCTCGATCGACATGCCCGCCATCGTAGGAGCGCCCGGCGGACGCACGACGAAGCCCCCGGCGCTGGGCCGGGGGCTTCGGTGTCGGTGGGCGATACTGGGTTCGAACCAGTGACCTCTTCGGTGTGAACGAAGCGCGCTACCACTGCGCCAATCGCCCGGGGACGCACAGAACCTTAACGCACGGCTCCACGACGGTCCCACTCGGTTCCCTACGGGTCGGAGTGCTTGGCCGCCTCGCGCGCCCAGATGGCCTGCGCCTGCTGGGTGATCGGGCCGGGGGCCGCACCGACCGCGCGGCCGTCGACGTGGGAGATGGCCTGGATGTCGCGGGTCGTGCCGACGAGCACCACCTCGTCGGCGTCGGCCAGGACCTCGATGGGTGCGTCGCGCTCGACGACGTCGAGCTCGGCCGAGAGCCACTCGAGGGCGAGGGCACGCGTGATGCCCGCGAGGCAGCCGGACGCCAGCGTCGGCGTGACCAGCGTGCCGTCGAGGACGTACATGATGTTCGACCCCGTGCCCTCGCAGAGGTGGCCCTGGGTGTTGGGCATGACGGCCTCCGACGCACCCGCGGCCCGGGCAGCCTCCACCATCTTCGCGTTCTCGGCGTACGACGTGGTCTTGAGCCCGGCCAGCGCGCCGCGCTCGTTGCGGGGCCACGGCACGGTGGCGATCGACGCGACCGAGGGCGGACGCTCGGCCGGCTCGGTGACCACCACGTGCGTGAGCCCGTGGTCGCCGCGCGGCGAGCCGAGGGGGCCCCGACCGGACGTCACGGTGATGCGGATCCGACCGAAGGGCAGGTCCTGCCCGTCCATCGTGGCGGCGACACCCTCCCGCAGGAGGCCGAGGTCGGGGCGCCCGATGCCGAGACCCTCGGCCGAGCCGGCCAGCCGCTCGAGGTGGCGCGTGAGGGCGAACGGCACCCCCTTGTCCACGGCGATCGTCTCGAAGACTCCGTCGCCGACCACGAGCCCGTGGTCGAGGACGCTGATGGCCGGTTCTTCCGGTGATCCGAGGACTCGTCCGTCCACCCAGGCGCGCATGTCGTCACCGTACCCCCGTCGACGACGACCCCCCGTTTGGTGCGCCGGAGCCCATCGGCTAATGTTTCTTCCCGCGCCGGAAACGGTGCGAATGCGGACATAGCTCAGTGGTAGAGCATCACCTTGCCAAGGTGAGGGTCGCGAGTTCGAATCTCGTTGTCCGCTCGGAGGGTCTCCATACCCATCCAGCGGTGGGTTGGCCGAGAGGCGAGGCAACGGACTGCAAATCCGTGTACACGGGTTCAAATCCCGTACCCACCTCGACACGACGCACCAACTGAACAGCACCACCCTCGGGCGATTGGCGCAGCGGTAGCGCGCTTCCCTGACACGGAAGAGGTCACTGGTTCAAACCCAGTATCGCCCACTTCGAGAAGGCTCCGGAATCTCGCCGAATCCGGGGCCTTCTCGTCTTTCTCCCCACGGCCGCTACGCCCGCTCATGCCGTGCACGTGCCGTGGGACTCTCCGCACGAGACTCCCCCGCTGGCGCACCCCACGCCGCCGAGCACCGCGCCTCAGTGCCCCGCGACGACTTCACAGTCGCCCTACCCCGTGTGAAGCGCGCAGGTGGTGGAATGCAGGTGCGCGCACGACCCCCGGCTCACCCACTCCCAAGACGAGCCGGGGGTCCACTCATCTTCACGCCGACCCGCGGCTCGTGACAGGCCGCCGCTGGTACGGAGAAGCCGCCGGCTCGAACCGGGCAACACCCAGGTCGAGAAGGCTCCGGAAGCTCGACGAGTCCAGGGCCTTCTCGTCGCGGTGCGTCCGACCACCGTCCGTCGCATTCGATCACCTGTTCGAGTACGATCGCGCCGTGGGCGCCAACCGTCGTTACGGAGACCGCTCCCCCGCCGACCACCTCGAGCGGGCCGAGCGGATTCGGCACGTCTGGGTCGCCCCGTCCGCGAAGCACCCGGACATGGCGCCCTACCCCGGGCTGCTGATCACGTGGGAACGCCGCGACGGACAGTGGTGGGCCCACGTCGCGATGATCCTGCCCGAGGGCGCCGTCGTCCTGAACTGGCTCCCGGCAGCCCGGCTACGGCCCGCCGCTGCCGCTCCCCCGGCGCGGCGCTCGGCGACCGGAAGATGAACGATCGGCACGGCGACTGGCGCAAACGCCGATCGCGGCGCACCATCGGTGCATGAAGTGCGCGGAGGTCAACTGCCACGAGACGGCGTCCACGCTGTCGCAGCTGGAGCTGGACGACGCGCGCTTCGCCGTGCCGGTCTGCGCGCTCCACGACGTCGGCGACGTCTCCGTCGAGAAGCCGACCCGAGCCGCCGGCCTGGACATCGGGCCGACACCCGTCGACGGCAGGTCCCTCGCGAGGTCCACCGCACCGATGTGAGCCCCCGCGGCCTGCGGTCGACGCCACTGGCCGGCGCCGCGATGCCGTGACGACCGGCACCTTCGGGCCTCGTCCTGCGCCGGATCCCGATCGAGACGTCCGCTCCCTCTGACCGGGTGTGTTTCGGACTCCTCGGGCCGGGGAACGTGCAGGGCAGCACCGTTGGTTGAGACCACAGCTGCGCGTGCCAGTGGTCCCGGACTCCCGCGCGGGGGTCCGGGATCGCGCAGCTTCGCCGAGGACGCGCCGAGGACGGCGCAGCGTCGGTCAGGACCGCGAGCTCGACCGCCAGGTGAACTGACCCTGGCGAGAGGTGATCCGCACGGTCGCGTCGGCGATGACCGTGGCCGGGGCGGACGCGTAGGCCACGGTGCAGCTGAAGGTGGTCCCCACGGCCGCGGACACCCGAGGCGGGCACCAGACCGACGTCGGCTCGCCCTTGGCGTCGAGCGAGGACTTGATGCGCGCCACGACGGCGCCGGTGGTCCGGGTGGTGCGCGGCGCCGGGGCCGCGGTGCGACGCGGAGCGGACGTGGCCAGCGGAGCCGCGGTGGTCCGCGTCGCTGTCGGCGTGGCCGACGGGGTCTCACTGGGGGTCGGCTCCGCCGTGGGCGAGGCCGAGACACTGGTCGACGGGGTCGGCGCGACCGACTCGCTCACCACACCGGGCGAGGCGGAGTCGTCCGACGCCGCCTCGGTGCCGACCCATGAGCGCAGCCCGAAGACGCCGCCGGCCAGGACCAGCACCGTGAGCACGAGCCACGGCAGCACCTTGCGTGCACCGGACATGGTCACTCCCCCTGCGACTTCGGCGTCGACGTCCACACGTAGTGGCCGTCGGGGCCGTCGATCTCGACCGCGGCCGTCGCGATCGCGGCCGTGTCCGGCTCGTCGTCGAAGAACACCTCGCAGTCGAAGGTCGTGCCGATCTTCTGCGCCACCCGCTCCGGGCACTCGATGCGGGTGGGGCGGCCGGCGTTCTGGTCCAGCCGCGCCTTGATGGTCTGCTCGATCTTGGTCGTCGACATCTTGGCCGCCGCCAACGACGGAGGCGCGGTCGGCTCGGCCGACGCGGTCGACTCGGGCTCGGAACCGGCGTCGTCGTCGCTGCTGCAGGACCTCAGGGCGAACAGCAGCGCCGCCACGCCCAGGAGCACGACGACGAGCGCAGCCACCTTCCGCAAACCCTTCACAGGCGCCGATCCTAGCGGTCGACGCGGGGGTGGCGTTGCTCGTCGAGCGAGGCGTTGATCGCAGCACCGATGAGCACCGCGATCGACAGGACGTACAACCACAGCAGCACGGCGATCGGAGCCGCCAGCGGGCCGTAGATCGACGTCCCCCCGGTGGAGAACCCCAGGGCCCAGCGGACGAGCAGACTGCCGCCGATCCACAGGGCCATCGTGAAGAACGCTCCGGGGAGCCCCGAGCGCCACGACACCTTCACGGGGACGGCCAGGTGGTAGAGCGACGCGAGGAACCCCACGGAGACGAGCAGCACCGCCGGCCAGTACAGAGGCTCCAGCACCGACAGCTGGGAGGGCACGATCGACGCCGCCACCTCCGGCCCGGCCAGGACGAGCGGGACCACGATGATCGCGAGCGCCAGCGCCACCACGTACAGCGAGAACGACAGGGCACGGGTCTTGACGATGCCGCGCACCCCGCCGAGTCCGTAGAGGATCGAGATCGTGTCGAGGAAGACGTTGAGCGCCCTCGACCCCGACCACAGGGCCAGCACGAAGCCGATGGACACCACGTCGATGCGGCCCGAGCTCAGCACCTCGTCCAGGGTCGGCGCGATGACCTGGTCGACCGTGCCCTGGGTGAGGGCCTGCGAGGACAGGTCGAGCACGCGGTCCTTGAGCACGTCGACCTGCGCGACGTCGTAGCGCTCCGCGACGAAGCCGATCGTGCCGGCGAGCCCGAAGACGAGCGGCGGCAACGACAAGATCGCGAAGAACGCGGCCTCGGCCGCGAGCCCGGTGACCCGGTGGGTGATGCAGCGCGAGACGGTGCGCGCCGTGACCCGCGCCAGCAGGTCGACAGCCGCCGGGCGTGCTACCCGTTCAGCCGCCATGGCTCTACGGTATCGACATGCATCCCCTCCGCAGCGCACCGTCGCGCCAGGCGATCCCCCACGTCGATCGGGACGGCGCCGATCGGAACCGCGTGGAGCGGGCGTGCGTCGCCCGCCCGTCCGGGGCGTGCGCGTGAAGCCGCTCGCCGTCGCTGCCGTCACGTCGGCCCTGACGACCGCCGTCGCCGCCTGGGCCCTGCGGGCCACCGATCCGGCCACCGCCGTGGCGGCCGTGGCGGTCGTCGCCGTGGCCGCCGCCTGGCTGGCCGGCTTCCACGACACCTCCGAGACGTCGGGCCTTGCCCTCACCGGGCCGGCGCAGCTGGTCTCGTTGACCTTGGTCGGCCGCGCCGCGGTCGGCGGAGCCCTGCCGACGCTGGCCGCCCAGGTGGTCGGAGCCGTGGCGGCAGGCGCGGCGGTGACCGCACTCGACCTGCCCGGTGGATCGCTCGTGTGGGACGAGCCCGGCCTCGTCACGGGTGGGGTGCTGGGACTGGTGGCCGGACTCGTCCTGGCGTGGACCACGTTGGCCGCCGACACCGGCGCCGTGGCCTGGGCCGCCGCCGGGCCGGTCACGTCCGGCGCGGTACTGGGCGTGGGGCTCGCGGCTGCGGCGCACCCGGGCGCCCTGCTCGGGCTCGCGGTCGCCGGGGTCGTCGCCTGGCCCGTGGCTCTCGTGGTGGCCGCGGCGGTGCTCGTGGGAACGGCGCTGGGCACCTTCGTGGTCTCCTGGGTGTCCCCGCACGCTGCGTGACTCAGGTCACGCATCCACGCGCCGTTCCAGGCGGAACGCTCCCCTGAGTCCACATTCTGGACGCATGGTCCAGATGATGGACATCCCAGTTGTGGGGCCGTCCACGACCTGACCAGACTGTCCGCATGTTGATCGCGCAGACCGTCTGGCTCGTGGAGCGTCTCCACCTGGACCTCGGCCGCGCGCACACGATGATCTGTCGCTGATCCGCGCGCCCGCTGACCCTTCCGCGACGCGTGACGACACCGTCCGTCGGACGCGACCGTCGTGCGTCCTCTCCCCGAGGACCTTCATGACTTCGAGCACCACCCCGCCCCCCGCACGCACGGCACGTCGTCGCCGTGGTGAGGGCCAGTGGGCGCTCGGCTACCGCGAGCCCCTCAACGCCAACGAGCAGTCCAAGAAGGACGACAACCCGCTCAACGTGCGCGCCCGCATCGAGAACATCTACGCCCACCGCGGGTTCGACAGCATCGACCCCGGCGACCTGCGTGGCCGCTTCCGCTGGTGGGGCCTCTACACGCAGCGCAAGGCCGGCATCGACGGCGGCAAGACCGCGACGCTCGAGCCGGAGGAGCTCGACGACCGCTACTTCATGCTCCGCGTCCGCGTCGACGGCGGCCAGCTGGACCTCCGACAGCTGCGGACGATCGCCGACATCTCCGTGGAGTTCGCCCGCGACTCCGCCGACCTGACCGACCGTCAGAACGTGCAGTACCACTGGATCGACGTCCGTGACATGCCCACGATCTGGGAGCGGCTGGAGTCGGTCGGGCTCTCCACCCAGGAGGCGTGCGGCGACTGCCCCCGCGTCATCCTCGGCTCCCCCGTGGCCGGCATCAGCGAGGCCGAGATCATCGACGGGCGTCCGGCCATCGAGGCGATCGAGAGCCGCTACATCGGTGATCGCGCGTTCTCCAACCTCCCGCGCAAGTTCAAGTCCGCGATCAGCGGCCACCCCGGGCACGACGTGGTCCCGCAGATCAACGACATCGCGTTCATCGGCGCCGAGCACCCCGAGCACGGCCCGGGCTTCGACCTCTGGGTCGGCGGCGGGCTCTCGACCAACCCGATGCTCGCCCAGCGGGTGGGCGTCTGGGTCCCGGTCGACGAGGTGCCCGAGGTGTGGGAGGGCGTCGTCAGCATCTTCCGCGACTACGGCTACCGACGTCTGCGCTCGCGTGCGCGACTCAAGTTCCTCGTGGCCGACTGGGGCATCGAGAAGTTCCGCGAGGTGCTCGAGACCGAGTACCTCGAGCGGACCCTCGTCGACCTCGAGGCCCCCGAGGTGCCCACCACCCCGGTCGACCACGTGGGCGTGCACCGTCAGAAGGACGGCCGGTACTACGTCGGCGTGGCGGCCACGGTCGGCCGCATCTCCGGCACGCTGCTCAACCAGGTGGCCGACGTCGTCGAGGCGCACGGCTCCGACCGCGTGGCGACCACCCCGATGCAGAAGCTCGTCGTGCTCGACGTCGAGGAGGACCGCGTCGAGTCTCTCGTGGACGCCCTCGCCGCCCTCGGCCTGTACGCCCGCCCCTCGCAGTGGCGCCGCAACACCATGGCCTGCACGGGCATCGAGTACTGCAAGCTGGCCATCGTCGAGACCAAGGCGCGCGCCCGTGACCTGGTCGACGAGCTGGAGCAGCGCGTGCCCGAGCTCGACTCGCCGATCACGATCAACGTGAACGGCTGCCCGAACTCCTGCGCGCGCATCCAGACCGCCGACATCGGCCTGAAGGGCCAGCTCGTCCTGGACGAGCAGGGCCAGCAGGTCGAGGGCTTCCAGGTCCACCTCGGCGGCGCCCTCGGACTCGAGGCCGGGTTCGGCCGCAAGCTCCGCGCCCACAAGGTCACCGGCGAGCAGCTCCCGCACTACGTCGAGAAGCTCTCGCGCACCTACCTCGAGCAGCGCGACGGCGACGAGTCCTTCGCCCACTGGGTCGCCCGCGCCGACGAGGAGGTCCTGAGATGACAGGTCGGGCCACCCCGTTCCACTGCCCGTACTGCGCGGACGAGGACCTGCGGCCGCACGGCGAGACCCACGGGGAGTGGGAGTGCCGAGCGTGTCAGCGGGCCTTCCGCCTCGGCTACATCGGTCTTCTCCGCCCCACCCCACCCAGCACGACCGAGCCCTCTGGAAGGAGGACAGCATGACTGCACCAGCGTTGATCGCCCTGGCGCACGGCAGCCGCGACCCGCGGTCCGCCGCCACCATCACTGCCCTGACGGAGCTCGTGTCGTGCATGCGTCCCGACCTCCGCGTCACGACGGCGTTCCTCGACCACTCCGAGCCGAGCCTCGACAGCGTCGTCGACCGCCTCGTGGCCGAGGGGCACAGCGAGATCGTCCTCGTGCCGCTCCTGCTCACCGAGGCCTACCACGCGAAGGTCGACGTGCCCGAGGCCGCCGAGGCCGCTCGCGCGCGGCACGACGGGATCCGGATCCAGGTGACCGACGTGCTCGGCATCGAGTCCGCGTTCTTCCGCGTGCTCGACCGCCGGCTGCGCGACGTGCTGCGCGAGAACCGGGTCCGGGAGCTGGATGCCCTGGTGCTCGCGGGCGCCGGCTCCTCCGACGCCATCGCCAACGCCACCATCGCGCGCGCTGCCCGGGCCTGGGGCGCCCACCACAAGCTCCCCACGATCGCCGCGTTCGCGTCGAGCGCCCCTCCCGCCGCCGGCGAGGCCGTCCGGGCCCACCGGGCCGACGGGCGTCGCAACATCGCGGTCGGCCAGCTCATGCTGGCTCCGGGCTTCCTGCCCGACCGCGTCAAGGAGCTGTCCTACGAGGCCGGCGCCGTGGCCGTGGCCGAGCCCCTCGGGGTCGACGAGGAGATCGCCGAGGTGATCCTCGCTCGCTACGCCGTGGGCGCCGTCGAGCTCGTGTCGTTCGACACGCTGTTCACCTGATCACCCGCCGTGGCGATCCACGGCAGCAGGCCCGCATCCCTGGCCATGGTGGCTCCGGGATGCGGGCCTCGTCGCGACCTCGACCTCGACGTCGGCGGGCGGCGACGTGACCCTCGTGAGGGCCGCGCGGCTGCTGCGCCTGGTCCTCGTGCTGCCGGCGCCGCACCTGGCAAGAGCGCTCCGCCGTCGGTGACCCCTCAGGACCCCGCGAGTCGCGCCCGCTGCTCGTCGACGTCGTAGTCGGCCTCCGGCCAGGCCAGGTCGAGGCCGCGCAGCGCCTCCAGCAGGAGCGTGCCGACCGCCCAGTTGCGGTACCACTTGCGACCGCTGGGCACGACGTGCCACGGCGCGTGCTCGGTGGAGGTCCGGTCCAGCACGACCTGGTAGGCAGCCTGGTACTCGTCCCAGAGCTCACGCTCGTCGATGTCGCCCGGGTTGAACTTCCAGTGCTTGGTGGGGTCGTCCAGACGCGCGACCAGGCGCTCCGCCTGGTCCTCGGGGCTGATGTGCAGCAGGCACTTCACGAGGGTGCCGCCGGCGTCGACGTAGCGACGCTCGAAGTCGTTGATGGCGTCGTAGCGCCGTTCGATCTCGTCGGCGTCCGCGAGCGACCGGACCCGGCCGATCAGGACGTCCTCGTAGTGCGACCGGTCGAACACCCCGAGCACGCCACCGGCCGGGAGCTCGCGCTCGACACGCCAGAGGAAGTCGTGCTCCAGCTCCTCGGGCGTCGGCTTCTTGAACGACGCGATCCGCACCCCGAGCGGGCTCACCAGCCCGACGACCTTCTCGATCACACCACCCTTGCCGGAGGTGTCCATGCCCTGCAGGACGAGGAGCACCGAGCGGGCGTCGCCGGTGGTGCCCTGGGCGTGCAGACGTTCCTGGAGGTCGGCCAGCTCGTCACCGAGGTCGGCGAGGGCCGCGACGCCGTCGTCCTTGGCGCCGTCGAAGCCGGGCGTCGCCCGCGAGTCGACGTCGGCGAGGGAGGTGGCTGCGGCGAGCGTGCTGCTCAGGCTCTGCGTCATGACGTCACCGTACCTAGGCTGTGCGTCATGGCCCTGCCGACGATCGACCCCGCCCTCTACGCCTACCCCGACGTGGACCGGGCCTGGGTCCGCGTGAACTTCGTGTCGAGCGTGGACGGCTCCGCCCAGGGCGCGGACGGCGTCTCCGGCACGCTCGGCACCGACGCCGACCAGGCCACCTTCGACCTCCTGCGCGACCTGTGCGACGTCGTCCTCGTGTCCGCCGGCACGGCGCGCGCCGAGGACTACGGTCCCGTCGACGACGGGGTGCTGGCCCTGGTGAGCCGCAGCCTCGACGTCCCCGAGCGTCTGCGCGTGCCCGGGGTCCTCGTCGTGGCTCCGGCCGACGTCGACGGGGATAAGATCGACGCGCTCGAGGCGGCCGGTGTCGAGGTGCTCAAGACCGGTGACGCGGACATCGACTGGCCCGCGGTGCTGGACGAGCTCGGTCGGCGCGGACTTCGCCGCGTGCTGTGCGAGGGCGGGCCGTCCCTGCTCGGCACGTTGACCACCCTGGACCTCGTGGACGAGCTGTGCCTGACGCTCTCGCCCGTGCTCGTGGCCGGGGAGGGCCGACGGATCTCCGTCAGCGACGAGACCACCGACGTGCCCCTCCGCCTCGCGCACGCGCTCGACGTCGAAGGGACCCTGCTCACCCGGTGGGTGCGCGACCGCTGACCTGATCGACGAGCACCGGCCAGGCGTGGCCGAAGGGCACCTCGTCGTGCTCGCCCAGCGCTGCCAGCACCGACGGCAGCATCGCCTTCGCCGTCCGCTTGTAGCCCAGCGAGCTGGGGTGGAACCGGTCGAGGCTGAACATCTCGTCCGGGTTGGTGACGAAGAACGGTCCGACGACGTCGGCGAGGGACACCACGTAGGCGCCGTGCTGCAGGGCCACCTCGCGCTGGGCCGACGCCAGCTGGCGTGACGCGCGGGCTCCGAGCGCGCGCAGTGGCTGCGGCACCGGGGTCAGCGCACCGAGGTCGGGGCACGTCCCCACCACGACGGCGCTGCCCTTCGCCCTCAGCGCCACGACACACTTCTCGAGGTGCCCGACCGACTCCGCCACCGGCACCCGGTGCGTCACGTCGTTGCCGCCCACCACGACGATCGTGACGTCGGGGACGTAGTCGAGCGGGAGGGTGGCCAGCTGCGCGTCCAGCATGCTGCTCTCGGACCCGACCACGGCCGCCGTGCGCAGGCGCACCGCCCGATCGGTCCGCTTGGCCACCTGACGCGCCAACCGGGCCCCCAGGGTGCCGCGTGGTCCGTCGGCACCCAGCCCGGCCGCGATCGAGTCGCCGAGGACCAGCAGGTCGATCGTGGCCCCGAGGCGCTTCTTGAAGACGCGGTCGGCGCGCGGCGCGTCCTCGCCCAGGGGCTTGCCGATCGCCTCGCGCGCCGTCGCCGCCTGGTGCTGCAGCACCGCCCGGGCACCGAGAGCAGCCGCCACGGCGGCCGTCGTCGTCACGAGCAGGCCGGTCGTCACCGCACGTCGCAGGTCCACAGGGTCGTTCCTCCCACACGCTCGTGAACGGGTGGACACTTGCACCTGAACGTAGGCTGGAGACATGTCCGACCAGGTGGAACAGACCAGCTACGACGTCGAGAAGTCCGACGAGGAGTGGCGCGCCGAGCTCAGCGCCGCCGAGTACCACGTGCTCCGCGAGGCAGGCACCGAGCGGCCCTTCAGCTCATCCTTCGAGACCGACACCACGAAGGCGGCGTACGCCTGCCGGGCGTGCGGCTCCGAGCTGTTCCGCAGCGACACCAAGTTCGACGCGCACTGCGGCTGGCCGGCGTTCTACGCCCCGCTCGCCGAGGACCGCGTGCAGTACATCGAGGACCGCTCGATGGGCATGCGCCGGGTCGAGGTCCGCTGCGCGAGCTGCGGCTCGCACCTCGGCCACGTGTTCGAGGGCGAGGGCTTCCCCACCCCCACCGACCAGCGCTTCTGCATCAACGGCATCAGCCTGACCCAGGTCCCCGACTGACCCTCGCCGCACCGTCGTGAGATCCGCCCGGTCGTCGGCACCCACTCACCCTGGTTCTCACCCACTCACCCTGGCGCGCACGCCATGGTGGGTGGGTGAAAGCCATGGTGGGCTCATGATTCCCATCAGTTGATGGGAATCGCGGCTACGGCCAGAGGGCGGTGAGGTCGGCGGGGTCGTGGCGACGGCCGGTGTAGAAGGGGATCTCCTCGCGGACGTGGCGGCGGGCGGTGCTGGCGCGCAGGTCGCGCATGAGGTCGACGATGCGGTGCAGGTCGTCGGCCTCGAACGCCAGGAGCCACTCGTAGTCGCCCAGCGCGAACGAGGCCACCGTGTTGGCGCGCACGTCGGGGTACGGGCGTGCCTGCATGCCGTGCTCCTTCAGCATGGCGCGGCGCTCCTCGTCCGGGAGCAGGTACCACTCGTAGGACCGCACGAAGGGGTACACGCACACCCAATCGCGGACCGTCTCGTCGGCCATGAAGGCGGGCACGTGCGACTTGTTGAACTCGGCCGGGCGGTGCAGTGCGGTCTGGGACCACACCGGCGCCATGCGTGAGCCGAGCGCGGTCCGCCGGAAGGCGTTGTAGGCCGCCTGGAGCGCCTCGGCGGTCTCGGCGTGCCACCAGACCATCAGGTCGGCGTCGGCACGCATGCCGCTCACGTCGTAGAACCCACGGACCACCACGTCGTCCCCCGCGAGACGCTCGACCAGCGCGTCGACCTCCGCTGCCTCGGCGGCACGGTCGGCGTCGCCGAGCACCCGCTCGAGCCTGAAGACCGACCACATCGTGTAGCGGATGGTCTCGTTGATCTCCTTGGCCAGCTTGCCCTGGTTCGGCAGACGTTCGCTCATGGGACCAGTCTCCCCCGCTCGACTACCGGGCCAGGAGGCGGGCGGCGGCCTCACGCGCCGACCCGATCACGGCGGGCACGCCGACGCCGCGGTAGGCCGCGCCGCAGACCTCGAGGCCGTCGACGCGGGCCACCGCGGCCTCGACGGTCGCCACGCGCGACAGGTGGCCGACGTCGTACTGCGGGAGCCCGCCGCCCCAGCGCTGCACGTGGGCGGCCTGCACGGACGGGAGCGAGCCGTAGGCCGCAGCGAGGTCGGTCAGCGCCAGGTGGGCGACCTCCTCGTCGTCCTGGTGGAGCACCCCCGTGTCGCCCGCGCGGCCGATCGACGCCCGCACGACCGTCCGGTCCCCGGCGAGCTCGGCCAGCCACGCCCACTTGTGGGTCGAGATGGTGGAGCCCTTGACGACCGTGCCGTCGATCGGCGGCACGAGGAACCCGGACCCCTCGACGTCGATCGGGCCGTCGAGCACGAAGGTCGCGATGGCCATGGAGGCGTAGTCGATCGCCGCGAGGGAGAACGCCGCCGGGGGCGCTGCCTCCGCGAGCAGCCGAGCGGCGGCCGGCGCGGGCGCGGCCACGATGACGGCGTCGACGGCCACGGTCTCGATGGCCGAGGTCGGGCCGACGTGGAGCTCCCAGCCGCCGTCGACCGGGGTGATCGCGCGGACGGTCGACCGCAGCCGGACGTCGAGGTCGCCGTGCTCGACGACCCGGTGCGGCAGGGTGCCCACCCCGCCGACGATCCCGGCGAACACCGGGGTCTCCAGGGTGCGGGTCTGCGCACGGGTCCGAGCGGCGCCCGCAAGGGGGTCCTCGCCGAGGGCGAGCACCTGCGGCGCCGCCGCCCGCAGCGACAACCGGTCGGCGTGCCCGGCGTAGACGCCACCGAGGAGCGGCTCGACCATGCGGTCCACCACCTCTCGGCCCAGACGCGGCTCCAGGAACGCGGTCACCGACACGTCGTCCTCGGGCACAGGGAGGGCATGGCCGACGGGCCGCTCGGCGACGATGCCCGAGGCCTCGAGGGCGTCGAGGTCCGCCGGGATGCCCATGACGGTCGGCGGCAGGGGCCGCAACGCGCCCCGGGTCCAGATCGACGCCGAGGTGGTCGCGGGATGGGTGAGCTCGGCACCCACGCGTGCCGCGAGGTCGACGGCCTCGGGGCGTCGCGCGAGCAGCGACTCGGCACCGACGTCGACCCGCAGGTCGCCCACCCGGTCGACGTGCAGCTTCCCGCCGATCCGGTCCGACCCCTCGAGCACGACGACGTCGCACCCGGCCTCGACCAGGTCGAGCGCTGCCGTCAGCCCGGCGATGCCGGCGCCCACCACCGCGACGCGCATCAGACCCGCTCGTACCCGTGCACGAAGTCCACCAGGCCCTTCACGGCGTCGGGGTCGGTCTGCGGGAGCACCCCGTGCCCCAGGTTGAAGACGTGACCACGGGCGCTGCGGCCGCGCTCGATGGCTGCCGCGGCCTTCGTGTGCAGCACGTCGGCCGGCGCGAAGAGCAGCGTCGGGTCCAGGTTGCCCTGCACCGACCGGTCCGGGCCGACCTTCTCGATCGCGCGGTCGAGGGGCACGCGCCAGTCCACGCCCACGACATCGGCGCCGACCTCGCCCATCTGGTCGAGCAGCTCACCCGTGCCGACACCGAAGTGGATGCGCGGCACGCCGAGGTCGGCCACCGACTCCAGCACCCGGCGCGAGTGAGGCGCCACGTAGGTCTCGTAGTCCGACGGCGACAACGTCCCGGCCCACGAGTCGAACAGCTGCACGGCCGACGCACCGGCCTCCACCTGGATCCGCAGGAAGTCCGCCGCGATGTGGGACAACCGCTCCAGCAGGTCGTTCCACAGGCCGGTCTGGGAGTACATGAGCTGCTTGGTGAGGCGGTGGTCCCGCGAGGGACCGCCCTCCACGAGGTAGGACGCCAGCGTGAAGGGCGCCCCGGCGAAGCCGATGAGCGGCGTCGTGCCCAGCTCGCCGACGAGGGCGCGGGCGGCGGCCGCGATGCTCTCGACGTCGTCGGGCTCGAGCCGACGCAGCTGCTCCAGCTGGCCCCGGCGGCGGATCGGGTCGGCGATGACCGGCCCGGTCCCGGGGACGATGTCGAGGTCGACGCCGATGGCCTTCAACGGCACGACGATGTCGGAGAAGAAGATCGCGGCGTCGACGCCGTAGCGTCGCACCGGCTGCATCGTGATCTCCACGACCAGGTCGGTCGAGAAGCACGAGTCGAGCATGGCCACGCCCTCGCGGATCTTCAGGTACTCGGGCAGGTGCCGGCCCGCCTGACGCATGAACCACACCGGGATGCGGCTCGTGGGCTCGCCACGGCAGGCGCGCAGGAAGTCGCTGTCGGCGGTGATGTCGGAGGGGGAGGTGCTCACCGGCCGATTCTCGCAGGGGTGCGGCGCAATGGTGCAGCCGCGGTGCCGGTGCCCTGCGTGTCGGGACCGCGACACGGCCCGGAGTGCCTACGATCGGCCTGTGGGCGTCCGCAGCGAGATCGATCACACTCCTCCAGCGTTCCTGGCTGCCCTGGAGCAGCTGCACGCCGCACCCGTGCGCCCGGAGGTCGCGATCGACGAGATCCCGGCCCCGCAGCGCATCGCGCCGCACGCCCACGCGCTCAGCGGCGACGTGGAGGTCGCCGGCGACGACGTCGCCACCGGGCGCTTCATCCTGCTCCACGACCCCGCCGGCAACGATGCCTGGAACGGCGAGTTCCGCTGCGTCACCTTCGCCCGCGCCGAGGTCGAGGCCGAGATGGCCGCCGACCCCGCCCTGGCCAGCGTCGGCTGGAGCTGGCTGGTCGACGCGCTCGAGACCCACGGCGGCACGCACACGGCAGCCAGCGGCAGTGTCACGGTCGTGACCACCGAGACGTTCGGCGAGATGGCCGACGACGCCGGGTCCGCCCAGGTCGAGGTGCGCGCGTCCTGGACACCCACCTCGGAGGTCGGCGCTCACGTCGCGGCCTGGTCCGAGCTGCTGTGCACCCTCGCCGGGCTGCCACCGCTGAGCCCTGGGGTGGTCCCGCTGCAGCGACGTCGAGGACGCCGTTGAGCTCGTCCGCGTCGGACACGCCAGGGAGCGAGGAGGTCGCTCCCCCGCTGCCGCGCCTGCAGCTGCGTGATCCGCTCCCCCCGGTCATCGACACCGTCGACGACTACGTCAACTACTGCGCCCGGGTCTCCCTCGGCTCCGGTCCGGTCGCCCTCGACGCCGAGCGCGCCTCCGGCTACCGCTACTCCCAGCGCGCCTACCTGGTCCAGGTGCGACGCGACGGCAGCGGCACCGGCCTGGTCGACCCCATCGCGTTCGACGACCTCACCGACCTCGACGAGGCGATCGGTGACGCGGAGTGGATCCTGCACGCCGCCACCCAGGACCTCCCGTGCCTGGCCGAGATCGGGCTCCGTCCCACCGCACTGTTCGACACCGAGCTCGCAGGACGCCTGCTGAACCTGCCCCGCGTCGGGCTGGCCTCCCTCGTGGAGCATTACCTCGGGCTCAGCCTGGCCAAGGAGCACTCCGCGGCCGACTGGTCGACCCGCCCGCTGCCCGAGCCGTGGCTCGAGTACGCCGCCCTCGACGTCGAGGTGCTCATCGAGCTGCGCAACCTGATCGAGGCCGACCTCGAGAAGTCCGGCAAGCGGGAGTGGGCAGCCCAGGACTTCGAGGCCCTGCTGTCGTTCACCGGGGCACCTCAGCGCGAGGAGCGCTGGCGTCGCACCTCCGGCATCCACCGGGCCCGCGGTCGTCGCACCCTGGGTCTCGTCCGGGCGATCTGGGAGGCCCGCGACCGCATCGCCGAGCAGCGTGACACCACCCCGGGGCGCATCCTGCCCGATGCCTCGATCCTCGAGATCGCCCGCGAGGCACCGCGCGACGCCTCCAGCCTCCGGCAGCTCTCGGTCATGCGCTCACGTGGTCCGCGCCGCTTCGTCCAGGAGTGGCTCGACGCCGTCGAGGAGGGTCTGGCCCTGGAGGAGGACGAGCTCCCGCACTCCACACCGCACCGCGACGGACCGCCCCCGCCGCGGGCCTGGGCCGACAAGCACCCCGAGGCCGCAGCACGTCTGGCCGCTGCGCGCGAGGCCGTCACGCGCATCGCCGAGGAGAACGACCTGCCGGCCGAGAACCTCATCTCCCCCGGCCTCGTCCGCGCCCTGGCCTGGGAGCCCCCGAGCACGCCCGACGTCGCGCACGTCGGCGACGCCCTGGCCGAGGCCGGCGCCCGTCCGTGGCAGGTCGAGCTCGTCGCGACCGACCTGGCCGCCGCCCTGCAGCCGTAGGCGATCTCACAGCCGCAGCCCTGTCAGGCAAGGCGAACCTGAGTAGCATGTCGTTGTGCTCGCCAACTTCCTGATCGGCCTGCGCGAGGGACTCGAGGCCAGCCTCGTCGTCAGCATCCTGTTGGCCTACCTCGTGCGGACCGACCGTCGCCACGACGCCCGGTACATCTGGCTCGGCGTCGGGGGTGCCATCGCGCTCGTGGTCGTGGTGTTCACGCTCGTCACGCTCGTGTTCGAGCAGCTTCCGTTCGTCTGGCAGGAGGCCGTCGGCGGGACCCTGTCGATCCTGGCCGCAGGCCTGGTCACGTGGATGATCTTCTGGATGCGACGCACCGCGCGGGGGCTCAAGCGCGAGCTCGAGGGAGAGCTCGCCCACGCCGTCGAGCTCGGTCCCCTGGCCATCGCCACCGTCGCGTTCCTCACCGTGGGCCGCGAGGGCCTGGAGACGGCGGCCATCATCTGGGCCACCATCTCGGGCAGCTACACCGCGCAACCCTTCGTCGGTGCGATCAGCGGCATCCTCGTGGCGGTCGTGCTCGGGTACCTGATCTATCGCGGCGCCCTGCGCATCAACCTCGCGACCTTCTTCACCGTCACCGGGGCACTGCTGGTCGTGGTGGCCGCCGGGGTCCTGGCCTACGGCATCCACGACCTGCAGGAGGCCGGCATCCTGCCCGGTCTCGGCACGCTCGCGTTCGACGTGTCCGGCACCATCCCGCCCGACAGCTGGTACGGCACCCTCCTGAAGGGCACCGTGAACTTCCAGCCGAACCCCACCGTGCTGCAGGTCGTCGCCTGGGTCGCGTACCTGGTCCCCGTGCTGTGGATCTACCTGCGTCCGCGTCGCACGACCTCGACCGTCGGCTCGGCGGCCTGATCCGGTGGCGGGCTACCCACCGGCCGATACGGTGGTGCCCATGCCAGCCCGGTGCCCGCGATGAGCGACTTCCATCGCCCGTCCCTGCCGGGGCAGAAGCTGTTCGAGGCGCTCGCACACGACACCGATCCCGCCGAGGTGGCTGCTGCGGGTCACCGCATCGCGCACCTGCTGGTGCGCGGCCCGCTGGACCGCGAGGACCGCGAGCTGGTCGACCGGGTGCTGCACCTCTCCGACGCCGAGGGACTCGGCGTCATCGCCGAGCTCTGGTCGCACGCCGCGCCCGACACGCTCTCGGGAGCCCTGTGGAGGTTGTACCTGCTGCGTGAGTGGGTCCACCGCCAGCCACGCCAGGCAGCCGCCGAGTTCGCCGCGGGCCGCGGCTTTGCCCCCGTCCACGAGGTGCTCGCCGGCGTCGTCGAGCCGCCCGGCGCCGACGAGGTCGTGGCGCTCGTGGACACCGTCGTCCGAGGCATCGTGGTCACCGACCTCGACGTCGTCCTCGACCGGGCGGCCGCCTTCGCGCACATCGTCGGCGTGGGTCGCGGCCAGCTCGACGACGGTGACGCGCACAGCGCGGCTCGGCTGCTCGACATGGCCCAGCACCTGCGCCGTTCGGCCGCGCTGGAGCGGTCTGGCTCGCTGCACTGACGGGGCGCCCCAGCCCCGCGTGGGATGTGTCACGAGGTCAGGTCGGCACGTCGCTTGTGTGGGCCGGCGAGCGAGTTAGGCTGGTGCACGCGCCGGGTCGGTGCAAGCCCCGGGTCCCAAATGAAGCCGCTACGAGCGGCCACGCGCCGTGAGGCGCTTCCCGGCCCGGCGCATCACCTCTCGGTCGGTCCCGACGCCTCAGGCAGGCGCGAAGGTCGTGTACGACTGACGTGCCGCGCCGATCTCCGACAGGGCCTGCAGGTCCCCTTCGGAGGGCACCCAGCCGACCGCGTCGGCGTTGGCCACGACCTGCTCCGGGCGGGTGGCGCCGGCGATCACGCTCGTCACGGCGTCCTGCGCCGCCAGTCCGCCTATGGCCACCTGCAGGAGGGTGAGGTCCCGCTCGTCGGCGAAGGTCTGCAGTGCCTCGATCCGTTCCCAGTCGGCCGAGGCGAGCCGCTCCGACTGCGCCGCGAGACGGGTCCCGGAGGGTGCGTCCTCACCGCGCCGGTACTTGCCGGTGAGCAGACCGTAGGCCAGCGGGAAGTACGGCAGCAGGCCGACGTCGAGCCGCTCGCACGCCGGGACGAGCTCCACCTCGGCCGTGCGGTTGTAGAGCGAGTACTCGTTCTGCGCGGTCGCGAAGCGCGCCAGGTCCGCGGACCGGCTGCGCCAGTCGGCGTCGACCAGCTGCCAGGCCTGGAAGTTCGAGCAGCCGATCGCGCGCACGGTGCCGGCCTGCACCAGGGCATCGAGCGCCTCCAGCGTCTCGTCGACCGGCGTCAGCGGGTCCGGGGTGTGCAGCTGGTAGAGGTCGAGGTGGTCGGTGCCCAGCCGGCGCAGGCTGGCCTCCACGGCCGTCCGGACGTACGCGGCGCTCCCCCGTCGGCCACCGTCGTCCCCGTTGCGGCCCTGCATGTTCATGCCGAACTTCGTGGCCACCACGACGTCGTCGCGTCGCGAGCCCAGCGCGGCGCCCAGCAGCTCCTCGCTCGCTCCCAGCCCGTAGGTGTCCGCCGTGTCGAAGAACGTCACGCCGCGGTCGATCGCGGCGTCGACGACCTCCTGCACCTGGTCGGCGTCGATCCGACTGCCGAAGGCGTTGCACCCGATGCCGACGACGGGCACCTGGATGCCGGAATGACCGAGGGGACGCTGCACGAGATCCATGCCCCCGAGACTAGGACCCCGAGCCGACGAGTGACCCCCTCGTGGCCGCGTCCACCGACTCCACGCGTACGTCACCTAGACTGCAGCGCATGCCTGGACCCCGTCGCACGCTGGCCGCCGCCGTGTGCGCCGCCGTCGTCGGGCTGTTCCTCGTGGCCGGTGTCGGGGTCGCTCAGGCGTCGCCGCAGCACAGGGCCACCACCGTGCACGCGTCGTCGGCCACGCACCACGCCGCCCACGTGCGGTCCACCGGCGACCACACCGACCACCGGGACCTGGACCTCTGGTCGCTCCCGCCGGCCGAGGCGGACCCGCTCCCCGAGCTCGAGCGCGGCGCGGCCCCGGCGCATGCCGTCGTGCCCGTACCCGCGCAGGCGGCGCCCCAGCTCGGGCGAGGTCCTCCGGCTGCCTGACGTCCCCGTCCAGCAGCCCGTCACCACCTCGAAAGTCCTCCCATGAGCAACCGTGCACCCCTGTGGCGCGCGATCGCGGCCTTCGCCGTCCTCGCCGCCTCCCTCGCCTTCGCGTACGTCAAGCCGGCCAACCTCGGACTGGACCTCGAGGGCGGCACCCAGATCGTCCTCGAGACCCAGAGCACCGACCGGATCGAGGCCGACGCCGAGTCCACCGCCCGCGCGCTGGAGGTCATCCGCGGTCGCGTCGACGCCCTCGGCGTGGCCGAGCCGACGCTGGCCCAGTCGGGCGACCGGCGCATCATCGTCGAGCTGCCGGGCGTCCAGGACCCCCGTGAGGCGGCCGAGGTCATCGGCCAGACCGCCCAGCTGTCGTTCCACGAGGTGCTGAGCCCGGCCACCGAGGGCCAGGAGCCCGAGGAGGGCCAGGTCGTCGCTGCCGACGAGCAGGGCCAGCCGCTCCTGCTCGGACCCACGGTGATCGACGGCGAGGGTGTCTCCGACGCCACCGCCGCGCAGCCGCAGAACAGCATCGGCCAGTGGGTCGTCAACGTCGACTTCGCCGGCGACGGCCGCACGGGCTGGCGCGACCTCGTCGCCGCGGCCTGCGCCAACACCGCGGGCGGGAACCGGGTCGCGATCCTGCTCGACCAGGACATCATCTCCTCCCCCGCCGTCCAGCCAGACCTGTGCACGTCGGGCGGTGGCAACAACACCAGCATCACCGGCAGCTTCACGCAGGCCGAGGCCGACGACCTCGCCGTGCTCATCAAGGGCGGCGCGCTCCCCGTGCCGGTCGAGGTCATCGAGCAGCGCACCGTCGGCGCGACCCTCGGTGCCGCCGCCATCGACGCCTCGATCGAGGCCGGCATCATCGGCATCATCCTGACCGGCCTGTTCATCGTGCTCGTCTACCGCGCCATCGGGTTCATGGCCACGCTCGGCCTGGCCTCGTACGCCGCCATCTCCTACGGCCTGCTCGTCTGGATCGGGGCCACCCTGACCCTGCCCGGGCTGGCCGGCTTCGTCCTGGCCATCGGCCTGGCGATCGACGCCAACGTGCTCGTGTTCGAGAGAGCGCGTGAGGAGTACGAGAAGAACGGCAACCTCCACCTGTCGCTGACGACCGGCTTCAACAAGGCGTGGTCGGCCATCCTCGACTCGAACGTCACCACGATCCTCGCCGCGGCGCTGCTGTTCGTCCTGGCGTCCGGCCCGGTCAAGGGGTTCGGCGTGACGCTGACCATCGGCACGATCGCGTCGATGTTCTCGGCGCTGGTCGTCGCGCGGGTGCTCACCGAGTGGGCCGTGAAGCGATCCGTGCTGCGCAAGCGTCCGGGCGTCACCGGCATCGCCAACACCGGCCCCGTGCGCAAGTGGCTCAACGAGCGCGGCCCCGACCTGATGAAGCGCAGCGGCACGTGGATCGCCATCACGCTGGTCGTCGCCGGTGTCTCCATCAGCGGCATCCTGCTGCGCGGGCTCAACCTCGGGGTCGAGTTCACCGGCGGCCGGATCCTGGAGTTCTCCACCGCCCAGACGGCCGACGTCGAGGACGTCCGCACGGCCGTCTCCGACGCGGGCTTCCCGCGTGCCGTCGTGCAGGAGTCGTCCGGTGACGGACAGAGCGAGAACGTCACCGTCCGGCTCGACGACATCTCCAACGAGGAGGCCGTCCAGGTCGAGGAGGCGGTCGAGACCGTGGCCGGCGAGGCCACCAAGGAGAGGGACGAGCTGATCGGCCCGAGCCTGGGCAAGGAGCTGCGCGACAAGGCGCTCATCGCCTTCGGCATCGCGATCGCCGCCCAGATGCTCTACCTCGCGTGGCGGTTCCGCTGGACCTACGCGGTCTCGGCCCAGCTGTCCATGGCATCGGTGGTGCTGACGGTCGTCGGCATCTTCGCCTGGTGGGGCAAGCCGATCGACGGCGTGTTCCTGGCTGCGGTCCTCTCGATCATCGGCCTCGCGGTCAACGACACCATCGTGGTCTTCGACCGCATCCGCGAGCACACCGGCGAGAACCGCGGCCGCAGGCTGCGCGAGGTCGTGAACGAGGCGATCCTCCAGACGATCCCCCGCACCGTGAACACCGGCCTCGGCGCCATGTTCATCCTGGCGGCGCTGGCGGTGCTCGGTGGCGACTCGCTCACCGACTTCGCGCTCGCCCTGCTCCTCGGCCTGTCGATCGGCATCCTGTCGACGATCTTCACCGCGTCCGCCCTGGCGGTCGTGCTGGAGGAGCGCTGGCCGCACGACCCGGAGCGGAAGCCCAAGGTCGTCGACAAGTACGCGCAGATCGACGACGGACGCAGCGCCGACGGCGCCGTCGTCTGAACCGACCCCCGTCGAGGAGCTGCCGCCCGCCCACGTGGTGACGGCGGCAGCGCCTCGGGGTCGGCCGCATCGGCCGGGTGGCAGGATGAGCAGCATGCGCATCGCGAATCACGTGGTCGACCTCGTGGGCGGCACCCCGCTCGTGAAGTTGTCCAGCGTCGTCCCGGCAGGATCTGCCCTGGTGGCGGCCAAGATCGAGTACCTCAACCCCGGCGGCAGCTCCAAGGACCGCATCGCCGTCAAGATGGTCGACGAGGCCGAGGCCTCCGGTGCCCTCAAGCCCGGCGGGGTCATCGTCGAGCCGACGTCGGGCAACACCGGGGTCGGGCTCGCGCTGGTGGCCCAGCAGCGCGGCTACACCTGCATCTTCGTGTGCCCCGACAAGGTCAGCGAGGACAAGCGCAACACCCTGCGCGCCTACGGGGCCGAGGTCGTCGTGTGCCCCACGGCCGTGCCGCCCGAGCACCCCGACAGCTACTACAACGTCTCCGACCGCCTGGTGCGCGAGACCCCGAACGCCTGGAAGCCCGACCAGTACTCCAACCCGGCCGGGCCTGCCTCGCACTACGAGACGACCGGTCCGGAGATCTGGGCCGACACCGACGGCACCGTCACCCACTTCGTCGCCGGCGTCGGGACCGGCGGCACCATCACCGGCGCCGGGCGGTACCTCAAGGAGGTCTCCGGCGGCGCGGTGAAGGTCATCGGCGCCGACCCCGAGGGGTCGGTGTACTCCGGCGGGACGGGCCGCCCGTACCTCGTGGAGGGCGTGGGCGAGGACTTCTGGCCGAGTGCCTACGACCCCGAGATCGCCGACGAGATCATCGCCGTCTCCGACGCCGACGCGTTCGACATGACGCGTCGCCTCGCCCGCGAGGAGGGCCTGCTCGTCGGCGGCTCCTGCGGCATGGCCGTCGTCGCCGCCCTCAAGGTCGCCGAGCGTGAGGGTCCCGACGCCGTCGTCGTCGTGCTGCTGCCCGACGGGGGCCGCGGGTACCTGTCCAAGATCTTCAACGACGACTGGATGTCGTCCTACGGGTTCCTCCGCGAGCCGCTCGACGGCCGGACCGACCGTCCCAGCGTCGGCGACGTGCTGCGCCGCAAGAGCGGCGACCTGCCGGCACTCGTGCACACGCACCCGTCCGAGACCATCCGCGACGCCATCGAGATCCTGCGCGAGTACGGGGTCTCCCAGATGCCCGTCGTCGGCGCGGAGCCGCCCGTCGTCATCGGTGAGGTGGCGGGCAGCGTCAGCGAGCGCACGCTCATCAGCGCCGTCTTCGAGGGCCGGGCCGCCCTCACCGACCCGGTCTCCAAGCACATGGAGGCCCCGCTCCCCCTGCTGGGCGCGAACGAGGACCTCGACGCGGCCCTCGAGGCACTCGGCGAGAGCGACGCCGTCATGGTCATCGAGGACGGCAAGCCGCTGGGCGTCCTCACCCGCCACGACCTCCTGGGGGTTCACGTATGAGCAACGACAGCACTGACCGCCGCCCAGGGCCCGGCACCCCTGCCGGGGCCCGCGACCCGCGCGGCTTCGCGACCCGTGCCATCCACGCCGGCCACGAGCCCGACCCGGCCACGGGTGCGGTCAACGTCCCGATCTACGCCTCCAGCACCTTCGCCCAGGACGGCGTCGGCGGCATGCGCGGCGGCTACGAGTACGCCCGCACCGGCAACCCCACGCGCGCGGCCCTCGAGGCCAACCTCGCGTCGTTGGAGGACGGCCGGCACGGCCGGGCGTTCTCGTCCGGCATGGCCGCCACGGACGCCGCCCTGCGGACCCTGCTGCGTCCCGGCGACCACCTCGTGATCCCCGACGACGCCTACGGCGGGACCTTCCGGCTCATCGACAAGGTGTTCACGCAGTGGGGCATCTCCTACACCCCCGTGGCCGTCAACGACGTCGACGCGGTGCGCGCCGCGATCACGTCCGCCACCAAGGTCGTGTGGGTCGAGACGCCCACCAACCCGCTGCTCAACATCGCCGACATCGAGCGCGTGGCCGAGGTCGCCCACGACGCAGGCGCGACGTTCGTGGTCGACAACACGTTCGCCTCGCCCTACCTGCAGCAGCCGTTGAGGCTCGGTGCCGACGTGGTGCTGCACTCGACCACCAAGTACCTGGGCGGCCACTCCGACGTCGTGGGTGGCGCGCTCGTGACCGACGACGCAGAGCTCGACGCCGGGTTCGGCTTCCTGCAGAACGGTGCAGGCGGGGTCCCAGGTCCGTTCGACGCCTACCTGACGTTGCGCGGCGCCAAGACGCTCGCGGTCCGCATGGAGCAGCACTGCACCAACGCCGAGGCGGTCGTCGACCTGCTCGTCGGCCATCCCGCCGTGACCTCGGTCCTGTACCCGGGTCTGCCGGACCACCCGGGCCACGAGGCAGCCGCACGGCAGATGCGCCGGTTCGGCGGCATGGTGTCGCTGCGCCTGGCCGGAGGACGTCAGGCCGCGCTCGACCTGTGCTCCAGCACGAGCATCTTCACCCTGGCCGAGAGCCTCGGCGGCATCGAGTCCCTGATCGAGCACCCCGGCGCGATGACCCACGCCTCCACGGCAGGTTCCGTGCTCGAGGTCCCCGACGACCTGGTGCGTCTCAGCGTGGGCATCGAGGACACCGCCGACCTGCTGGCCGACCTCGAGCAGGCGCTCGCCTGAGCGGGCCGCGACGTCGGGTCAGCCGACGTCGCGGGCCCGCTCGGCCTCGGAGGGCGTGACCATGTCGACCTCGAGCTCCTCGCGCTCGAGGTCGGCGAACAGGTCCTGCTCGTCGACCGCCGCCGACGGCGAGGACGCGGCCGGCTCCGCCTCGGGCGCCGCCGCGGGCTCGACCTGCGGCGTTGCGTCGGCGGCGAGCTCGGGGGCGTTCAGCTTCCGCACGTGCGTGTCCTCGATGGTGGCGATGCTGCCGAGCTGGGCGGCCTCGTCGACGGCGTCGAGCTTGCGGGCGGTGGAGATGACCTGGCGATCGAGCGAGCCGACGAGCTTGTTGTAGTCGTCGACGGAGCGCTCGATCGTGCGGCCGAGCTTGGACACGTGGCCCGAGAGCGTGCCGAGGCGCTTGTAGAGCTCGCGGCCGAGCGCGACGAGCTCGAGCGCGTTCTCGGCCATCTGCTCCTGCTTCCAGGTGAGCGCGACGGTCTTGAGCACGGCCCAGAGGTTGACCGGGGTCGCCAGCGCGATGCCCTGGCTGTAGGCGTGCTCCATGAGGCCGGGATCGGCGTCGAGCGCGTCGTTGAGGATCGCCTCGTTGGGGATGAACGCGATCGTGAACTCGGGACTCTCCTCCAGCCCGGTCCAGTACTGCTTGGAGGCGAGGGTGTCGACGTGCGACTTGACGGCCCGGGCGTGCTGGAGGCGGACCTGCTTGCGCCGGTCGTCGTCGAGCTCGTCGCGGTAGGCCTCGATGAACGCGCGGTACGGCACCTTGGCGTCGATCGCCAGGCGCTTGCCCCCGGGCAGGTTGATGACCATGTCGGGGCGGCGCGCACCGCTGTCGGCCGTGATCGACTCCTGCACCGAGTAGTCGATCCGGTTGAGCAGCCCGGCCGACTCCACGAGCGTGCGGAGCTGGGTCTCGCCGTAGGTGCCGCGGACGGCGTTGTTGCTCAGGGCGGCGGACAGCGCCTCGGCCGCCTGCTTGGACTGCGCCGCCGTCTCGCGGGTGACGCGGAGCTGCTCGGCCAGCTGGCCGTGCTGCTCGGCGCGCTGCTGCTCCAGCTCGTCGACCTTGGCCTGCATGCCCTTGAGCTGGGCGGCCACGGGCGCCAGCTGCTGCAGCACCTTGCTCTCGGCGGCGCCGGAGGCCTCCCGCTTCTGCTCCTCGCGCCGGTGACGCTCCACCGCGTCGCGGTACTGCTGCTGCGCGGCGCCCACCTGCTCACGCAGCTCCTTGGCCTCCGCCGCGACCGCGGCCAGACGCGCCTCCACCGCGGCGCGCGCCGAGGCGAGGGAGCTCTCGAGCTGCGCCTGCTCGACGGCGGCCGCGTGCCGGACCTCGGCCAGCTGCACCTGGGCGTCGTGCCGGAGCTCGCTGACCTCGGCGGTGTGCCGCGCCTCGACCACGGCGGGGTCCTCGTGACCGCAGACGACGTCCTGCCGACGCGAACGATCCACCAGGGCACCGATCACCGAACCGAGCGCGATGCCCACCAGCAGACCGAGCAGAAGTGCCGTCGAGGAAGCCATGGCCCGAGTCTCCCAACCAGGACCGACAGAAGCGTGGAGGCGTGCCGTGGCCCGGCGCGTGGACCCGCCCGACGTGACCCGAACGCCCTCGCGGGGCTCGAACGGGTGGGTCGCCCCCTCTACCCTGGACGCCATGCCCGACTCCCCCGACACCCGCGAGCGCTCGTTCCTGAGCGGACTGTCGTGGTTCCAGGTCCTGGCCGGCGCTCTCGCCGCGATGACGTCGGCCTGGGTCGCCTCGGCGCTGGGCGTGGGCGGCACCATCATCGGTGCGGCGCTCGGCAGCCTCGTCGTGACGATCACGTCGACCTTCTACGCCAGCACGCTCGACCGTGGCCGCACCCTCATCGTCCAGACCGACAGCGGCACGTTCGTCGAGACCGACGTCGAGCCCGGTCACACCGCCGAGGCGCTCGCCGCCGTGAGTGAGGCCACCCACGAGCAGGTCAGGGGCGCCGAGGTGGTCGAGGACCCTCGTCGGTCCTTCCGCTGGAAGACGGTCGCGCTCACCACGGCGATCATCCTGGCGGTGTCCGGGCTCGCGATGGGCGCCTACGAGATCGTCACCGACAAGGCCTACGGCTCCGATCCCGACAACGCCCGGATCGGCAACCCGTTCGGCGGTGGGAGCAAGGCCGAGCCCACCGAGGACGCCGAGCCGCAGGAGTCCTCGTCGCCCGACCCGGCCGCCACGCCGACGCCGACCCGCCGCCCCACGGCCACCGCGACGCCCACCCCGACGGCGACCCCCACGCCCACGCCCGCGCCGACCGCCACGGCCACCACCGAGCCACCCGTCGACCAGGAATGAACGGGCCCGACCCGACGTTGACCAGCGCGATCACGACCACGTGACCTCTGGGAGGAGGACCCCATGACCATCTACCTGACCCCGAACCTGTCCGACGAGAAGATCGCTGCGATGGACGCCTTCGAGGCCTTCCGCCTGGGTGAGGAGCTGTTCGACTCGCGCTACCCCCGCGACGCCGTGCGGGTCCTGCGGCGTGTGGTCGACGAGGTGCCCGACAACGCGTCGGCCTGGGAGCTGCTCGCGCGCTCGCACTTCGCCGCGGCGCAGCTGGCACCCGCGGAGGCCGCCTTCCGTCGGCTCATCGCGCTCGAGCCCACGAGCGGCTGGGCGCACACGGCCCTCGGCCTGACGCTGGACCGGCAGAGCCGCCACCGCGAGGGGGCGGCGATGCACCGCCTCGCGGCGGCCCTGGGCGAGTCGGCGCGCGACGCCACCCGCGTGGAGCTGGTCGACCGGCCGGGCACCTGAGTCGTGGCCGACCCGAACCCTCCGTCCGGCGGGCACCCGTGAGTCCGTGGGTGCCCGTCGCGGTCGGTGCCGCGGCGGCGCTGCTGCCGTGGGGCTGGGGGCCCGGCCGACACGTCGTCACCCTCGTGCACGAGGCCGGGCACGCCCTCGTCGCGGTGCTGACCGGACGTCGGCTCAACGGCGTGCGTCTGCACCGTGACACCTCCGGGCTCACCACGTCGGTCGGACGTCCGCGCGGGCCGGGCATGGTCGCGACGGCGGCGGCCGGGTACCTGTCCCCCACCGCCCTGGGCCTCGGGATGCTCGCCACGGCTGCGCTCGGCAGCACCGCCTGGGCGCTGTGGATCGCCCTGGCCGTCGTGACCGGCATGCTGGTCTTCATCCGCAACTGGTTCGGCCTGCTCGTCGTGGGCCTCGCCGCGCTGGTCGTGGGCTACCTCGTCTGGCGCACCGACGAGGGGGTCCAGCAGCTCGCCGTCGTGGCCCTCGCCTCCTTCCTGCTCGTGGGCGGGCCGCGCACGACGGTCGAGCTGTGGTCGAGCCGACGTCGCTCCCGCTCCGCCACGTCGGACGCCGACGTGCTGGCCCGCCTCACGCACCTCCCCGCGACGCTCTGGAACGCCGTGTTCGTGGTCGTCACCACGACGGCCCTCCTGCCCGCATGGCACCTGCTGCGCGGTCTCGACGGGCTGGGCTGAGAGCACGTCGTCGTCGGGGTGCTTGGATGAGGCGGTGACCGACGGACCCATGACGACCCCATCCTTCTTCGAGGTCGAGGCCCGACTCGACGGGCGGGCCGGACGCACCGGCACCATCACGACCGCCCACGGCACCATCCGGACACCAGCCTTCGTCCCGGTGGGCACCAAGGCCACGGTCAAGGCGGTGCTGCCGGAGGCCATGGCCGAGCTGGGCGCCCAGGCGCTGCTCGCGAACGCCTACCACCTCTACCTCCAGCCCGGCGACGACGTCGTGGAGGCCGCCGGCGGACTCGGCCGCTTCATGGGGTGGGACGGCCCCACGTTCACCGACTCCGGCGGCTTCCAGGTGATGAGCCTCGGCTCCGGCTACCGCAAGACCCTGTCGATGGACGCGTCCACGGACGCCGCCGACGTGATCGCCACGGACAAGGACCGCCTGGCCCACGTCGACGAGGAGGGCGTCACGTTCCGCAGCCACCTCGACGGATCCACGCACCGCTTCACGCCCGAGGTGTCGATGGGCATCCAGCACCGCCTGGGTGCCGACATCATCTTCGCCTTCGACGAGCTCACGACCCTGCTCGACTCCCGGACCTACCAGGAGGAGGCGCTCGCCCGCACTCAGGCCTGGGCAGCCCGCTGCCTGGCCGAGCACGGCCGACTCTCGGCCGAGCGCGCGTCGCGACCCGGCCCCTCCGCCGGCCCCTCCGGCCGCCCCGGGCCC
>NZ_JANLGG010000028.1:0-40422 GCF_024655735.1 Aeromicrobium sp. 50.2.37
GGGAATCTCCGGCCACGCCAGGCTTTCTCATCGGAGCACGGAAAGCAGTCCGTGCACGGATGAGTTCTCCGTGCGTCGTGGGACCTTCCGGTCTGCTCGTAGGCTCCCGCGGCGACGCCGGGTTTCCTCATCGGTGCACGGATAGCACTCCGTGCACCAATGCGTTCTCCGTGCGTCGCGGGGGATTCCCAGGTCGACCTGGGAATCTCGGGGACGGCGTGACCGGGAACAAGTTGAAGGTTGAACTAGTTGATGGGAGTATCGAGGCAAGGAGGCTCCCATGAGCAGCATGCAGTTCGGCATCTTCACCGTCGGTGACGTCACGCAGGACCCGACCGACGGCACGACGCCCACCGAGAACGCGCGCCTCAAGGCGCTGGTGGAGATCGCGAAGAAGACGGAGGAGGTCGGGCTCGACGTCTTCGCGAGCGGGCAGCAGCACAACCCGCCGTTCGTCACCACCTCGCCGACGACGCTCATGGCCTACATGGCCGCCCAGACCGAGCGGATCGTGTTCTCCACGGCCATCGCGCAGATCACCACGAACGACCCGGTCAAGCTGGCCGAGGACTACGCGGTTCTGCAGCACCTGTCCGACGGCCGCGTCGACCTCATGCTCGGGCGCGGCAACTCCGCCCCCGTCTACTCCTGGTTCGGGCAGGACCCGACGCGCGCGGTGGAGCTGACGGTCGAGAACTACCAGCTCCTGCGTCGGCTGTGGGACGAGGACGTCGTGGACTGGGAGGGCCAGTTCCGCACACCCCTGCGCGGCTTCACGGCCACGCCCCGCCCGCTCGACGACGTGCCGCCGATGGTCTGGCACGCCTCGATCCGCACGCCCGAGGTGGCCGAGCTGGCCGCGTACTACGGCGACGGCTACTTCGCCAACAACATCTTCTGGCCCAAGGAGCACTACATCCGGCTGATCAACTTCTACCGGCAGCGCTTCGCCCACTACGGCCACGGCGAGCCCGAGCAGGCGATCGTCGGGCTCGGCGGCCAGGTGTTCATGCGCAAGAACAGCCAGGACGCGATGCGTGAGTTCCGCCCCTACTTCGACAAGGCGCCGGTCTACGGGCACGGCCCGAGCCTGGAGGACTTCACCGCGCAGACGCCGCTCACCGTCGGCAGCCCGCAGGAGTTCATCGAGAAGACGCTGACGTTCGCCGACTACTTCGGTGACTACCAGCGCCAGCTCTTCCTCGTGGACCACGCCGGTCTGCCGCTGAAGGAGGTGCTGCACCAGATCGACATGATCGGCGAGGTGCTTCCCACCCTGCGCGCGGAGTTCGAGGCACGACGTCCGGCCGGCGTCCCCGATGCACCCACCCACGCCTCACGCGTGGCCGCCCGCGACGCTGCGCAGGCCTCCGGCGAGAGCGAGGTGCGCGCATGACCCGCGTCGTCATCGTCTCCGCCGGGCTCGGCTCGCCGTCGACCACGCGGCTGCTCGCCGACCAGATGGCGGCCGGCGTCCGTCGAGCGGAGCCGGGGGCGTCCGTCGAGGTCGTGGAGCTGCGACCGCTCGCCCACGACGTCGTCGACGCGACGCTCACCGGGTTCGCGTCGCCGCGCCTGCAGCACGTGATCGACCAGGTGGGCGCGGCCGACGCCCTCGGCTTCGTCACGCCGATCTTCCAGGCGTCGTACAGCGGCCTGTTCAAGTCGTTCGCCGACGTGCTCGAGCCCGACCAGCTGATCGGCAAGCCGGTGCTGCTCGGCGCCACCGGCGGCACCGCGCGCCACTCGCTGGCCGTCGAGCACGCGATGCGTCCGCTCATGGCCTACCTGCAGGCCGTGCCCGTGCCGACCGGCGTGTTCGCGTCGCCGCACGACTGGAGCGCCGAGGGCGAGGGTGCGCTCACGTCGCGCGTCGACCGCGCCGTCAGCGAGCTCATGTCGCTGCTCGGCGGGGCCGGCACCGGCCGCACACGTGACGACGAGATCGACCTGTTCAGCGAGACGATGCTGAGCATCTCCGATCCGAGCCGCGGCGCCTGAGGACCTTCCGCCTCCCGCCCACCGGGGCTACCGTCGGAGGATGTGCCGCAACATCCGCGTGCTCCACAACTTCGAGCCGCCGACCACCGACGACGAGGTGCGCGAGGCCGCGCTGCAGTTCGTGCGCAAGGTCAGTGGATCCACTCGACCCTCGCAGGCGAACGCCGCGGCGTTCGAGCAGGCCATCGACGAGATCGCCGCCGCCACGCGCACGCTCCTCGACGGGCTCGTGACCAAGGCGCCGCCCAAGAGCCGTGAGGCCGAGGCGCTCAAGGGTCGCGCACGGCACGAGAAGCGCATGGAGCGAGAGGTCCGCCTGCGCACCGGGGTCGGGTCGGCGTAGGCCTTGGCGCGATCGAACCTCCGGCCGCGCCCCCCATCGGTGGATCCTCAACCGCAGGAACGCTGCTGCGGTTGAGAATCCACCGATGGTGGGTCGGAACGGGGTGGGGGCCGCAGGCTCGCCGAAGTCGCGGGGGAGTCACCCGGTCGAGGCCCTCTCGGAGACCGAGCCCCACGCCCACCCGCGCCGACGCAGCCCACGCCCACGGTGAGCCGCGCCGACGCAGGCCCACGATGCCCAGCAGCGGGCAAGGCGCGACCCCCTGGAGACCCGATTCCCTCAGAGGTGCTCGACGAACCACTGCGTCGCGAGGTCGCGACCGACGAGGTCGCCGAAGGACAGGGTGCCGAGGCCGCCGCCGGTCGTGTGCTCCTGGCCGGGCAGCTCCACGTAGCGCGTGGTGGTCCCGGCCTCCCGCGAGGCGCGGGCGAAGTCGCGCACCGGTCCGGGCAGGATCAGGTGGTCGGCACCGCCCTGGTAGACCAGCAGCGGCGGGTTGCCACGGCCGAGATGGTTCACGGAGTCGGTGAACGCGTACCGCTCGGGGAACTCCTCCGGCGGGCCCCCGACGTAATGGTTGCCGTAGGCGCGTCCCAGCCCCGACTCCTCGTAGGCCGCCGCGCCGTCCACCGCCGGGTAGCCGGCCACGACGGCCGAGACCTGCGGCAGCTCGCCACGCGTCCGGCACGACGGGTCGAGCTCGTCGCGGGCGCCGAGGTTGGCGGCGTTGATGGCCAGCTGGCCACCGGCGGAGTCGCCCATCGTGCCCACCCGCCCGGGGTCCAGGCCGACGCCGGGACCCTCGGTGGTGACCCACGTGAGCGCACATCCGACGTCGGCGACGGCCGTGTCCCACGTCTGGCGATCGGGCGTGGCCAGGCGGTAGCTGACGTCGAGCACGGCGTACCCGCGGTCGAGCAGCGGCGGGTAGTAGGGGCTGGGGGCGGGGGCGCCGCTGGTGAAGCCGCCACCGTGCACGTAGACGACCACGGGCACGCCGCCGGCGTCGTCGGTGTCGCGCGGCAGGTAGAGGTCCGCGTCGAGATCCGTGCCGTCGACCGTGCCGACGGTGACGCTGCGGTCGGGGTCGACGGTGCCCTGCCGGAACGGCACCACGGGGGCGAAGGCGCCGACGTCGGCACCGGCCTGCCTGGCGTCGACGACCTGGTACGACCACAGGCCGAGCGACGACGCCGCCACGACGACGGCCAGGACGGGCACGGGTCGCAGAAGCCCGGTACCCCGGCAACGAGCCCCGCGCAGCACGAGGACGAGCAGGGCGACGGCGAGCACGACGTTCCACACGCCCAGCGCGTCGCGCACGACGCCGCAGGCGAGGACCACGTACTGCACCGGCCAGAGCTGCAGCGCTGGGACCCACCAGGTCGGGGACGTCCACGCCACCAGCTGGCCCAGGGCCACCACGAGCAGGAGGAGGGTCAGCACGCCGCGGCCCACTGCGCGCACGACCGCTCCGCCCCGTGCGTGATCCTGCTCCACGTCGTCTCCTCGCTGTCGCCGTCCAGCGGCCGACGGTACCGGCGGGGGAGGGGGTACGCACCTGGGGTGGCGGTCGTCGCCATTGTCGCCAAAGGTTATCGCGTATGCAGCGTGTTGCGATAACATTAGGTCGTGCGTTCGGCGATCGATAATCCCTTCACCCCCGGCGCGGACGTCGTGCCGCCCGTCTGGGCGGGACGCCGCGACCAGCTGCAGGACTGGGAGTCGGTGGTTCGCCCACGACGCGCGATGGGCCTGCCCGAACGCGGCAGGACGATCCTCGGCGAAGCCGGTCTCGGCAAGTCGACCCTGGTCCGCCGGATCGCCCTGATGGCCGAGCGCGAGGGCGACTGGGTCACGCCTCAGCTGCGCATCCCCCTGGGGGCCGATCCGCTCAAGGCCGTGGCCTCCGCCATGCTGCGCCTGGCCGATCGCGCCGGGCTGGCGGAGGCGCGCGAGCAGCGCATCAAGGACGTGCTCGCGAGGGTTCGTGAGGTGGCCGCCAGCGGCATCTCCCTCACGCTGGACCGTGCGGTGGGGCCGGAGCCCTACGTGGCGCTGACGGACCTGCTCGTCGAGGTCGGTGCCGCAGCCCTGGCGCAGGGCGTCACCGTGGTCGTGCACATCGACGAGGTCCAGAACATCACCGACGAGGCCGTGCTGTCGCAGCTGCTGGTGTGTCTCGGCGACGTCATCGCCCACGAGACCGTGGTGCGGGCCCCCGGCGACGTCGCACTCGCGCGGGTCCTGCCCGTCGCCGTCTACCTCACCGGCCTCCCCGAGTTCGCCGACATGGCCGGCTCCCGCAAGGGCGCCACGTTCGCGCGCCGCTTCGCGACCACCACCCTCGCGCCCATCGCCGACGACGACCTGAGGATGGCGTTGCACCCCTTCGTGACCCCCGGGTGGGAGGTGAGCGACGAGCGCGGATCGACGCGCGTGGTGCGCATGGAGCCGGCCGCGGCGGACCTGGTCGTCCGGCTCTCGTGTGGCGAGCCGTTCCTGTTCCAGCTGGCGGGCGAACGTTCGTGGTACGCGGGCACGGGGCCGGTGATCACGGTCGATCACGTGCTCCAGGGGTGGGAGGCGGCGCGGTACGAGGCCACGGCGCACGTCGAGCGCATCCTGCAGCGGCTCCCTGCGCGTGAGCGTCAGATGGTCGAGGTGATGGCGGCGATGGAGCCGGTGGACCGCACCGCGACGAAGATCGCGCGGGAGATGGGCTTCGAGACGGCGTCGCAGGCAGCCCCGACCGCCCAGCGACTCGACACCGTCCGCGGCATCATCGACCGGGGACGTCAGTACACGTTCCGCCACCGGGCGGTCGAGGCCTACCTCACGACGCCGTGGCCGGACCCGCCCGACGGCCCCTAGGGGAGACGCCGCGCAGGCGGCAGTCCGGTGGCGCGGTGGCGCGTCGCACCTACGGTGGGGACGTGGCCCTCGATCCTTCCCAGCAGGTCCCGTACCGGCTCGTGCCGGCGCCGGCGTCACGTCGGCTCTCCGAGCGCTTCTTCGGACGGTTCCGGCGCGTCGGCCTGCGTGGTGTCCTGGCCGACCTCGACCGCCGAGGCAGCCGCGCCGAGGTCCCGGGAGAGGCCGCGGTCGGCGGCATGCAGTGGGAGGAGCGCGACGCGACGTCGCAGCGGTGGTGGCCGCAGGGCATCACGACGTCGGCCGACGCCTACGGCCCCGACCCGCAGTCGGGCACCTTCGAGGGCCGCCCGGTCGTCGTCGTCAGCTGGTACGCCCACGGCGTCCTCGGCTGGCTGACGCTGGGCTCGCGCATCTCCGTCATCGACCACGCCGACGAGGCCGCGCCGCGCTACCGGCACGTGCTGCTCGTGGCGCCGCGGCGCATCCTCGGCCTGCACCTGCTGCGCCCCGTGCGGGTCCATGCCGGGGGCATCGTCTGGTACGGCGAGCACCTGTTCGTGGCGGGCAGCTCCGGCGGCGTCCGCGTGTTCGCCCTCGACGACGTGATCCGGGTGCGCAACCGGTGGCGCACCCGCGGCTACCGCTACGTGCTGCCCCAGCGGACCCACTACGCCGCCGACACCAACGCCGGTGTCCGGCCCATGACCTACTCGTTCATGTCGCTCGACCGGCGGGGCGACGTCGACCACCTCGTCGCCGGCGAGTACGGCCGCAAGGGCGGCAGCCACCGCATGGTCCGCTACGAGCTCGACCGCGACACCCACCTGCTGCGCTCGGGCGAGACCGAGCCGGCCGTGCCCATCGAGGTGCACGACGCGGTCGCGCCACGCATGCAGGGTGCCGTGCTCGTCGACGGCACGTGGGTGATCACCGCGAGCGCGGGCGAGGACAACCCGGGCGACCTGTGGATCGGGAGGCCCGGCGCGCTCACCCGGCGCCGTGGCGTGCTGCCCACCGGCCCCGAGGACATCACGTGGTGGCCCCAGCGCGGGCAGCTGTGGTCGCTCACCGAGTGGCCCGGACGCCGCTGGGTCTACGGCATCGACGCCGACACCTGGGTCCGGCCGGTGCCGCGCGACGAGGACCGCTAGAGGCCGAGCAGCGCGCGGGCGTCCTCACGCATCTGCACCTTGCGCACCTTGCCGGTGACCGTCATCGGGAACTCCTCGACCACGTGCACGTAGCGCGGCACCTTGTAGTGCGCCAGGCGGCCGGTGCAGAACTCCCTGACCGCCTCGACGCCCAGCGGCTCGGCGCCGTCGCGCATGCGCAGCCACGCCATGAGCTCCTCGCCGTACTTCTCGTCGGGCACGCCGACGACCTGGGCGTCGAGGACGTCGGGATGGGTGATCAGGAACTCCTCGATCTCGCGCGGGTAGATGTTCTCGCCGCCGCGGATGACCATGTCCTTGATGCGTCCGGTGATGCTCAGGTAGCCGTCGTCGTCCATGACGGCCAGGTCGCCGGTGTGCATCCACCCGTCGGCGTCGATGGCCTCGGCGGTCTTCTCCGGCTCCTGCCAGTAGCCGATCATCACCGAGTACCCGCGCGTGCAGAGCTCGCCGGCCGTGCCGCGTGGCACGACCTCGCCGGTGGCCGGGTCGACCACCTTCGTCTCGAGGTTCGGGTGGACCCGGCCGACGGTGCTCACGCGCCGCTCGACGCTGTCGTCCGTGCGGGTCTGCGTGGAGACCGGCGACGTCTCGGTCATGCCGTAGCAGATCGAGACCTCCTCGGCCCCCATCCGCTCGATGACCTGCTTCATGACCTCCACGGGGCACGGTGAGCCGGCCATGATGCCCGTGCGCAGGGCGGAGAGGTCGTGCTGGTCGAAGGACGGGTCGGCGAGCATGGCGATGAACATCGTGGGCACGCCGTAGAGCGACGTGCACCGCTCCTCGGCGGCCGCGCGCAGGGTGGCGGCGGGGTCGAACATCGGCGCCGGGATGACCATCGTCGCGCCGTGCGAGGTGGCCGCCAGGTTGCCCATCACCATGCCGAAGCAGTGGTAGAAGGGCACGGGGATCGCGATGCGGTCGTCGGACGTGTAGTGCAGCAGCTCGCCCACGGCGAAGCCGTTGTTGAGGATGTTGCGGTGCGAGAGCGTGGCGCCCTTGGGGAAGCCGGTGGTGCCCGACGTGTACTGGATGTTGATCGGGTCCGTCGGGTCGAGGGTGGCCTCGATGGCGTCGACGTCGAGGTCGCTCGCGCGGCCCGCCTCGAGCAGGCGGTCCCACGACGCTGTGCCGTTCGCCGCCCGGGGCCCGGCACCCCCGCCGGGACCGATGAGCACGACGTCGGTGAGCGTGGGGTGGTCGGGACGGACCTCGTCGATCATGGCGGCGAACGAGCTGCCCTTGAGCTCGGGGACGGCGACGATCGCGCGCATGCCCGACTGGCCGATTACGTAGCCCAGCTCGTGGGCGCGGTAGGCGGGGTTGACGTTCACGAGCACCACGCCGAGCCGCGCCGTGGCGTACTGCACCAGGGTCCACTCCGCACAGTTCGGTGCCCAGATGCCGACCCGGTCACCCTTCTCGATGCCGAGCGACGCGAGGCCGCGGGCCACCACCTCGACGTCGGCGGCCAGCTCGCGGTAGGTCCAACGTCGGCCGGTGGCGCACTCCACGAGCGCCTCGGCGTCGGGCACCCGCGCGACGGTGGCGGCGAGGTCGGCGCCGATCGTGGTCTCCAGCAGCGGCACCTCGGCGCTGCCCGCGGTCTGGCTGAGTCGCTGGTCCATCGTGTCCCCCCACGTGCCGGCCGGCGTGACGTCCGAGCCGGGTGTGTCCTGGCTCACGTCGAGTCTGCCACGCGCTCGGTGGGACGACTCAGGACGTCGCGTCGAGCACCCGCAGCACGTTCTTCCCGGTGAGGCGGGCGAGGTCGCCGGCCGACCAGCCGCGCCGCGCGAGCGCGTCGAGCAGGATCGCGTGACCGGTCACGTCGCCCATGCCCTCGGGGAAGAGCTCGAAGCCGTCGTAGTCGCCGCCGAGGCCCACGTGGTCGACGCCCACGACCTCGCGGGCGTGCTCCACGTGCGCGACCACGTCGTCGACGGTGACACGCGGCATGGGCCCGGCGCCGGTGGGGTCGACCTCCCGGTGGGCGAACCAGGCACCGAAGTCGGCGTTCACGAACGGCGGCACGTAGGTGACCATGAGGACGCCGCCGTTGCCGGGGAGCCGTTCGAGCACGTCGTCGGGGACGTTGCGCGGGTGGTCGGCGACGGCCCGGCACGAGGAGTGGCTGAAGATCACCGGCGCGGTGGTCACGTCGAGGGCGTCGTGCATCGTCGTGGCCGCCACGTGGGACAGGTCGACGAGCATGCCGAGCGCGTTCATCTCGCGCACCACGTCGCGGCCGATGTCGGTGAGTCCACCGTGCTCGGGCTCGTCGGTGGCGGAGTCGGCCCACGGGGTGTTCTCGTTGTGGGTGAGGGTCATGTAGCGGACGCCGAGGCTCGCGAGCTGCCGCAGCACGGCGAGCGAGCCGTCGATGCTGTGGCCGCCCTCGGCGCCGAGCAGGGACGCCAGCCGGCCCGAGGCCCACGCGTCGCGCACGTCGTCGCCGGTGCGGCAGAGCGCGAGCCGGTCGGGGTAGCGAGCGACAAGCCGGTGCACCCAGTCGACCTGCTCGAGCGTGTACGTGACCGCGTCGGCCCCGCGCTCGGAGCAGGGCGCGTAGACCGACCAGAACTGGCCGCCGACCCCCGAGCGGCGCAGCCGCACCAGGTCGGTCTGGAACGCCGGGTCCTCGCCCGCGGCAGCGCGGTCCACGTCGAGCCCGTCGACGGAGTAGCCGGCGCTCTCGCGCATCTCCCACGCGAGGTCGTCGTGCCCGTCGATCAGCGGTGCGGCGGCAACGGCCTCCCGCGCCGCAGCCTCGGTCAGCAGGTCCCCGAACGTCTCCATGACCCCACCGTAGACACCCGCTCCGGCGCACCCGTGACCGTGATTCCCATCAGCTGATGGGAATCACGAGCTCCCCGGCGAGATCCCTCACTCACCATGGCGTGCCCTCCGAGGTGAGTGGGGGAGAACCAGGGTGAGTGCCCGACGCGGAGTGCGCCGAGCGGTGGCAGGCTGGCCGCATGCACCCGCTGCACGAGCTGACCCTGGCCGACCTGCGCCGCCGCACGAGCATCAAGTGGACGATGCACGACCCCGACGTCATCCCGATGTTCGTGGCCGAGATGGACGTGCCGCTCGCCGAGCCCGTGGCGCGTGCCCTGACCGACGCCGTGACCCGCGGCGACACCGGCTACCCGCAGCCGCGCGTGTACGCGGAGGCCCTCGCCGACTTCGCCGCCGACCGCTGGGGCTGGACCGGGCTCGACCCGGCGCGCACGCTCGCCGTCGCCGACGTGATGGTCGGCATCGAGGAGGTCCTCCGTCTCACCGGCGGCGCCGACGTGCCGGTCATCGTCAACCCGCCGGTCTACCAGCCGTTCTTCGACGCGGTCGGCCACGTGGGCCGTCCGCTGGTCGAAGTGCCGCTCGGCGACGACGGCCGCCTCGACCTCGACGCACTCGCCGCCACGTTCGCCCAGCACCCCGGCGCGACGTACCTGCTGTGCAGCCCCCACAACCCCACCGCCGTCGTGCACACCACCGAGGAGCTGGGCACCGTCGCCCGGCTGGCGCGCGAGCATCGGGTCCGCGTGGTCGTCGACGAGATCCACGCACCCCTGGCCGCGGTCTCCACCGACGACGACGCCTTCGTGCCCTACCTCTCCGTCGACGGCACCGACGACGCGTACGCCGTGCTGTCGGCGTCGAAGGCGTTCAACCTCGCCGGCGCCAAGGCGGCCGTGGTGGCCGGTGGTGCGGTCACCGTCGACGAGATCGCCTCGGTGCCGGAGATCGTGAGCCACGGTCCGAGCCACCTCGGCACCATCGCGCACGTCGCGGCGCTCACCCACGGCCGACCCTGGCTCGACGCCCTCCGCGCCGACATCGCGGAGAACCGGTCGCTGCTCGGCGACCTCGCGGCGAAGCACCTCCCGCGCGCCGGCCTCCTCGCCGGCCCCGGCACCTACACGGCGTGGCTCGACCTCCGCGCGTACGACCTCGGCGACGACCCCGCCGCCGTGCTGCTCGAGCGGGTCGGCGTCGCCCTGGCCTCGGGGCTCGCGTTCGGCGGCGCGTCCGGAGTCGGCGACGGGCGCGCGCGACTGACCTACGCCACCCCGCCCGACGTGCTGCGCGAGGCCGTCGAGCGGGTCGGCGCCGTGCTCGGCTGAGGGCGGGGCTCGACCGATGGCGCAGTTCATCGCACCGGCCGCCTGGGGCGCGCGCAACGGGCCGGGCATCGTCCGTCGCGCCCTGGACGCCGGACGCACGTGGCGCGCCGGGCTGCTGCTGGTGTTCTCGACGCTCTACTCGCTGCTCTTCACCGTCGTCTGGGCCGTCACCGTCGCCGTGGGGCGCCCGCTGCTCTCGCTGGTCTTCGGCCTCGCGTGCTGGAGCGGCTGGGTGGTGGTCGTCGACGCCGTGGGGCGGTGGGTCCGTGCGCCGCACGCCGACGCCGGGCCGGTGCTCGCCACGGCTCCCTCCGGGCTCCCGGCCACCGCGTGGCTGCGGCCGGGGTGGGCCCTCGCGCGACCGTGGGCCGTCGTCGCGGCGTTCTCGATCGTGGTGGTCGGCGAGGTCGTGGCCTGGCTGCTCGGCGACAGCAGTGCCTGGACGCTCATCGGCGCCGGACTCGTCATCCTGCTGCTCGTGCCGAACCTCTGGCTGGCCCGACGCGGGGTGCAGGCGGGTGGGCTGTTCCTCACGGCCCAGGGAGTGGAGCACGTGTGGGGTCCGGCCCACACGCGCGTCCCGTGGGAGTCGTTGGAGCTCGTCGGTCCGCTCGGCCTGGAGCGGACGCCCGGCCTCGAGCGCGTGCGTCGGGGGGAGTGGTGGTGCGTGGACACCACGGACCGCAGCGGTCGGGCGATCCCGATCCCGTCGGCCTACCTGACCGACCGGCCCGATGTGCTGCGTCGCCTGCTGATCGACCACGTCACCCGGCCCGCTCAGCGCACCGCGCTCGGGACGAGCCGGTCGATCGAGTGGGCGGCCACCGTGGCGGGGCTCCCTGGACGGACCGCGCCCGGCTGAGCGGTCAAGGCGACGGGACCACGAGGTCGGCCGTCCCGCTCCGGGCCAGCACCCGCCGCGCGTTGGGCTCGTCCACCTCGTCGACCCACGCCTGCGCCGCCTCACGCGTCTTGCCGTGCTTGACGTGGCGGTCCACGAGGCGCGACCGGCGGCGGGCGTCGTCGAGGTCGACGAACCAGGCCTCGTCGAGCTCGGCGCGCACGGCGGGCCACGGGTCGGCGTCGTCGAGCAGGTAGTTGCCCTCGGTCACGACGACGCGGTGCGACGGTGCCACGGTGATCGAGGCGGCGATCGGCTGCTCGAGGTCCCGCTCGAAGCCGGGGGCCAGCACGTCGTGGCCGGTCTCGGCGCGCAGGCGTCGCAACAGGTTCAGGTAGCCGTGGGCGTCGAAGGTCTCCGGGGCGCCCTTGCGGTCGAGCAGGCGGCGTTCGGCGAGGGCGACGTCGGCCAGGTGGAAGCCGTCCATCGGCACGCGCACGGCAGGCATGCCCTCGGCGGTGAGCCGGTTGGCCAGCCGCTTCGCGAGCGTCGACTTGCCGCTGCCCGGGGCACCGACGACGCCGACCAGCACGCGGCGTCCCGCCGCGGCGTCGGCCAGCCGGGCGACGCGCGCGGCGAGGTCGTCGAGGTCCACGTCCGGCATTCTTCCGCATCTTCCACCGACGGGCGTCCGGGGCACGATGATGTGCGATCTAGACATACTGTGTGGCACACAGTAATGTGGCGGCATGACCTGGGACGACCACCTCCGCACCCACCTGCAGGAGCTGCGCCGCGGCACCGTCGTGGTGGCGAGCCTCGCCGCCCTGCGCGAGCCCGGCTACGGCTACGGCCTGCTGCAGACCCTCGCCGACGCCGGCTTCAGCGTCGATGCGAACACGCTCTACCCGCTGCTGCGGCGCCTCGAGGACCAGGGCCTGCTGACGAGCGAGTGGGACACCACCGAGTCCCGACCCCGCAAGGTCTACCGGACCAGCCGCGACGGCGAGCAGCTCCTCGCCGCGCTGCTGACCGACCTCGACGCCGTCCGCACCTCCATCGAGACCCTCACGGAAGGGGATCTGCCATGACCAGCCAGACGACCACCCTGACCGACCGCTACGTGCACGCCGTGCTGCGCTCGGTGCCCGAGGACCGACGCGACGACATCGGCCGCGAGCTGCGTGCCTCGATCGCCGACATGGTCGATGCGCGCACGGACGCCGGCGAGCCCGAGGCCGACGCGGAGCGAGGTGTGCTCACCGAGCTCGGCGACCCGGGCCTGCTCGCCGCGCAGTACGCCGACCGGCCGTTGCACCTGATCGGCCCGCGCTACTTCCTCACCTACTGGCGGCTGCTGCTCAGGCTGCTGGCCTGGATCCCGGCGACGGTCGCGGTCGTGGTGGCGGCGGTCAGCCTGATCACCGAGCCCGACGCAGGGTCGGCGATCGGCGACGGCGTCGCGGCCGGGATCCAGGTGGCGCTGCACGTGGCCTTCTGGACGACCCTCACGTTCGCAATCCTCGAACGGGTCGATGTCGACCCGGGCCTGCCCGGCTGGACGGTCGACTCGCTGCCCGAGGCTCCCCAGGCGCGAGACGTCTCCCTGGTCGACACTGTCGCCTCGATCGTGTTCATCGCCTTCTTCATCATGGTGCTGATCGGCCAGAACTTCCGCAGCTGGGTGCAGGGGCCGGACGGCGACGACGTCGCGGTGCTCGACCCCGACCTGTGGTCCGGCTGGCTGCCGTTCCTCATCGGGGTGCTCCTGCTGAACATCGCGCTCGAGGTGTGGCGCTACCGGGTCGGTCGCTGGACGTGGCCGCTCGTGGGTGCCATGGCCGTCGTGTCCGCCGCGTTCGCCCTGCCGGTCGCCTGGCTGGCGTGGGACGAGGCACTGCTCAACCCGGCCTTCGTCGACGCTGTGGGCATGAGCTCGCAGGTGCTCGAGTACGTGAACCTCGGCATCGTGGTGGGTGCGCTCGTGACCATCGTCGCCGAGGTCGGCGACGCCGCGTGGAAGGCCCACAAGGCGACCCCGCTGGCCTCCGGCACGGCCCCGATCGCCCGCTGACCTCGCTGCGGTCGCCGCGCGACGGTCCGGTAAGGTACCCCGCGGTGGCGTGTCCGAGCGGCCGAAGGTGCATCACTCGAAATGATGTGTGGGGTCAAACCCACCGTGGGTTCAAATCCCACCGCCACCGCCGATGAGGAAGGGCCCCGAGCGTCTGCGCTCGGGGCCCTTCGTCATCTGTGAGTGCTGGGAACGTGGGAGGAGCGACGAAGGAGCGACGGCTCCCACCGCCACCGCCGGTCCCCCTCGAGTTTGCCTCCGCCCGGCCACGGGTACGTCGAGCGCACCTGCACACCGCAGCACCACGGGAGGGCACCATGACGGACAAGAAGGCCGGACTCGCCGGCAAGGCACGAGACATCGCCGAAGAGGTCGTCGACGAGGTGAAGTCCACCGTCGCCGGTGCCGCACCCGTGATCCCCGGTACGCCGGGCAGCGGAACGCCGACGGTCGAGGAGCCGACCGAGCCGCACGACCCGCTGCCGCCGAAGCCGACCCAGCACGGTCCGATCCCGCACTCGCCGACCGGTGCGCCGTCGCGCGACAGCAAGAAGTCGGCTGCCCAGCAGGGTCCGACCCTGACCACGGCCACCGGTGTGCCCCTGCGGGAGACCGACCACTCCCTCAAGGCGGGTGCTCGCGGGCCCGTGCTGCTGCAGGACCACCACCTGCGCGAGAAGATCATGCACTTCGACCACGAGCGGATCCCCGAGCGTGTCGTGCACGCCCGCGGCGCGGCCGCCCACGGTGTCTTCCGGTCGAACGGCACCGCGTCCAGGCTGACCCGCGCCGCGTTCCTGGCCGAGGGTGCCACCACGCCGGTGTTCACCCGGTTCTCGACCGTCCTGGGCTCGCGCGGCTCGGCCGACTCGGTGCGCGACACCCGTGGGTTCGCCGTGAAGTTCTACACCGAGGAGGGCAACTTCGACCTCGTCGGCAACAACATCCCGGTGTTCTTCATCCAGGACGCCATCAAGTTCCCCGACGTCATCCACGCCGGCAAGCCGCACCCCGACGTCGAGATCCCGCAGGCGCAGAGCGCCCACGACACCTTCTGGGACTTCGTCTCGCTGCACACCGAGGCTCAGCACCACGCGATCTGGAACATGTCCGACCGCGGCATCCCCCGGTCGTACCGGATGATGGAGGGCTTCGGCGTCCACACCTTCCGCCTGGTCAACGCGGCGGACGAGACCACACTGGTCAAGTTCCACTGGAAGCCGCGCCTGGGCGTCCACTCCCTGACGTGGGAGGAGGCGCAGATCGCGGCCGGGGTCGATCCCGACTTCCACCGCCGCGACCTCGCGGACGCCATCGAGTCCGGCGCCCATCCCGAGTGGGATCTCGGCGTGCAGGTCTTCCCCGACACCCCGGACCAGATGTTCGAGGGGATCGACCTCCTCGACTCCACGAAGCTCGTGCCCGAGGAGCTCGCTCCCGTGCAGGTCATCGGCACGATGACGCTCAACGCCAACCCGGGCAACTACTTCGCCGAGACCGAGCAGGTGGCGTACCACGCGGGCCACTTCGTGCCGGGCATCGACGCCACCGACGACCCACTGTTCCAGGGTCGACTCTTCTCCTACCTCGACACGCAGTTGACCCGCCTGGGCGGTCCGAACTTCGACCAGATCCCGATCAACCGGCCGCACGCCCCGGTCAACGACATGCTGCGCGACGGCTACCACCAGGACGCCGCCCACACCGGCGTCGCCCCCTACAAGCCCAACTCGCTCGACGGGGGCTGCCCGTTCCTCGCCGGCGAGGACATGAGCGCGTTCATCGACGTCCCCCAGCCCGTGGAGGCGTCGGCCAAGGTGCGCGAGGCCCCGGCCACCTACGACGACCACTTCAGCCAAGCCCGCCTGTTCTACCTCAGCCTCACCCCGGTGGAGCAGAACCACGTCGCACAGGCGTACACGTTCGAGCTGGGCAAGTGCTACGAGCAGGCGATCAAGGAGCGCCAGCTGCTCGCGCTGGCCAACATCGACAGCCACCTGTGCGAGCTGGTCGCCGACGGCCTCGGACTGCCCGCTCCGGAGGCGACCCTCCCGCTGACCGAGGAGGTCCCGAGCCCGGCGCTCTCGCAGGTCGGCGAGACCTGGCCGACGGACGGTCGGTTGATCGGGATCGTCGTGCCCGACGACCTCGAGGACCTGAGCGGCGTGCGCGAGGTGCGCGACGCGGTCTTCGCCGGTGGCATGGTGCCGCTGGTCATCGCCTCCCGCGGCGGGATGCTGGACGACGGCGAGGGCGATCCCGTGGCGGTGCAGCGGACCTTCCTGACGGTCCGCTCGATCGAGCTCGACACCGTCCTGCTCGCCGGCGCGCCGCAGGCGGCCAAGGACGCCGACCCGTCGGCCGACGCGAAGGCGGCTGCACCCAGCGCCGGCACGCTGGATCCTCGCGTCGCCCTCCTGGTGTCGGAGGCATACCGCCACGGGAAGGCGCTGGGCGGGTGGGGCGACGCCGTCGTCGCGCTCGAGGCGAGCGGCCTGCCCGCCGTGCCCGCCGGCGTCTACGTGGGCGACACCCCGGCGGATGTCCTGGAGCAGGTGACGACGATGCTCGGCGCCCACCGGGTCTGGGAGCGCTTCCCGGAGGGATGAGCGGAGCGTGAGGCCGCCGGGACGACGAGAGACATCGCGGCGCGCCGGCCTGCACGCGCGCCGGCCCGACCAGTGCACCTGGTCGGGCCGTCGCGTCATCGGGGAACGGGCCCTTTTGTCGACGCTTGACGGCGTACTTGTATTTTGCAAGTATCAACGGCATGAGCCTCTTCATCACGTGCCCGGTCGAGAGCGTCGAGCGTGCGACGGCCTTCTACGCCGCCCTCGGCTGGACCCTCAACCGGGAGATGTCCGACCACAACGTGTCGTGCTTCGAGATCGGGTCCGCGCAGTACGTGATGCTCGGCAGCCGCGAGATGTACGCGGCCGTCGGCGGTGTCGAGGAGCTGGTCGGTGGCGCCGACACCCCCTCGAAGGTCACCGTGTCGTTCGACCTCGGCAGCCGCGAGGAGGTCGACGCGCTCGTGGAGCGGGCCGCCGGCGCGGGGGGCCGGATCGGGGACATCGACGACTACCCGTTCATGTACCAGCGCCAGTTCGACGACCTCGACGGCTACCACTACTCGCCGTTCTGGATGAAGCCGGACGCCGACCCCGAGGCGTGAGCTATCTCGCCGCGGCGCTCGGCGTCGTCGGGTCCCGGTGGGCCCTGCTGGTCGTGGAGGCCCTGCTCGACGGTCCCCGCCGCTACGGCGACCTGCAGCGCGACCTCCAGGCGCCGACGAACATGCTCGCGACACGTCTGCGCGAGCTGGAGGCAGCCGGCGTCCTGACGCGCCTGCCCCTCAAGCACAACACCCGGGCCTACCAGCTGACCGAGCGCGGACTCGCCCTGCGCGACGCGATCGAGGCGCTCGGACGCTGGGGCGAGGAGGTCTAGACCGGTCGGGTGCCGCGAATCGGGCACTATGCTGACGGCATGCGAGAGACCGCGATGCTGAGCCGGGTGGCCGGACTGCTCGCGTTCGTCCTCTGCCTCACCGCGACCGGCGAGTCCGCCACCACGGTGGGCGTCGCGGTCGCGATCGCTGCAGCCGTGCTCGTCACCGCGAGCTCGCGCGTGGTCGTGGCGCTCCGAGCAAGCGGGGTCGGGGTGGTCCGCGGCGAGGTCGCGGCCCTGGTGCCCGTGCTCTCGTCGCGCATCGCGGACCCGGTGCGTCATCCGGTGCGTCCGCGCGCTCCCGGTCTGGTCTGAGGTCGCCTTCGGGCGACGCGCCCGATCCGATCCTCAGACCAGGAGATGTCCATGCTCGACCCGTTGAAGCACGTCCTGTCCACCCTCATGTCCACCGCCCACGCCCTCGCCGAGAACCTCGGGGCCGACCCCGGAGGCGCCGTCGGCTGGTGCCTCAGCATCGCCGCGATCGTGGTGGTGGTGCGTGGGTTGCTGCTGCCGCTCACGGTCCACCAGGTGCGCAACGCGCGGCGGATGGCGGTCGCCCGGCCCCACCTGCAGGAGATCGCCCAGCGCTACAAGGGGCGCACCGACCCCGACAGCGTGCGCGCCATGATGGAGGAGCGGCGCGCCCTGTCCGCCGAGCACGGGGTCTCGAGGCTCGGGTGCCTGCCCGTGCTGGTGCAGCTGCCCGTCTGGTTCGCGCTGTACCACCTGATCTCCGACGTCGCCGCCGGCTCGGCGGTCGGGTCGATGGACGCCGACCAGGTGGCGCTGTTCGACCGCGCCCAGCTGTTCGGCGCGGGCCTGGCCGACAGCGGCGTCCTCGGCCAGGACGGCTCGCACCTCGCCGTGGTGCTGACCCTGGCCGTCCTGGCGGCGGCTGTGTCGTTCGCGACGCAGCACCTCTTCGTCATGCCCAACACGACGACGGACGGCATGCCGGAGGCGGTGCAGCAGGCCACACGTCTGATGCCCACGCTGTCCTCCGTCGGGCTGCTGGCCGCGGGCGCCTTCGTGCCGGTGGGGCTCCTCGTCTACTGGGTCTTCAGCCAGGTGTGGACGTTGGGCCAGTCGTTCGCGGTCTGGCGCTGGTTCCCGACGCCGGGCACGCGGGCCGCCCAGCGGCACGGACAGTGACCGGGGACCCGGCGCATCGTGAGCCGCCGGGTGGGAACACCTGTGTCATGAGCAGCTCTCCCGCTGGACGAAGCCGACTGCGCGAACAGGTCCGCGACGGCATCGCGCGCCACCCCCGCCTGCCGAGAGCGGCCAAGGCGGCGGTGGCCGCCGTGCTGGCATGGCTCGCGGTCCAGCCCCTCGGCGGTGCTGCCGACGAGTACCCGTACTACGCACCGCTGGGCGCGGTCATCGCCGTCTCCGCGACGGTGGCCGACTCCGTCAAGGCGTCCGTCCAGGGGGTCGTGGCCATCCTGCTCGGGGCCGCGCTCGCCGTCGTCGCTGCCGCCGTGGTGCCGACCGTGCCGGGTCTGGCCGTCGTCGTGCTCCTCGGCACGCTCGCCGCGGGCTGGTGGCGCTTCGGCGACATGGGGGACTGGGTGCCGATCGCAGCCCTGTTCGTGCTCATCATCGGCAGCAGCGGCCTGGTCGACTACCTCATCGGCTACGTGCTGCTCACCGGTCTGGGCGCAGCCGTCGGGGTCGCAGTGAACGCGGCCCTGCCGCCCATGCCCCTGGTGCCGGGCGACCGCCAGATCACCGCCGCCCGCGAGGCGCTCGCCGCGCAGCTCGACGACCTCGCCGACGCACTGCGCAGCGACCCGCCGCTGGACCGCGAGCAGTGGCTCGCGCGGCATCACGACATCCGTCCGCGCGCGCAGGCCATGGGACGGCTCGTCACCCAGGCCACCCAGGTGCGTCGGGTGAACTGGCGCGCCCGCCGGTGGCAGGACTGGGCCGACCGCCAGGTCGAGCACGCACGCGCGCTCGAGCGCCTCTCGCTGGTCGTCGACGACCTCGCCGGCCTGCTGGCGATGACCGAGCACGCCGACCGTGAGGACGTCGCGCTCGGTCCGCGTCTGCGGCAGCCCGCGGCCGAGGCCATGGAGGCGGTCGCCGCGATGCTGCGTGAGGGGAAGGACGAGGACGGTCCACCGTCACAGGACGCGCGTGATCGCGCCGAGGCCGCCATCGAGGGGCTGGCCGAGTCCGTGACGGAGCGGGTGCGGGCCGGGGTCACCGAGGTGCTCGCGGCCGGGGCCGTGGTCACCGCCCTCCGGCAGCTGGTCGCATCGGAGTGACGGTGCCCCTACGACGTCCGGCACTGCTCGACGTGGCCGTCTGACCTGGACGCGCGCTCGTCACGCCGGCGCTCCCGCCGAGCCAGGGCCGACGTGGCGAACGAGGCCACCACCCAGGCCGCGAGCACGCCGAGCGACGCCGCGACGCCCGACCCCTGGCGGAAGGCCACGGCGCGGGCGGCGTCGAGGCCGGCCGCGTGCGGCAGCCACGACGTCACCGAGCGCCAGGCGACCGGTTGCTGCGACGGGTCGGTCCCGGCCAGGGCCGGCAGCGCGGTCAGGATCAGCACGGCGACCGCCAGGGCCAGGCCCCAGACGTCGAGCACGCTGAGCAGGGCCTGCGTCACCGCGCAGGCCGCCAGTGTCGTGGCACCCAGCACCAGCCACCAGCCGAGCCACGGTCCGGACGTGGTCGATGCCGCGACGATCGCGAGCGCGAGCCCGACCGCGGTGCTGAACGCCACCGAGGCGGCGGCGCGACGGATGCCGCCCTGGTGCGTGTGTGCCTGCGGTCCGCGCCACCAGGCGAGCGCCGCCACGCCGAGCATCCCCACCGCCACGGCCACCAGCGGGGCGAGGTCGACCACACGCCGATCGAGCTCGGGGGCCCTCGGTGGCACCTCCTCGACGTCGAGCGTGCGACCCAGCGACGCCGAGAGGGCTCGCACACGCGCCACCACGGCAGCGGTCAGCTGCGGGTCCTGCGACCCAGGGACCAGCAGCAGGTCGCGCTCGGTCGCCAGGTCCACGACCACGACGGCCGTGGCGGCTCCCGACTCGAGCCGGTCCATGCCCTCGCGGCGGTCCTGCGTCGTGGACGCGTCGAGCGCGGCGTCGGTGCGGTCGGCGAGGGCCTGCCCCACGACGGCCGGCGCGACGATCGTCACCGGCGCCTCGTGGGGGTCGTCGCCGACCACGAGGGCCGAGACGAGGACCAGACCGATGAGCTGCGCAACCACGACGAGGACCAGCGGGATCCAGCGTCGTCCGGACATGGCTGGACCCTACCGACGTGAGATCGTGACGGCATGGTCCTGCCGCGTGCCCCGTGGCGGTTGCGGGTCCTCGCCGTCACGGTGCCGGCCCTGGTGGCCATGCTGGCCCTCGCCTCGCTCGCCGCCCCCGACGTCGAGGAGCCGGCGCGCGTGGACGCGGCCGAGCAGACCCGGTGCCTGCCGATCGAGCCGATCCGATCGGTCGCGGACCTCAACGACCTGGTCACGAAGGTGCGGGGACGCGGAGAGTTCGAGGGCGCCGACGTCGGCGCGGACGTCACGCTGCAGGACGGTCGGCGGCTCTGGGTCTTCGGCGACACCCTCCGCTCGGCCGACTTCGACGGACAGCGCTTCGTGCGCAACTCGATGCTGGTCTTCGACGACGAGTGCGCCGAGATGGTGCTGCCGTCCGACAAGGGCGCGCTGATCCCGGACCGTGCCGACGGCGTGGGCTACTGGCCGATGGCGGTCGCGAAGGTCGAGCGCACCGGCTACGACCTGGTCGGGGTGACCGTCCAACGGGTCCAGGGCGCCTCCGCACCGGACGGTGACCTCGCGTTCGACAACCTCGGTCCCGCGATCGCCCTGTTCATCGTGCCGCGCGGCCGCACGCCGCAGCTGCTGTCGGTCCGCGACGTCGGCGCGGACCGGTCCGGCACAAGGCGGCCCACGTGGGGTGCCGCCGCGACGGTCCACGACGGCTGGGTCTATCTCTACGGCACCGCGAACCCGGGCGAGCGGCTGGTGTTCGGGTTCGACCTCCGCGTGGCGCGGGTGCGTCCCGACGACATCCTCGACGTCGGTCGGTGGCGCTACTGGGACGGCACGTCGTGGAGCCGCCGGGCCGAGGACGCCAAGGTCCTGATTCCTGCGCAGGGCGGTGTGTCGCAGACGTTGAGCGTGTTCGAGCGCGCCGGCCGGTGGTACGCCGTGAGCAAGCGCGACGAGTTCCTGGGCACCGACCTGGTGATCTGGTCCGCGCCCTCGCCGACCGGTCCCTTCACGGCGGGGCCGCCGCTGGCATCGATCCCGTCGTCGTCGAAGGGGCGGTTGCGCTACATGCCGCTGGCGCACCCGGACCTGCTGCCCGAGGAGGGCAGCGTGGTCGTCTCCTACAGCCAGAACGACACCGATCCCGCGGTCGTGGCCGAGGACCCGTTCCTCTACCGGCCGCGGTTCCTGCGGGTCCCGCTGCCCTGACGTGAGGTGGCCGGCTCGCGGATCGGGTCCAGCACCGCGGCCAGCTCCGCCTGGTACGCGGCGTAGGCGGTCGCGAGGGCCGGACCGTTCCAGGTCGCCGGTCGCAGCGACGGGGGCAGGGCGGGGTCGGTCCGCAGGTGCCGCACGAGCGCGGCGGCGACGGCGAGCCGGTCGGCGGGGGAGCGCTCCTCGGCGAGCGCCGCGAGCAGAGCGTCACCGGTGGCCGTCCAGGCGTCGAGGTCCCACAGCCGGCCCACCAGCCCGCGCACGTCGGTCGGCTGCGAGGCAGCGACGAGCGCCAGGTCCGAGGGCCAGTCGGGCAGGGGGCGGTCCAGGTTCGCCGGCCGCGTCCACACGCCTTCGCGCAGCTCCGCCAGCCGCAGCTGCTCCATCTCCAGGCGGAACGCCGCCCGGTCGCTGGCCGCGCGGCCGGCGGCCACCACGACCACGGTCTCCCAGGTGCCGTCCCACGAGCGGTACGGCGGGTCGAGCGCGGCGTCCTGGAACCGTTGGCGCGCCCGGAGCCGTTCGCCGATCCGATGCACGCCATCGGTGCGCTCGAGGTCGCCGGTCGCCACCAGTCGGGTCAGCGCTGCCCGCAGCGTGGACTCGGGGACGTCGAAGACCTCGCCGAGGGCGACGAGCTGGGCGGCCGTCAGCTCGGGAGGATGCACGGCGAGCAGCAGGCTGAGCACGATCGACCGCGCGCTGAGGGGACGGACCTCCATCGAGCTCCCTCCCGGTCGCGATCGTCGACATTGCATTCTCTTGACAACTGTAGCGATGATGCAATGCTTGGTGCATGACCATCACGCCGTACCCCGCCGCCGACGGCCACGCTACTGCTCCGACCGGTGCGGAGGACGTCAACCAGGCCCCGCCCCTCGCGCCCTACGACGCCTCCGCCGACGTCGCCCTCCTGGAGGCCCTGAACCGCGAGGGAGCCGGCTGGAACGAGGCCGACGTCCGTCGCGTCGGGCAGCTCGCGGGTGGGGTCGAGGCCCAGCAGTGGGCCGAGGACGCCAACCGGTTCGACCCCGAGCTGCGCACCGTCGACCGCTACGGCAACCGCGTCGACGAGGTCGAGTTCCACCCGTCGTGGCACCACCTCATGCGCACCGCGGTCGCCGAGGGCATGGCAGGCGCGCCCTGGGCCGAGGACCGCGCCGGCGCCCACGTGGCCCGCACGGCCCGCGGCCTCGTGTGGGGGCACACCGAAGCGGGTCACGGCTGCCCGATCACCATGACCTACGCCGTGGTGCCCGCCCTGCGCCACGCACCCGAGCTCGCCGCCGTGTACGAGCCGCTGCTCACGTCACGTATCTACGACCCGGGCCTGCGGACCCCCTCGACGAAGCGCGGCCTGCTCGCGGGCATGGGCATGACGGAGCGCCAGGGCGGGTCCGACGTGCGCACCAACTCCACCGTCGCCCGACCGACCGGCGAGCCCGGTGTCTTCACGCTGCACGGCGCCAAGTGGTTCACGTCGGCTCCGATGTGCGACGTCTTCCTCGTGCTCGCGCAGTCGCCCGGCGGCCTCTCCTGCTTCCTGGTGCCGCGCATCCTGCCCGACGGTGCGCGCAACCCGTTCCGGATCGTCCGCCTCAAGGACAAGCTGGGCAACCGGTCCAACGCGTCGTCCGAGCCCGAGCTCGACGGCACCGTGGCCTGGCTCGTGGGCGAGGAAGGTCGTGGGGTCCGCACCATCATCGACATGGTCAGCTGCACGCGGCTCGACTGCGCCTCGGGAAGCACGGCGCTCATGCGCAAGGCGCTCGTCGAGGCGGGCCACCACGTGAAGCACCGCCGTGCCTTCGGCCGGACGCTCATCGACCAGCCGCTCATGCGCAACGTCGTGGCCGACCTCGCCGTCGAGTCCGAGGCTGCGACGGCGTTCACCATGCGTCTCGCGGGTGCGGCCGACCGCGCCCAGCAGGGCGACGGGCAGGAGCAGGCGTTCCGGCGCATCGCCACCGCCATCGGCAAGTACTGGATCACCAAGCGCGGACCGGCGTTCACCGCGGAGGCGATGGAGTGCCTCGGCGGCAACGGCTACGTCGAGGAGTCGGGCATGCCGCGGCTCTACCGGGAGGCCCCGCTCAACTCGATCTGGGAGGGCTCGGGCAACGTCAACGCGCTCGACGTGCTCCGTGCACTCGGCCGCGAGCCGGGCGTCGCCGACGCGCTCCTGCACGAGATCGGCCTCGCGAGCGGCGCGGACCGTCGCCTCGACGCCGCGGCGGAGCGGCTCGGCAACGACCTGGCCGCCGCCACCGCCGACCTGTCCAGCATCGAGTTCCGCTCGCGGCAGCTCGTCGAGCAGATGGCGCTCACGCTGCAGGCGTCGCTGCTCGTGCGGCACTCCACCCCGGCCGTGGCCGACGCGTTCTGCTCCTCGCGCCTGGATCGCCAGGGCGGCCTGGCCTTCGGCACCCTCGACGCGTCCGTCGACACCGAGGCGATCCTCGAGCGCGCGCTGCCCGACCCCTCCTGAGCGCCCCCCTGCTGCCCAGCGGTAGGTGGGCCGCGCCTCGTCGGCCCCCGGCGGTAGGACTGCCGCGCTTTCGTACGTCGTATCCGCGCGCCACCTACCTCTGACGGCGATTCCGCGCGCCACCTACCTCTGACGGGTCGGTCGCGGACGGCGGTGGCTCGGGATTCGGGATTCGGGGCTCAGGGTTCGGGGAGGGGTGACAGGACGCTGCCGGGGTTGAGGCGGCCGTCGGGGTCGAACGCGGCCTTCACGGCGTGGTGCACGTCGAGCGCCACGGGGTCGAGCTCGCGGGTGAGCCAGCCGGACTTGAGCCGACCCACGCCGTGCTCGCCGGTGACCGTCCCACCCAGCTCGAGGGCCAGGGCGGTGATCGCGTCGAAGGCGCGGTGCGCCGCCGCCACGCCGGCCGGGTCCCGGCGGTCGAAGATGATCGTGGGGTGCATGTTGCCGTCGCCGGCGTGCCCGAACACCCCGATCGTCAGGCCCTCGTCAGCCGCGACGCGCTGGATCCCGGCGACCAGGTCGACGACGGCCCGCCGTGGGACGCACACGTCGTCGAGCAGCCAGTCGCCCAGGCGCTCGAGGGCGGGGAGAGCCTGGCGTCTGGCCTCGAGCAGCTGCGCGCCCTCGGTCGCGTCCGTGGTGAGGGCCACGTCGACCGCGCCGGCCGCGTCGCAGATGCTGCGCACGGCCTCCACGGTGGCCCGAGCCTCGGGCAGGTCGGTCTGCACCAGCAGCATCGCGGCGGCGTCGATCCCCATGTGCGTGTGCGCGTCGACGGCCGCGAGCGTCGTGGCGTCGAGGATCTCGAGCAGCGAGAGGTCGACGGCGTCGGCGGCGAGCCGTTCGACCGCACGTCCCGCGCCCTGCAGGTCGGCGAAGGTCGCGACGACGGTCGAGGGCGGCGGGGGAGCGGGTCGCAGGCGGAGCGTGACCTCGGTGATCACGCCCAGCGTGCCCTCGGAGCCGACGAGCAGACTGGTCAGGTCGTAGCCGGCGACACCCTTCACGGTGCGCCGACCGGTGCGCAGGACGCGTCCATCGGCGAGCGCCACCTCCAGGCCGAGCACGTAGTCGCCGGTCACCCCGTACTTCACGCAGCACATGCCGCCGGCGTTCGTGGCCACGTTGCCGCCGATGGTGGAGATCGCGACGCTGCCCGGGTCGGGCGGGTAGAAGAGCCCGACCTCGGCCACGGCCGCGCGCAGGTCGGCGGTGATCACGCCGGGCTGCACCACCGCGACCCGCTCCTCGACGTCGATCGAGACGATCCGGTCGAGCCGGCGGGTGCTGAGGACCACCGACCCCGCGGGAGCGTTGGCGCCGCCGGCCAGTCCGGTGCCGGCCCCGCGTGTGACGACCGCGAGGCCCGCGGCGTGCGCCGCCCGCAGGCAGTCCGCGACCTCGGCGGTGGTGCGCGGCGACAGCACCGCCACCGGCATCGCACGCTCGACCAGCTGGGCCTCGTCGTGCGCGAACCCGGCCACGACGTCGGGGCCGGTCTGCACCACCTCGGTGGGCAGGTGGCCGAACGCGGTGGAGGTCAGCGCGGCGCCTTGACCGCCACGACGGGGCACTCGGCCTCGAGGAGGATTCGCTGCGACGTGGAGCCGAGCACGAGCTTGCCCACGGGCGAGCGGCGTCGCTGTCCGATCACGACGAGCGAGGCGTCGTGGCGGCGGGCGTTGTCGAGGATCGAGTCCGCGGCTCCGCTGGAGCCCACGAAGTGCACGACCTCGTGCTCGACGCCCGCATCGGCCAGGCGTGACTCGAGCTGCTCGACGACCGTCTCGGGCGTGACGTCGGGGTGAGGCGTGTCCGAGGCGATCACCACCACCTTCGCGCCCACGGCAGCGGCGTGCTCGACCCCCCAGGTCCAGGCGGCCTCACCCTCGGGCGTGGCGACGTATCCGACGACGATCGTGGTCATCCGCTCCTCCTTCGCGCTGCCCCCACGGTACCCGTAGGACTTTTCTGCCGATGAGGCTGCAGACGAGAACGGGAAGGACTAAAGTCCCGGTCACGACGAGGACATCAGCCGTCCGTAGTGGTTGGGAGGCCGCTACAGGTCACGAGTGACGCCGAGCGTTGGGTGATGTCCCGAAATAGAGGGAGACTGACTCATGCTCACCGTCATGCGACGGCGACGCACGGGGGATGCGGTACGTGTCGTGTTCGTCGTGCTGTGCGCCCTGTTGATGTCCACGCTCGTGGCGCCGAGCGCCGACGCGGCCCGTCGGTACACGGTGACCGCCAAGAAGAGCGCGTCCGCCACCGCGACGGTCACCCGGAACGCCGTCTACGACGGCTACCGCGGCAAGGCGACAGTCCGGCGCACCGCCCGCGCCGTGGCCGCGGCCAAGGCCACGAGCACGAGCAAGAAGAAGGCCACGTCGGTCGCGCGGTCCCGCGCCGTGTCGAAGGCGCGGTCGGTCGCTCGCAAGCGGGCGATCGACAGCGCCACCCGCACGGCAGCTTCGGTCGCCCGTTCGCGCGCGATCACCGCTGCGAAGGCCGCCGAGAAGACCGAGCCCACGACACCCACACCCACACCCACGCCGACCCCGACCCCGGAGCCGCCGCCGACTCCCACCCCGGAGCCGACTCCCACCCCGGAGCCGACTCCCATCCCCGAGCCGACTCCCACCCCCACCCCGGAGCCCACGGCCACACCCGAGCCGACGCCGGCCCCGGAGGGAGGCACCGAGGACGCGTGCGGCCCGACCCGGCTCAAGACCGACGGCTCGGCCTGGAGCTGCACCTTCAGCGACGACTTCGACGGCGACGCCCTCGACAGCAGCAAGTGGCTCGTCGCCACGACCGAGGCCACCGGCCTGACGTACGGCGACTGCTGGGTGGACCGCCCGGAGAACCTGAGCGTCGCGGACGGCAGCCTGCGCCTGACGACGCGGATGAAGGACGAGCCGGTCACGTGCACCGCCGGCGGCCAGCCCGTCACCAGTCGCTACACGTCGGCGTCCGTCACGACCTGGGGCAAGTACACCGTCGACCGTGGACGCGTCGAGATCCGCGCCAAGATGCCCACCACCACCCAGCCCGGCGTGCAGAGCGCGCTCTGGCTCTTCCCGGAGACGATGAAGTACTGGGACGTCGCCGGCTCGGGCGAGATGGACATCGCCGAGTTCTACTCGCAGTACCCGGACCGGCTCATCCCGACCATGCACTACGCCACGACGTCGCCGGGCTACACCAACTACTTCTGCATGGTCCAGGACCCCACCCAGTGGCACACCTACGCGCTGGAGTGGGACCGCGAGCGGATCCGGGTCGAGTACGACGGTCAGACCTGCCTCGACCACGAGATCGACCCCGTGGGCCAGCTCCTCCAGGGCCAGCCCTTCGACCAGGACTACACGATCAACCTCACCCAGATGCTGGGCACGGGGGCCAACGCGCCGACCTCCGCCACTGAGCTCCCCGCCACGATGGAGGTCGACCACGTACGCGTCTGGCAGTGAGGTGAGCGGGGGCCGATAGCGTGACCACGTGAACGATGCACCTGCCCGCCGCCTGCTCCTGGTCAACGGCCCCAACCTGAACCTGCTCGGCACGCGCGAGCCCGAGGTCTACGGCGCCGCCACGCTCGCCGACGTCGTCGCGCTCGTGGAGCGCACGGCCGACGAGCTCGGGTACGCGGTGAGCGCAGTGCAGAGCAACCACGAGGGCGTGCTCATCGACGCGATCCACGACGCGCGGGGCACCTGCGCCGGCATCGTCATCAACCCAGGGGGGCTCACCCACACGTCGGTCGCGCTGCGCGACGCGCTCACCGGTGTGGCGATCCCGTTCGCCGAGGTGCACGTGTCCGACGTGCACGCCCGTGAGGAGTTCCGGCACTTCTCGTACCTGACCGACGTCGCCGCCCTGACCGTGGTGGGCGAAGGGGTCGACGGGTACGCCCGCGCCGTGCGCGAGCTCGTGGCGCAGCTGGAGTCCCGGTGAGCGGCCCGCGCAACGTCCCGCACAAGAAGCAGCTGGCGGTCTCGCGGCGGGTTCGGGTGCCCGGACCTGACGCGGACTGGTCGGCGCTGCACGCGTTCGCCCAGACCTTCGACGCGGCGTTCTTCCTGTCGTCCTCGACCGCGACGATCGTGCAGACCGCGTACCGGCCCGCCTTCGACGCGGTGGAGCGCGGGGACGACCTCGACGGCTCCCTTGGCATCGCGCTGCTGCGCGCGGCGCTGTGGTTCCAGGCCCGCTCCGACACCTTCTCCGGGGCCACGGACTTCTCCGGCCCCGAGGTCGAGCGCTTCTACCGGGCCGTCTGTGAGGAGCTGCACTCCCGCACCCACGGCTGGGTCGACGACCAGTCCTGACCGGCGTCGCTCCGGGTCTTCGTGGTGCATGGGCTGCGCTGCTGTTGTCCGTCGTCAGGTTGGTCTCCGAAAAGGCCTCGACCGGGCGGCATCTCGCGCATCGGGCAGGGTCTGCGGGCTGCCGTCGCGCTGTCCCACCCCCGAGCGGTGACTTCTCCACCGAATGACGACGATGCCGCGGACCGCCGGTGACTTCTCCACCCTCGGAGCGCTGAGACGGTGGAGGATCCACCGCTCGGGCGGGGATTCGGTGGAGAAGTCACCGCTCGGGGGAGTCATCGGTCGATCGTCAACCGCAAAAGCCGTCCTGAGGTTGAGGATCCACCGAGGGGCGGCGTGCTCGGCCGCACCGGGCGCCCCCGCTCCGTCGGGGCCTCTCGGAGACCGAGCCCGCACGGAGTGGAGGCAGCGCACCCGCAGGTCCAGCCCGAGCGAGGGCAGCGCAGCCGCAGGGCCGGGCCCGCTCGTCCGGCGGGAGGGGCCGAACGTGCCTACCGTGGGCGGATGAGCCGCTACCTGATGATCGTCGCCGTGGCCGTGCCGCCGTTGTTCACGGCGGTCCTGGGGCTGACCCACCCGGCCGTGCTCACCGTCGAGGACGCCGCGCACTGGCAGATGATGCACACCGTGCTGCTGCCGGTCTTCCCGCTGCTCGCCCTCGGGCCGTGGCTGGTGGCGCGCACGCACGACCGCGTGGTCGGGGTGGTCGTGGGCGTGCTCGCCTACGTCTACGCCTGCTTCTACACGAGCCTCGACGTGCTGGCCGGAATCGCCGGCGGTGCCATCAAGGACGCGGAGGCCGGAGGGCTGGGCATCGTGTTCCCCGTCGCGGGCGACCTGGGGGCGATCGGCTCCTACGCCTACATCGGTGCCACCGCGCTGGCCGTCGGCGTGGCCAGCCGGGCCGGGGTCGTGCGGGCACTGCCCGGTGCCGTGCTGGTGCTCGTCGGGTCGGTCATGTTCTGGCAGGAGCACGTCTACCGTCCGTGGGGGGTGCTCTCCATGGTGCTGCTCGCCGCGGGCTGGACGTGGCTCGTGGTCGCTACAGCCCCTCGAGCACGGTCAGCGTCGACGCCCACGCCTCGCTCTGCGGGTCGATGACGACGAAGTGGTCGCCGTCGACCGGCGCGAGGTTCGCGTCGGCACCTGCGGCCCGCGCCGCGTCGACGTAGGTGCGCGACTGCGAGTACGGCACGTTCGTGTCGGCGCGACCGTGCACGCACCAGACCGGCACGTCGAGGGGGACCTGCTGCAGGGGGTCGGCGTCGGGGACGTCGGCGACCGGTGCACCGAGGAAGCCCTCGACCGCTCCGGCGCCCAGGTCCTCACGGACGGCTCCCACGAGGTCGAGGACGCCCGCCTGCGAGACGGCCGCCGTCACGGGCACGCGTGCGTCGCGCCAGCGGTCGAGGCGCTGACGTCCGGCGGCCCACACCGCGAGGTGCCCACCGGCGGAGTGCCCGAGGGTGACCACCCGGGAGAGGTCGAGCCCCTCGACGTCGGCCAGGGCGTCGATGCCGGCACTCACGTCGTCGGGTGTCTGCGGCCAGCCGCCGCCTGCACCGGTGCCGCTCCCGACCCGTCGGTACTCGAGGTTCCAGGCCGTCCAGCCCTCCTCCGCGAGCGACGCCGCGAGCGGACGTCCGAGGGACAGGTCGTACTCCGCCCGCCAGAACCCACCGTGGATCACGACGACGACGCCGCGTGACTCGCCGGTCGGCCGCGTCAGTTCCGCGAACTGCGAGGGGTCGGTGCCGTAGGTGATGCGCTCCACGGAGCCCATCGTCGCACCGTCGCCCCCGCCGCTGTTCCCGCCACTGGGGCCGCCTCCGGAGGAGCAGGCTGCGAGCAGGCCTCCGCCCAGCACCGTCGAGCCGACGACCGCGGAGCCGAGGGACAGGAACCGACGTCGACGCATCCGCCCATCTCACCGCACGCGGCGCGTCCCTGCAGGTCAACGAGCCGTCGGTGGCCGATAGGATCAGCACTCGGCGAGCGCGGGAGGCCCGGAGATGGACATCCACGACCTCGACGCGTTCCTGCTCGTCGGGTCGGCCGTCCTCATCGCCGCGATCCTCGCCGTGCGCCTCTCGGTCACCGCCGGGCTCCCCTCCCTCCTGGTCTACCTGGGCATCGGCCTGCTCATCGGCGAGGAAGGGCTCGGCGTGCAGTTCGACGACGCCGACCTGGCCCTCGCCATGGGCTTCGGCGCACTCGTCCTGATCCTCGCCGAGGGCGGTCTCACCACGCGCTGGGAGCACGTGCGGCCGTCGATCGGCCTGGGCCTGCTGCTGGCCACGCTCGGCTCGGTGGTCAGCGTGCTCGTGGTCGCCACGGCAGCCCACTACGTGCTCGACCTGCGGTGGGAGATCGCGGTGCTGCTCGCCGCCGTCCTCACCCCCACCGATGCGGCCGCGGTCTTCTCGGTGCTGCGAGCCGTGCCGCTCACCCCACGCGTCAAGGGGGTGCTGGAGGCGGAGTCCGGCCTCAACGACGCGCCCATCGTCGTGCTCGTCACCGCGATCAGCGCGGGCGAGATCGCCGACGGAGGCGTGGCGAGCTTCGCCGGGCTGATCGTGTTCGAGATCGTCGTCGGCGGCATCATCGGCCTGATCGTCGGCTTCGGGGCGGGCCGGCTGCTGCGCAGCATGGCACTGCCGGCCTCGGGCCTCTACCCGCTCATCGTGCTCGCGTTCACCGTCCTGGCGTACGGACTCGCGGTGCTGGGCCATGCCAGTGGCTTCGCGGCGGTCTACCTGTGCGCCCTGGTGCTCGGCAACACCGAGCTGCCGCACCGCGTGGCGACCCGCTCGTTCGTGGAGGGTGTCGGCTGGCTCGCCCAGATCGGGTTGTTCGTCATGCTGGGCCTGCTCGCGAGCCCCTCGGAGTTCACCCTGTGGCACATCTGGACCGGTCTGGTCGTCGGTGCCGTGCTCACCTTCGTGGCCCGGCCGCTCTCGGTCGCCAGCTGTGCCGTCTGGTTCCGCGTGGGATGGCGCGAGCAGCTGTTCGTGGGGTGGGCCGGCCTGCGTGGCGCGGTGCCGATCATCCTGGCCACGATCCCGCTCGCCGCCGACGTGCCCGGCTCGCGCGACCTTTTCGACATCGTGTTCGTGGCCGTGGTGGTCTACACGCTCGTCCAGGCCGCACCCCTGTCGTGGCTGGCCAGGTGGTGCGGGGTGCTCCACGACGAGGTGCGCGACGTCGAGGTGGAGGCGGCACCTCTCGAGCGGATCTCGGCGGACCTGCTGCAGGTGCACGTCCCGAGGAAGTCACGGCTCGCGGGCGTCGAGGTGGGCGAGCTGCGGCTGCCGCAGGGTGCGTCGGTCTCGCTCGTGGTGCGCGACGGCGAGCCGTTCGTGCCGCACCGCACCACCCGCCTGGTCCGGGGCGACGACCTGCTGGTCGTGGCCACGCGCGACGTGCGCGAGGCCACGGAGCAACGGCTGCTCGCCGTCGGGCGCCACGGTCGGCTCGCGGGCTGGGACCGCGAGGAACCCTGACCGGGTCGGGCGGCGGGTGGGACGGCAGGGTCAGACGGCTGGGTCAGACGGCTGGGTCAGACGGCTGGGACGGTGGGCAGGCAGACCGTGAAGCGACGGTCGTTCGTCGTCTTGCGCACGTCCTTGCCGAGCTTCTCGAAGTCGTCGCCCACGATCACCGTCACGGAGTCGCCGTCGACCTCGATGTCGGGCTCGGCGAACTGGACCTTGGAGCCGAACTGCGCGGCCACCAGCCGGACGCGCGGGTCGTCGCGGTCGTTGGTGAGCACGACGGCGACGTCGGCGTCGACCTTGCTCGTGGAGTTGCCGATCTGGCCGGCCAGGAACCCACGACGCTGGAGGTTGATGCTGACTCGGTTGGCCAGGCCTGCACGGGAGCTGGCGTTGTAGACGTCGACGGAGATCAGGTTGCTCGTGACGTCGTCCTCGGCCGCGACCACCCGCGTCTCGCACGTGGGCCCGGCGTCGATCGTCTCGGCCGACGCGGTCAGCAGGCGGAACCCCACGAAGAGTCCGGCGACGAGCACCACGGCGCTGCCGAGCAGCACGAGTGGTCCGGCGGCCCCGCTGCGGGCGCTCATCGGGACCCGCTCAGGGTGTAGACGCGGGCGTGGAGCATGGCCCGCTGCTGGAGGGCCGCGCGGACCGCACGGTGCAGCCCGTCCTCGAGGAACAGCTCACCCTTCCAGGCCACGACGTGGGCGAACAGGTCCCCGAAGTAGGTGGAGTCCTCGTCGAGCAGGTTCTCGAGGTCGAGCTGCGTCTTGGTGGTGGTGAGGTCGGCGAGCCGGACCTGGGTGGGCGAGACGTCGGCCCACTCACGCTGCGACAGGCCGTGGTCGGGGTACGGCCGCCCGTCGTTCACCCTCCGAAAGATCACCTCGTCAGTGTAGACAGGTGTGCCGTCGCCGAGCGGTAGCCTGACCGGCATGAGCAGCCCGGACGAGGTCGGAGCCCCGCAGTCCGCCCAGCAGGCCGCCGAGGAGGCCGCGCAGGCTGCTGCCGCCGCGGAGGCCGCAGCCGCGGAGGCCAGGCGCCGCGCCGACGAGCTCGCTCGCGCCGCCGCGGAGCAGGAGCAGCAGCGGGCCCAGACAGAGACGACCCAGACCGAGCCGACCCAGACCGAGCCGACCGTCGCGGGCGACCTGAGCGAGTACGCCGAGCTGGTGCGCAGCGGCTACGCCTTCGAGGGCTCGGTGCTGGAGATCGGCGCGCTCGTGGAGGCCGACGTCCCGGTGCCCGGCGCCCAGGTGCGGATCCCGCTCGGCATGCTCAACCGGCACGGCCTGGTCGCCGGGGCCACCGGCACCGGCAAGACCAAGACCCTCCAGGTGCTCGCCGAGCAGGTGGCGGCCCAGGGCGTGCCCGTGTTCGCCGCCGACATCAAGGGCGATCTCTCGGGCATCGCCGTACCGGGGACGCCGAACGAGAAGCTGACCGCACGGTGCGAGAGCATCGGCCAGAGCTGGCAGCCGACCGCGTCGGCCACCGAGTTCTTCACCCTCGGCGGGCTCGGCACGGGCGTGCCGATCCGCGCGAGCATCGACTCGTTCGGGCCGCTGCTGCTGTCGAAGGTGCTGGGCCTGAACGCCACGCAGGAGTCGTCGCTGGCGCTCGTCTTCCACTACGCCAGGAACAAGGGGCACGCCCTCGTCGACCTCGGCGACCTCCGGTCGGTGCTCACCTGGCTCACCGGTGACGGCAAGCCGGAGCTCAAGGAGCTGGGTGGGCTGTCGGCCTCCACCGCCGGGGTGATCCTCCGCGAGCTCATCGCCTTCTCCGACCAGGGCGCCGACGTGTTCTTCGGGCGACCGGAGATCGACGTGGCCGACTTCCTGCGCACCGTGCCCGACGGCCAGGACGGATCGGTGCGGGGGACCGTCTCGCTGCTCGAGGTCCCGTCGGTCCAGGACAAGCCGGCCCTGTTCTCGACCTTCCTGCTGTACCTGCTGAGCACGCTGTTCGAGACCCTGCCCGAGGTCGGCGACACCGACAAGCCGCGCCTGGTGTTCTTCTTCGACGAGGCCCACCTGCTGTTCAAGGACGCCTCGAAGGACTTCCTCGACCAGGTCACGCAGACCGTGCGGCTGATCCGGTCCAAGGGCGTCGGCGTGGTGTTCGTGACGCAGACCCCGAAGGACGTCCCGGCCGACGTCCTCGCCCAGCTCGGCTCGCGCATCCAGCACCAGCTGCGGGCGCACACGCCCGACGACGCCAAGGCCCTGCGCTCCACCGTGTCGACCTACCCGACGTCGACGTACGACCTGGAGGAGGTGCTCACCCAGCTCGCCATCGGCGAGGCCATCGTCACGGTCATGAACGAGAAGGGCGCACCCACGCCGGTGGCGTGGACCAGGGTGCGGGCACCTCAGGGCTCGATGGACCCGGCCCCGGCCGCTCACGTCGCCGCCGCGGTGCAGGCTTCGCCGCTCATGGCCCGCTACGGCACGCCCGTCGACCCCCCGTCCGCGTCGGAGGCCATCGACGCCGACCGTGCCGCCGCGGCGGCGCAGGCCGAGGCCGACGCCCGGGCCGAGCAGGCGTCGAAGGAGGCGGAGCGGGTGGCGCGCGAGGCCGACCGCATCGCCCGGGAGCCGGGTGGGCGGGCGCCGCGGACCCGACGCACGACCCGCTCGAGGCGGTCCGAGCCCGGTCAGTCCGCCCTCGACGAGGCGTCCCGCGTGATCGCACGCGAGATCGGCAAGCGGATCTTCGGCCGCCGGCGCTGACCGCCCTCCGCCGCTCCTGCGGTCTCGACCTCGACGCACCCTGAGACCGTCCCGGGGTGGTGTGGGTGGTGGACGGGGGTCGTCCCCGAGGTGCGCGCGTGGACAGTCGCGCCATGCTGGAGCGGTGAACAGGACGCGACTCGCCCGTGGATCGCGGGTGACGCGACGCTTCGTGGTGCTCGAGGTCTCGTTGCTGGCCGTGCTCTACGTGGGCTACAGCGCCTCGCGGCTCCTGGCGTCCAACGACCGGGCCGAGGCGCTCGACCGGGCTCGCGCCCTGCTGGGCCTCGAGCAGACCTGGCACCTCGACGTCGAGCGGGCGCTCAACAGCTGGCTCGCGCAGCACGACCTCCTCGCCGTGGCCTCGAGCTACTGGTACGCCACGACGCACTACCTGGTCACGGCAGCCGTGCTCATCTGGCTGTTCGTGCGCCGCCCCGGGCTCTATCCACGCGCCAGGACGGCCCTGGTCGTGGCCTCGCTGGCCGGCCTGGCGTGCTACCTCGCCATGCCGACGGCGCCGCCGCGGTTCGTCGAGGGCTACTCCGACGTGCTCGCGCTGCACTCCCAGGCCGGGTGGTGGGGCGGCGACGCATCGGCCCCCAAGGGGCTGGGCGACATCACCAACCAGCTCGCCGCGTTCCCGTCGCTGCACGCGGGCTGGGCGCTGTGGGTGGCGATCGTGGTCGCGCACGCCGGGGTGCATCGTGCCTGGCGCGTGGCCGGCGGGGTCTACGCCCTCGTGACGGCGTTCGTGGTGGTCGGCACCGGCAACCACTGGATGCTCGACGTCGTGGGGGGCTGGGCGGTCGTCGCCGCGGCCTGGGTGGTCGTGGAGATCGTGGTGCACCGGCGGGGAGCGGTCGGCGACCGCGTGGGGTCACCGACTTCCTAGGCTGGGCGCATGAGCGTCCCCGTCACCGTGTCCGTCACGCGCCACGTCGATCCGGCACACGAGGACCAGATGCTCGCCTGGCTGCGCGCCGGGTCAGAGCTGGCCGAGCGCTTCGACGGTTTCCTGGGCTCGGGCTGGGTGCGTCCGGCACCCACCTCGAGCGAGTGGCACATGCTGTTCCGCTTCGCGAGCGCCGACGACCTGGAGGTGTGGATGTCGTCGAGCCAGCGACGCTGGTGGCTCGACAGCGCCCAGGGCATCGTCGACGAGTCGCGCCTGGAGAAGCGCACCGGCATCGAGGGCTGGTTCGACGAGCCCTCGGGCGTCGACGTGGAGGACCTGCGCCCGCCCGTCTCGGCACCACCGCGCTGGAAGCAGATGGTCTCCATCTTCCTGGTGTTCTTCCCGCTGAGCCTGGCGGCCAACGCGCTGGGCGCGCACTTCGTGCCGGACCTGTGGCTGCCGTGGCGCGTGCTGCTCACCGTGTGCGTCATGACGCCGCTCATGACCTACGTGCTGCTGCCGTGGATCACCCGCCTGCTGGCGCCCTGGCTGCACCGGACCTGAGGCGCTACGCCTTCTTCTTGGCGCGTCGGGCGGGCTTGGGTCCGGGACGGTGCACGAGCACCGGGCACGTGGCCTGGTTGAGCACCTTGTGCGAGACCGAGCCCATCAGCACCGCCTGGGTGCGGGTGCTCTGGCTGGCCAGCACGATCAGGCCGGAGTCGAAGCGCTTGGCGGCCTTGATGATCTCGTTGGCCGGGGAGCCGCTGTAGACGTGGGTGGTGACCGTCGGGCCCCATCCGTCGAGTGTCTCGGCCACCTTGAGCGTGGCCTGCTCGGCCTCGCGGCGGAACGACATCTCCACGCCGCCGCCGTCCTTGCTGCCCTCGGTGGCGAAGGGGACCGCGGCCAGGGGGCTGACGACGGCGACGACGCTGACCTTCGTGACGGCCTCGGCGTCGACGAGGTTGCGCAGGTACTTGGCGGACTCGAGGGACTGCTTCGAGCCGTCGGTGGCGACGAGCACGTGCATGGCTACTCCTGAGTGGGTCGGTGCGGGGAGACTATCCGGCGAGGTCGCTGGGGTCGAGGGGCTCGGGGTCCGACGAGTGCGGATCGGCCTTCATGGCAAAGGCGTTGACGAAGTACATGGCGACCCCGATCGCGAGGATCGCGGCGCACCAGACGATGGAGCCGGGGTCGTCGATCATCGTGTGGACGAGGATCGCGACGTTCGCGAGGACGCCCGCGTACAGGATGAGCATCGGTGCGGAGTAGTGGTCGTGCTCGACCGGCGTCCCGCGGAGCCTGATCGCCGCCAGGCAGACCATGCCGTAGACCACGATGAGGAACAGGACCGTCACGGTGGCGAGCCGGTCGACGTCGGCGATGGCCAGCAGCAGGCACACCAGGCCGGCGGTGAAGATGATCGAGACCCACGGCGTGCGCCGCGTGGCGTGGGTACGGGCGAAGACCCGCGGCACGATCCCTTGGCGCGCCATCCCGTACATGATGCGCGACTGCGCGACGAGCGAGACCAGCGTCGTGTTGGTGACCGCCACGAGCGCGATGGCCGAGAACACCATCTCGGGCACCGGGATGGGCCCGGCCTGCACGACGGTCAGGAGGCTGCCGTCCTCGCCGCGGTTGGCCGCCAGCTCGTCGATCGGCGCCACCATCGAGGCGATGAACGCGATGACCATGTAGAGCACGCCGGCGAGCGTCATGCCGCCGAGGAGGGCCTTCGGGAAGTTCCTCGTCGGGTCCTGCGTCTCCTCGGCGATGTTCGCGGCGTTCTCGAATCCCGTCATGGCGAAGAACGCCAGCGCGACACCGCTGAGCACGACGATGGCGGGGTTGCCGTCGTTGAGCTGGAACGGCTGCTCGAGGTTCGCGTCGCCCTCGGCCACCACGACCGCGCCGACGGCCAGGATGATCAGGAGGCCGGTCGTCTCGATGATGGTCATGACCATGTTGGTCCAGACCGACTCGGTGATGCCGCGGAAGTTCAGCAGCGACAGCGCCACGATGAAGACGATCGCCACGACCGTGACGGGGATCCCCTCGACGAAGGACGTGAAGTAGGTGCCGCCGAACACCCGCGCCAGCGTGCCGGCCGCCGCGATCGTCGCCGCCAGCAGGCAGAACGTGACCATGAAGGTCAGGAACCGGTTGCCGAACGCCTTGTGCGTGTAGAGCGCGGCGCCCGCGGCCTGCGGGTACTTGGTGATCAGCTCGGCGTACGCGAACCCGGTGAGCAGCGCGACCGTGACGCCGATGACGAACGACAGCCAGAACGCGCCACCGACGGTGAACGCCATGACCCCGATGAGCGCGTAGATGCCGGAGCCGAGCACGTCGCCCAGCACGTAGAAGAAGAGCAGGCGACCGGAGATGGAGCGCTTGAGCTCCTCCTGCTGGCCCCCCGGCGTGGTGTCGGTCCGCTCGGACATGACGCCCCTCCCGCATCGCGTGGTCCGATGATCGTGGCCCCGCCCGTGCAGGTCCGCAACCCCAGCCGGGGTCGGATCAGCAGCAGCGCGCCATGGGGGCGTGCTCCACCTGGTCGGCGCGGTGCCGCTCGAACGCCCGGCGGGTGGTGGGCTCCACCCCGTCGCGCTCGCACGCGTCGAGGTAGTCGTCCCACGCCGCCTCGCCGGTGAACTCGCGGACGAGCCGTCGCAGGCCGGAGAGCCGCCGGACGAGAGTGCTCATCGTTGGCCCCCCGTCCGGGAGAGATCGCGCTTGCTCTCCCACGCGGCCACGGCCTCCTTCTCCTCGCGAGTGGCGATGAAGTCGGCCGGTGCGACGATCTGCGACGGGGTGTGCGGCACCTCCGTCGTGGGCAGCGACCCGGCCTTGATCGCCCGCACCCAGATGACCACCGCGTTGGCCACGATCACGATCACCAGCAGGGCGAAGGTGGCCTGGATGACGCCGTTGGTCGTGGAGTTGCGGATGATCTGGTCCATCTGGCTCGCGTCGGCGGCCGGGGCCAGCACCTCGCCGGAGTCGCGTGCGGTGCGGTAGCGGTCGGCCTGGGCGAAGTAGCCGATGGCGGGGTTGTCGCTGAACACCTTCTGCCAGCTGGCCGTCATCGTCACGATCAGGTCCCACGCGAGCGGGATGCCCGGGACCCAGGCGTACTTCACCTTGCCGTGCTTGATGAACAGCGTGACGCACAGGGTGAGCGCGATCGCGGCGAGCAGCTGGTTGGCGATGCCGAACAGCGGGAACAGCTGGTTGATGCCGCCGAGGGGGTCGCTGATGCCGATCCAGAGGAAGTAGCCCCAGGCGCCCACGGTGACCGCGCTGGCGGCCCACGCGGCAGGACGCCAGGAGACGTCGCCGAAGCGGGTCCAGACGTTGCCGATCGTGTCCTGCAGCATGAACCGACCCACGCGGGTGCCGGCGTCGACCGCGGTGAGGATGAACAGCGCCTCGAACATGATCGCGAAGTGGTACCAGAACGCCCGGAGCCCGCCGCCGAACGCGTCGGAGAAGATCTGCGAGAGACCGAAGGCGAGGGTTGGGGCGCCGCCGGTGCGCGAGATGATGGTCGACTCCTCGATCGAGGCCGCGGCCGCGGTGAGGTCGCCCGGGGACAAGGTGAAGCCGAGCTGGCTGACGAACGCCGCGGCCCCCTCGGGCGTGCCGCCGGTCGCGCCGGCAGGAGCGTTCATGGCGTAGTAGAAGCCCTGGTCGATGACGACCGCGGCGATGAGGGCACTGATGGCGACGAACGACTCCATGAGCATGCCGCCGTAGCCGATCATCCGGACGTGGGTCTCCTTCTGGATCATCTTCGGCGTCGTGCCGGAGGCGATCAGTGCGTGGAAGCCCGAGAGTGCGCCGCAGGCGATCGTGATGAACACGAACGGGAACACCTTGCCCGCGAACACCGGGCCGTCGCCGTCGGTGGCGAAGCTCGTGACCGCGTCGGCCTGCAGGGTGGGTGCGGCGATGACGAGGCCGACGGCCAGCAGGACGATGACGCCGATCTTCATGAACGTCGACAGGTAGTCGCGGGGCGTCAGGAGCATCCACACCGGCAGGATCGAGGCGACGAAGCCGTACACGACCAGCGCGACGACGAGGCTCTCCTTGCTGAGCGTCAGCGTGTCCGCCAGGCCGGTCTGGTCGATCCAGCCACCGCCGACGATCGCGAGCAGGAGCAGCGCGACGCCGATGACGGTGACCTCCAGGACGCGCCCCGGCCGGATGTAGCGCAGGTAGAAGCCCATGAACAGGGCGATCGGGATGGTCAGGCCGATCGAGAAGACGCCCCACGGCGACTCGGCGAGGGCGTTGACGACGACGAGCGCGAGAACCGCGAGGATGATGATCATGATCGCGAAGACCGCGATCAGCGCCGCCGTGCCGCCGATGACGCCGATCTCCTCGCGCACCATCTGGCCGAGGCTCTTGCCGTCGCGACGCATCGAGAGGAACAGGACGACCATGTCCTGGACGGCGCCGGCCAGGATCACGCCGACGATGATCCAGATCGTGCCGGGCAGGTAGCCCATCTGGGCGGCGAGCACCGGTCCCACGAGCGGTCCGGCACCGGCGATGGCCGCGAAGTGGTGGCCGAAGAGCACGCGGCGGTCGGTGACCTCGTAGTCGACGCCGTTGTCGAGGCGCTCCGCCGGCGTGGCGCGGGTGTCGTCGACCTGGAGCACCTTGCGGGCGATGAAGCGCGCGTAGAAGCGGTAGGCGATGGCGTAGGACGACAGGGCGGCGAACAGGATCCACAGGGCCGACACGTCCTCGCCGCGCGAGAGCGCGAGGACGGCCCAGCAGACCGCTCCCACGAGGGCGACGGCCGACCAGACGACGATCGTGCGGAGCCGGTTGCCGCCGGTGTCGGCGGGGCTCGGTGCGGACGGAGCTCGGGTGCTCATGGTTCCCCCTCAGGACGCGTGACGGCGCGCGAGACCACCGCGCCGACCCATCGGACCACGGGTGACGCCGCTCACGCCAGTTGCGTACGTTGCGTCGCGCCGAGCGGCACCGTCCCGGCGACGAGCGGCCCACCATCGGTGGATGAGCAACATCTGGACGCGCATCGGTGGATCGGCAACCGCAGCACGTCGGCT
>NZ_JANLGG010000029.1:0-2052 GCF_024655735.1 Aeromicrobium sp. 50.2.37
GCGGCTTCGCCGGTCGCCCCGGCGGCGGTGGCGGCTTCGGTGGCCCCGGTGGTCGTCCCGGCGGCAACCGTCCCGGTGGCCGCGGTGGCACGCAGGGCGCGTTCGGTCGCGCCGGTGGCCCGGTCCGACGCGGACGCAAGAGCAAGCGCGCGAAGCGTCAGGAATTCGACCAGATGCAGGCACCCGCCATCGGCGGCGTGCGTGTGCGCAAGGGCAACGGCGAGACGATCCGTCTCACCCGCGGTTCGTCGCTGAGCGACTTCGCCGACAAGATCGGCGTCGACGCGGCATCGCTCGTCGAGGTGCTGTTCCACCTGGGCGAGGTCGTCACGGCCACCCAGTCGGCCAACGACGAGACGCTGCAGCTGCTCGGTGAAGAGCTCAACTACACGGTCGAGGTCATCTCGCCCGAGGACGAGGACCGCGAGCTGCTCGAGTCGTTCTCGCTGGAGTTCGGCGAGAACGAGGGCGACGACGCGGACCTCATCGCGCGGCCGCCGGTCGTCACGGTCATGGGTCACGTCGACCACGGCAAGACCAAGCTCCTCGACGCGCTGCGCTCCAGCAACGTGGTCGACAAGGAGGCCGGTGGCATCACGCAGACCATCGGCGCCTACCAGGTCGCCACCGAGGTCGAGGGCGACGAGCGTCGCATCACCCTGATCGACACCCCCGGTCACGAGGCCTTCACGGCCATGCGTGCCCGTGGTGCGCAGGCGACCGACATCGCGATCCTCGTGGTCGCGGCCGACGACGGCGTCATGCCGCAGACGGTCGAGGCGCTCAACCACGCGAAGGCGGCCGGCGTGCCGATCGTCGTCGCGGTCAACAAGATCGACAAGCCCGACGCCGATCCGACCAAGGCTCGCGGTCAGCTCACCGAGTACGGACTCGTGCCCGAGGAGTACGGCGGCGACACGATGTTCGTCGACGTCTCGGCCAAGGCCGGGACGGGCCTGGAGGACCTGCTCGCCGCAGTCGTGCTGACCGCGGACGCCGAGCTCGACCTGCGCGCCAACCCGACGCAGAACGCCGAGGGCCTGGTCATCGAGGCGCACCTGGACCGTGGTCGCGGCCCGGTCGCCACGGTGCTGGTGCACCGCGGCACCCTGCGCGTGGGCGACTCGCTCGTCGCCGGACCGGCCTTCGGTCGTGTCCGCGCGATGCTCGACGAGCACGGCGAGAACATCGAGGAGGCCACGCCGTCGCGTCCCGCGCTCGTGCTCGGCCTCACCGCCGTTCCCGGCGCCGGCGACAACTTCATGGTCGTCGCCGACGACCGCCTGGCTCGCCAGGTGGCCGAGAAGCGCGAGGCGCGCGAGCGCAACGCGCTGCTCGCCAAGCGCAGTGGTCGCCGCACCCTCGAGGACTTCATGTCCTCGATGGAGAAGGGCGAGACCGACGAGCTGCTGCTCATCCTGAAGGGTGACGGCTCCGGCTCGGTCGAGGCTCTCGAGGACGCGCTCGCCAACATCGACGTCGGCGAGGAGGTCGACCTGCGGGTCATCGACCGCGGCGTCGGTGCGATCACCGAGACCGACGTCAACCTGGCTGCCGCGTCGAACGCCGTCATCATCGGCTTCAACGTCCGGCCGCAGGGCAAGGCCACCGAGCTCGCCGACCGCGAGGGCGTCGAGATCAAGTACTACTCGGTGATCTACCAGGCGATCGACGAGATCGAGGCGGCCCTCAAGGGCATGCTCAAGCCGGAGTTCGAAGAGGTCCAGCTGGGCACGGCGCAGATCCGCGAGATCTTCCGCTCGTCCAAGATCGGCAACATCGCCGGCTGCATGGTCACGAGCGGCACGCTGCGGCGCAACGCCAAGGCTCGCCTGCTGCGCGACGGTGCCGTGGTGGCCGACAACCTCGACCTCTCGAGCCTGCGGCGCGAGAAGGACGACGTGTCCGAGGTCCGCGAGGGCTTCGAGTGCGGTCTGGTGCTCCGTGGCTACGGCGACATCAAGATCGACGACGTCGTGGAGATGTTCGAGCTGCGCGAGAAGCCGCGCGCCTGATGTTCGACCCCTCGACGGGGGGGGGGGGGGGGGGGCG
>NZ_JANLGG010000029.1:2062-38179 GCF_024655735.1 Aeromicrobium sp. 50.2.37
GCCGTCCGAGCCCGTCGAGGGCCTTCACCACTCACGACAACGCGGAGGAATCATGGCCGGACAGCGCACCCAGCAGCTCGCTGACCGCATCAAGGTGATCATCGCCCAGATGCTCGAGCGTCGGGTCAAGGATCCGCGTCTGGGCTTCGTGACCATCACCGACGTCCGGCTCACCGGTGACAACCAGAACGCCTCGGTGTTCTACACCGTCATGGGTGACGAGCGGGCCATCGCCGACACCGGCGCTGCGCTGCGCCGCGCCACCGGGCTCCTGCGGGCCGAGGTCGGCAAGCAGCTCGGGACGCGGCACACGCCGACGCTCGAGTTCTTCCTCGACGCGGTGCCCGAGACGGCACGCCAGATCGAGGACCTGCTGGCCAGGGCGCGCGAGATCGACGAGCGCGTCGCCGCGGAGTCGGCCGGCGCTCAGTACGCCGGCGACCCCGACCCGTACAAGCAGCCCCGCACGGACGAGTCGTCCGACGAGGACGACGAGGACGACGGACGCGCATGAGCCCCGTAGGGCTGGTCGTCGTCGACAAGCCCGCAGGGTGGACGTCGCACGACGTCGTCGCGCGCACCCGACGCCTGGCCGGGACCCGCAAGGTCGGTCACGCCGGGACGCTCGACCCGATGGCCACGGGTGTGCTCGTGCTCGGGGTCGGACGGGCGACGCGGCTGCTCGGCCACCTGCAGCTGGCCGACAAGGAGTACCTCGCCACGATGCGGCTGGGGCAGACCACCGTGACCGACGACGCGGAGGGCGACCTGCTCGAGCAGGTCGACGCGTCCGGCATCGGCGAGGCCGACGTCCGGGACGCGGTGCTGCCGTTGACCGGCGACATCGAGCAGGTGCCGACGGCGGTCTCGGCCATCAAGGTCGACGGCAAGCGGTCCTATGCGCGCGTCCGGGCCGGTGAGGACGTGCAGCTGGCGGCGCGGCCGGTCACGGTCTCGACCTTCGAGGTCACCGACGTGCGCCACGTCGACGTCGACGGCGTCCCGGTGGTCGACGTCGACGCCCGGGTGGTGTGCTCCAGCGGCACCTACGTCCGCGCACTCGCACGCGACCTCGGCGCCTCGCTCGGGGTGGGCGGCCACCTGACCATGCTGCGGCGCACCCGGGTGGGCGGCTTCGGACTCGACGTCGCCAGCACGCTCGAGGAGCTCGAGCGTTCGTGGACCCACGTGGACCTCGACGCCGCGGCGAGGGCGGCGTTCGTGTCGATCGACCTCGACGAGTCCGCTGCGCAGGAGGTGCGGTTCGGGCGCGCGCTGACCGGCACCGCTTTCGGTCACGACGGCCCCGTGGCGCTGTTCGCGCCCGACGGGGCCTTCCTCGCGCTCTACGAGCAGCGCGGCTCCGACGCCCGGGCGGTCGCGGTCTTCGTGTGAGCGGTACCGGACGAGGCCGCGCCGGTCGCACGATGTCCTAGGGTGACGCCGTGGCTCGCATCTCGACCCGAGGACTCCTCTGGCGCCCCCTGCAGACCTGGTTCCTCTCCGTCGTCGGGATCGTCTCGGGCCTGATGCTCACGACCAAGGTGCGCAAGATCCTGCGCGCCGGCGGCCAGAAGCCCTTCCCGACCGTCGCGCCGCTGACGCTGCCCGTCGGACAGGAGAACCACGCCACCACGTACACCTACGGCGAGGACCTCTACGCCGACATGCTGGCGGCCATCCGTGGCGCCCGGACCCGTGTGCTCTTCGAGACCTTCATCCTCAAGGCCGACGAGGTCGGTGCCGAGTTCAAGCGGGAGCTCGTGGCGGCGGCCGAGCGAGGCGTCCACGTGCACGTGATCTACGACGGGTTCGCCAACCTCGTCGTGCCGCGGTCCTTCCTGCGCTTCCCGCCGAGCGTGCACGTGCTGCGGTTCCCCGTCCTCAACTCCGGGCTGCAGCCCTTCAACCCGCGCCGCTGGGGCCGTGACCACCGCAAGATCCTGGTCGTCGACGACGAGGTCGGCTTCGTGGGCGGCTACAACGTCGGGTCGCTGTACGCGACGCAGTGGCGCGACACGCACCTGAAGGTCGAGGGCGCGGCGGTGTGGGACCTCGACAACGCGTTCATCGACTTCTGGAACGACCGCCACCCGGTGCGGATCGAACCACTCGGCGAGGCCAGCTGGGAGCCGACCGTGCGAGCCCATCGCAACGTTCCGCAGCAGCTGGTGTTCCCGATCCGCGGCATGTACCTGGAGGCGATCGACCGTGCGCGGCACCACGTGCACATCACGGCGGCCTACTTCATCCCCGACCACGACATCCTGCGGGCGCTCCTCGACGCGCGGTCACGGGGCGTCGAGGTGACGATCATCGTGCCCGAGATCAGCAACCACGTCGTGGCGGACTGGCTGTCGCGCGGGTTCTACGGCGAGCTGTTGCGGCACGGCGTGCGGATCCAGCTGTACCAGGACGCGATGGTGCACGCGAAGACGATGACGATCGACGGCCACTGGTCGACGGTCGGCACCGCCAACATCGATCGGCTGAGCCTCACGGGCAACTACGAGATCAACCTCGAGGTGATCGACCCGAACCTCGCCGAGCACCTCGAGCGGGTCTTCGAGACCGACCTGGAGAACTGCCGCGAGCTCACCCTCGAGCAGTGGCAGTCGCGGCCGTTCGTGGCGCGTGCGTGCGAGCTGCTGCTCACCCCGCTGCGCCCTCTGCTCTGAGGTGTGACCGGTGCGGACCTGCGCATGAGAGTCCTCTCATCGGGGTCTCACGGAGGGCTCACGGGCGCTGGCGAGAGTGAGGGCATCACATCGACACCAGGAGGAACCATGAAGCTCTCAGTCCGCACCGGAATCGCCGCCGTCGCCGGCACCCTCGCCCTCGGCACCGCCGGGTTCGCCCTGTCGGCGGCCAACGCCGACGACACCGACCGCGACCCCGCCCTCAAGCGCGAGGACACCAGCACCTCGTGGACGGTGCCGGCCGCCGACGACGATGACGACGACCGCGACGGCCGCGACGACGACCTCAACACGCAGGTGACCGCGCAGACGGCCAACACGGCGCAGACCGCGCAGACCCGGAACACGGCCCCCACGGCCAACACCAAGAACACGGCGCAGACCAAGAACACCGCGCCGACGAAGAACACGGCCAAGACGGTGCCGTCGGCTCCGACCAAGAACACGGCCAAGACGGTCCAGTCGGCGCCCACGAAGAACACGGCCCCGAGCGCCCCGACCAAGAACACCGCCCCGACGAACGACACGAACAGCTGATGTCCGACGACCGCTGGGGCCTGGCCGGGGGCGACGAGATCGCCCCCGGCCTCACGGCCGTGAAGGACCTCGGGGGTGGCACCGTCTACGAGGCGTGGCTCGCCTTCGACGAGCGCCTGCACGCTCCCGTGGTCGTCAAGGTGCTGCGGCCCGGGCACGTGGAGAACCCCGCCTCGCGCGCCGGCTTCGACCGCGAGATCGGGCTGCTGTCGCGTCTGGCCCACCCGGGCATCACGCGGGTCTTCTCCTACGACGACGAGGCCGAGCGGCCGTACTTCGTGCTGGAGCACGTGGACGGTCCCAACCTCTCGCGCCTGATCGGCAAGCACGGTGCGGTCCCCGAGCACCAGCTGCTGCCGCTGGCGCTCGAGCTGGCGTCGGTGCTGCACTACCTGCACGGTGAGGACGTCCTGCACCTCGACATCAAGCCGAGCAACGTCATCATGGGGTCGCCGGCCCAGCTGATCGACCTGTCCGTCGCCCTGGACGCCTCCGAGGCCTCCGCCCTCGACCACGCCGTCGGCAGCGACGAGTACATGGCCCCCGAGCAGTGCCTGCCGGGGGAGCGCGGCACCGTCGGCCCTGCGGCCGACGTCTGGGGCCTCGGCGCCACGCTGTTCCGCGCCGCGGCAGGCTTCCGCGCCTTCGATCGCGACCCGCGCTGGGCCCAGCTGCACGACGAGCCGAAGCCGCTGCCCGCCCACGTGCATTCGGGCGCCGCCGACCTGATCGGCCGCTGCCTCGACCCCGACCCCTCGGCGCGTCCCACGCCGACGCAGATCGCCCACGACCTCGAGCCGATGATCGCCGGCCTGCCGAGCGCTCGGCTGTCGGGCTTCACGCTGAAGCGCTGAGCTCTTCGTCGCTGCGTAGCCGTCCGTCCGGGCCTCGACCTGCGGCTGCGTCGCTGTGGCTGGGTCGATTCTTGCGGCTGCGTCGCTGTGGCTGCGAGTCGACCTGCGCTCCGAAAGGGCCTCGACCGGCGGTCGGGTGCGGGGTCGGTCGGGTTCTCGGAGCGTGGCTCGGGGGACGCACGGTTCTGCGTTCGTGCGCGAGGGAGGAACGATGCTGCCTTTGCTACGGGATCCCGTCACCAACGCAGCATCGTTCGGGCTTCAGCATGCGAAGGCAGAATCGTGCGCCGGGTGGGCAGCGGTTCTCCCTTTGCGCGGACCGTTCCACGCAGAAGAAGAATCACTGCCCTTCGGGGCGCCACGTCGTCGCCACGATGCTCCCTTCGCGTGGCACGGTCCACGCGAAGGACGAATCGTGCGTGGATCCCGCGCAGAGGAAGAATCGTGGCCGCGCCCCGCAGACCCAGCCGGGTCGAGACCCGCAGCTCCGGTCGAGGCCCCTTTCGGAGAACACACCGACTCGCAGCCACAGCGACGCAGCAGCACGCGACGGCCCCGCGGCAGCGACGCAGCAGCACGCGAAGGCCCCGCGGCAGCGACGCAGCAGAACGCGAAGACCCAGCGGCAGCGACGCAGCAGCGAGCGGATGCCGCGCCGAGCGACGCAGGAGGCTGGGAGGACCTCAGTCCACCCGGTACCCGAGCCCCCGCACGGTGGTGACGAGCTCGGCGCCCAGCTTCCGGCGCAGGTACCCGACGTAGACGTCGACGACGTTGGAGCCGGGGTCGAAGTCGTAGCCCCACACGTGCGAGAGCAGCTGCTCACGCGACAGGACCTGACCACGGTGGCTCATGAGGACCTCGGCCAGCGAGAGCTCGCGGGCCGAGAGCTCCACCTCGCGATCGCCGACGAAGGCCCGCCGCCGACGCAGGTCCAGCCGGACGTCGCCGGCCACGAGCTCGTCGTCCGGAGCGGCCTGGGTGGGGGAGCGCAGCCGCAGCCGCACACGGGCCAGCAGCTCGGCGAAGCGGAAGGGCTTGCTCATGTAGTCGGCGGCGCCGCCCTCGAGCGCCTGGACGGTGTCGGTCACCGAGTCGCGGGCCGTCAGCACGATGACCGGCAGCTCCGGGCGCTCGGCCTGCACCCGCTCGAGGATGGTGAACCCGTCGAGGCCGGGCAGGCCGATGTCGAGGATCATCAGGTCGAACGGGCCGGTGAGGGCGTAGTCCAGCCCGCTCACCCCGTCGGAGACCACGGTCGGCGTGAATCCCTCGGCCTTCAGGCCCTTGGAGACGAACGAGGCGATGCGGTCCTCGTCCTCGACCACCAGGATCCGGTTCACCACTGTCCTCCTGCCGGGACGACCAGCCGGAACGTCGCGCCGGTGCCACTGGTCGTTGCCTGGTCGCTCGTGCCGGGCTCGTCCCTGCTGGGCTCGTCGAGCACCACCTGACCCTCGTGGGCCAGGGCGATCACCGTGACGATGGAGAGCCCGAGACCGAAGCCGGCGTGCTCGTCCTCGCCCTGTGAGAAGCGCTCGAAGATGGTCTCACGCAGCGCGGGTGAGACACCGGAGCCCGTGTCGCGGACCCACAGCTCGACGTGCCCCTCGTGCAGGCGCGAGCCGATGCCGATCTCGTCGCCGGCGCTCGTGTGGCGGACGGCGTTGTCCGCCAGCTGGAGGAGCGCCTGGGTGATCCGCTGGGGATCGACCTCCACGGTGGTCCGTGCGACACCGTCGAGCACCCACGAACGCTCCGCGAGCCCGCGGGCTCGTTCCAGGACACCGATGGTCAGGGCCTCGACGTCGGTGCGCTCGAGCCGTACGAAGTCGGGACGCTCGGCCTTGGCCAGCAGCAGGAGGTCGTTGACGAGCCGGGTCATCCGGTCGATCTCGTCCAGGAGCAGCACGCGAGTCGTGCGCACGTCGTCGGGGTCGCTGAGGTCGAGGACCTCCAGGTGACCCTGCAGGACGGTGAGGGGGGTCCGCAGCTCGTGCGCGGCGTCGTCGAGGAGCCGACGTTGGCTGGCGAAGGCCTCCTCCAGCCGGTCGAGCATGTCGTTGAACGTGCGCTGCAGCTCGCTCAGGTCGTCGTTCCCGCTCACCTCGAGCCGTCCGCTCAGGTCACCTTCGGTGATCCCCTGCGCGGTCTCGCGGAGCCGGCGCACGGGGGACAGGAGACGGCCGGCGAGCCACGACGCGATCGCGGAGATCAGCACCACCGACAGCGCACTGAGCAGGGCGTACGTGACCATCAGCTCGTCCAGCTGGTTGCGCGACTCGCTCACGTCGTGCGAGACGACGAAGGAGGCGCGCTCGGATCCCTGCTCCACCGGCTGGACCGCCACGCGGTAGTCGCGACCGGCCACGGTCAGGTCGGCGACGCCGCCCGCGGTCTGGAGCCGCTCGACCAGGGCCGGGAAGCGTGGCGAGGTGCGCAGCGCCCGCTGGCCCTCGCCGACGAACGTCGGCTTGCCCGTGACGGGGAACTGCCAGAGGTTCTCCTCGGCGTCGGGCACGTTGCGCGACAGGAAGAACGCGACCAGGCGGTCGGGGTCGGCGAACCGCTCGCCCGTCTCCGGGTCGACCCCCTCGGCCTGGAGACGACGCAGCTCGCCGACCTCCTGGGCCAGGCTGGTGTCGATCACGCGGTCGATGCGGCGCGACTCGAGCACGAAGAGCGTGGCACCGACGGCCACGAGGGCCGCCGCCGTCAGGAGGGCGACGGCGGCGGTGAGGCGTTGGCGGACGGAGTAGCGGGGGCTGTAGCTCACGTCCACGTGTCGCTCCTGCGTCCACGGCCGAGCCGAGGGAGGAGGTCAGTCGTCATCGTCGTCCCGGTCGTCCCTGTCGTCATCGTCGTCGTCATCATCGTCGATGGGGCGTGGCGTCTGGGGGACGCGCTCGAAGTCGTCGTCGTCATCGTCGTCGTCCGCCGACGGGGTCGGGGAGGGTGTGGGGTCCGGGGTCGGGGTGGAGCTCGTCGACGTGGGGACCGTGACGGGGGTGAAGTCGCCGGCCGGTGCGTCGTCCTGCGCCACGACGCGCGCCACCACGATGCCGAGCAGCACGACGGCGACCCCCACGACGAGGGGGACCAGGAGGCGGGAACGCGTCATGCGCACACTGTGCCGCACGGAGCGCCTCGCCACGATGAGGTGGCGATGAGAGAACTCTCATCGAACGTCACCGCGCACGCGTGCGCCGAGCGCCGCTGTGGCACAGTTCTGGCGTGGCCACGTGGACAGAGCTGGGCGGGGCGTCGACCGCGCCGATCGCCGAGGACTCCGCCGTCACCATCGGGACGTTCGACGGCGTGCACCGGGGGCACCAGGCACTGCTGCAGCGGGCCCGCGAGGTCGGCGACGGTCTGCCGGTCGTGGCCGTCACCTTCGAGCCGCACCCGGTCGCGGTCTTCGCCCCCGAGCGGGTCCCCGCCCGCCTCACGTCGCTCGAGCGTCGCGTGCAGCTGCTGCTCGAGCCGTCGCCCGGCGTGCGCGGGGCCGACCACGTCCGCGTCCTCGACTTCGATCGCGAGATGGCCTCCTGGTCACCGCGTGAGTTCGTGGAGCACGTGGTGGTCGAGCAGCTGCGGGCCCGCCACGTGGTGGTCGGGGAGAACTTCACGTTCGGTGCCAAGGCCGCCGGCACCACGGAGGTGCTGCGCGAGCTGTGCGCCGAGCACGGCTGCTCGGCCGACGCGCTCACGCTCGTGGGGGACGACGGGGCGCAGGGGGACGACGGATCCGGCACCTGGTCGTCCACACGGGTGCGGCGCCTCGTCGGCGAGGCCCGCCTCGCCGAGGCCGCGGCCGTCCTGGGCCGTCCGCACGAGGTCGACGGTGTGGTCACCCCGGGTGACCGACGCGGACGGGACCTCGGCTTCCCCACGGCCAACGTGCCGGTCGACGTCGGCTACTGCGTGCCACCCGACGGGGTGTACGCCGGTCGCCTCGTCACCGGGGACGCCACCTACCCGGCCGCCGTGTCCATCGGCACCAACCCGACCTTCGCCGGCACCGAGCGGCGGGTCGAGTCCTACGTGATGGACCACGGGCACGACCTCGACCTGTACGGACGCGCCGTGCGGGTGGAGCTGGTCGAGCGGCTGCGCTCGATGGTGGCCTACGAGGGTGTCGACGCCCTCGTCGAGCAGATGCACGCCGACGTCGACGCCGCACGCGCCGTGCTCGCTCGATCGTCCTGAGCCGCTCCGTCGACCCGCGGGTGCTGGGCGATTCGCCTGGAGGTGCCGCCCGCTGATAGCCTGGCAGGCGGCGTACCAACGCCCACGGATCATCAGAGCCCCGGTGGACATGCCCGGGCGCGCCGTGCAACGACCTCCCAGGAGAAGAATGTCGAAGAAGACCGCTGCCCCCACCGTCGCCGGCACGCCGCGTGACGAGATCATCAAGCAGTACGCCCGCAGCGAGGGCGACACCGGCTCCCCGGAGGTCCAGGTCGCGCTGCTCACCGAGCGCATCTCGCACCTGACCGAGCACCTGAAGGAGCACAAGCACGACCACCACAGCCGTCGTGGCCTGCTGCTGCTCGTCGGCCAGCGCCGTCGGCTGCTCAACTACCTCCAGGCCAAGGACATCGAGCGCTACCGCTCGCTCATCGAGCGCCTCGGTCTGCGTCGCTGACTTCGATCAGGCGGTCTCCCCAGCCGGGGTGGCCGCCTGATCCGCATCCGGGCCCGCCCAGGTCGTAGGACCGACCTGGACGACCGCCCACCACAACTGAACATCGACACATCCACGGACGAGAGCCGCCACGTCGGGTCCGGTCCTCGGTAGTGGCCCTCGGGACGGCGCTCGCCGCGCCGCGGGCCTCGATCGAAGACCGAAGGCCATCATCACGGCAGGTCCGGATCTCGTCCCACCGCGCGACGACCGTCGCGAGAAGGGACTTCTATGTCCGACTCCATCCACACCACCGAGACCGTCATCGACAATGGTCGTTTCGGTACCCGCACGATCCGTTTCGAGACGGGTCAGCTCGCTCGCCAGGCCGCCGGCTCCGTGTCCGCGTTCCTGGACGACGACACGATGCTGCTCTCGGCCACCACGGCCGGCAAGCACCCCAAGGACCACTTCGACTTCTTCCCCCTCACGGTCGACGTCGAGGAGCGCATGTACGCCGCGGGACGCATCCCCGGCTCGTTCTTCCGTCGTGAGGGCCGTCCGGGCGAGGACGCGATCCTCACCTGCCGCCTGATCGACCGTCCGCTGCGCCCGACCTTCAAGAAGGGTCTGCGCAACGAGGTCCAGGTCGTCATCACGGTCCTGGCCCTGAACCCCGACACCCCGTACGACGTGCTGGCCATCAACGCCGCCTCCGCGTCCACGCAGATCTCGGGCCTGCCGTTCTCCGGCCCCATCGGCGCCACCCGCGTCGCCCTGATCGACGGCCAGTGGGTCGCCTTCCCGACGCACAGCCAGCTCGAGGACGCCGTGTTCGACATGGTCGTCGCGGGCCGCATCGCCACGCAGGCGGACGGCTCCAGCGACGTCGCGATCATGATGGTCGAGGCCGAGTCCACCGAGAACACCTGGGACCTCGTGCAGTCCGGTGTCCAGGCGCCCACCGAGGAGGTCGTGGCCGGTGGCCTCGACGCCGCCAAGGGCTTCATCCGCCAGCTGTGCGAGGCGCAGCAGCAGCTCGCCGAGGCCGCGGCCAAGCCCGTCCAGGACTTCCCGGTCTTCCTCGACTTCCAGGACGACGTCTACGACGCCGTCGCCGCGGCCGCCTCCGGCCCGCTGGCCGAGGCCCTCACGATCTCCTCCAAGGCCGACCGCGAGGACCGCGAGAGCCAGATCAAGGCCGACGTGCTCGACCAGCTCGGCGAGCAGTTCGAGGGTCGCGAGAAGGAGGTCGGTGCCGCACTGCGTGCAGTCACCAAGAGCCTCGTCCGCCAGCGTGTGCTCCGCGACAAGGTGCGCATCGACGGTCGTGGACTTGCCGACATCCGTGAGCTGTCGGCCGAGGTCGGCGTCATCCCGCGCGTGCACGGCTCGGCCCTGTTCCAGCGTGGCGAGACCCAGATCCTGGGCGTGACCACGCTGAACATGCTCGACCTGGTGCAGAAGCTCGACACGCTGAGCCCCGAGAGCACGCGTCGGTACATGCACAACTACAACTTCCCGCCGTTCTCCACGGGTGAGACGGGCCGCGTCGGCTCGCCGAAGCGCCGCGAGATCGGCCACGGTGCGCTCGCCGGCCGTGCGCTCCTGCCGGTCCTGCCCACCAAGGAGGAGTTCCCCTACGCGATCCGTCAGGTCTCCGAGGCGCTGAGCTCGAACGGCTCCACGTCGATGGGCTCGGTCTGCGCCTCGACGCTCGGTCTGCTCAACGCCGGCGTGCCGCTGCGCGCCCCGGTCGCGGGCATCGCGATGGGCCTCATCTCCGGTGAGGTCGACGGCGCCACCGAGTACGTCACCCTCACCGACATCCTCGGTGCCGAGGACGCGTACGGCGACATGGACTTCAAGGTCGCCGGCACGCCCGAGTTCATCACGGCCCTGCAGCTGGACACCAAGCTCGACGGCATCCCCGCCGACGTGCTCGCCGGTGCCCTCACGCAGGCCAAGGGTGCGCGCCTGACGATCCTCGACGTCATGTCCGAGGCCATCGACGCGCCGGACGAGATGAGCGAGTTCGCGCCGAAGATCATCACGGTCAAGGTGCCGGTCGACAAGATCGGTGAGGTCATCGGCCCGAAGGGCAAGATGATCAACCAGATCCAGGACGACACCGGCGCCAAGATCTCTATCGAGGACGACGGCACCGTCTACATCGCCGGCGAGGCCGGCGGTGCGGCCGACCGTGCGCGCGACGCCATCAACGCGATCGCCAACCCGACGATGCCCGAGGTCGGCGAGCGCTACCTCGGCACCGTCGTCAAGACGGTCGACTTCGGTGCGTTCATCGCGCTCTCGCCGGGCAAGGACGGGCTGCTGCACATCAGCAAGCTGCGCGACCTCAACGGCGGCCAGCGCGTGAACAACGTCGAGGACGTCGTCTCGGTGGGCCAGAAGATCCAGGTCCAGATCGCCGAGCTCGGCGACCGCGGCAAGATCTCCCTGATCCCCGTGCCCGAGGACGCAGCGCCCGAGGACGCCACCGACGACGCCCCGGCCGACGCCGAGGAGTCCGCGGACGCCTGATCGGTCCACGTCACGAGGCCCTCACCCCTGCGGGGGTGGGGGCCTCGTCGCGTCCGGACCGGGCGGTCGACCAGGAGGTGTGGTCCAGCACCCTTGACGTGAGACGATCCGCGAGATGACCGACTTCCGTGAGCGCGCTGCCGCGCTCGATGCCGCCGACCCGCTGGCCGCGTACCGCCAGCAGTTCGTGCTCGACGCCGACGTGGTCGCCTACCTCGACGGCAACTCGCTGGGCCGGCTGCCGCTGCGCACCCGAGAACGGCTCGCCTCGTTCGTGCGCGACGAGTGGGGCAGCCGGCTGATCCGCGGCTGGTCGGAGGGCTGGACCGAGCTGCCGGTCGAGGTAGGCGACGAGGTGGGCGCCCTGGTGGGTGCCGCACCCGGTCAGACGGTGGTCGCCGACTCGACGTCCATCTGCATCGCGAAGGCCCTGCACGCCGCAGCGTCGATCGTGCCCGGGCGCAGCCGGATCGTCGTCGACGCCGGCGACTTCCCGACGGACCGCTACCTGGCGTCGTACGTAGCGGCGGCCCGCGGCATGGAGCTGGTCACGATCGAGCGTGACGCCGCGGATGACCTGACGGAGGCGTTGGACGCCGTGCTCGACGAGCGCACGGCCGTCGTGCTTCTGAGCCACGTCGACTACCGGTCCGGCGCCCTGCTGGACCTGGCGGCGCTCACCGACCGGGTCCACGCGGCCGGTGCCCTGGTCGCATGGGACCTGTGCCACTCGGTCGGGGTGGTGCCGACCGCTCTCGACGCCGCGGGCGTGGACCTCGCGGTCGGCTGCACCTACAAGTACCTCAACGGTGGACCGGGCTCGCCGGCGTTCCTGTACGCCGCGGCTCGCCACCTCCCCGTCCTCGAGCAGCCGCTGCCGGGCTGGTGGAGCGCCGACGACCTCTTCGCCATGGCCGACGACTACCGCCCCGCCGTGGACGCCCGCCGGCTGCTGTCGGGGACGCCGAACGTCGCCGGCCTGCTGGCGGTGCGCGAGGGTGCGGCCATGGCCGCCGAGGCCGGCGTGGACGCGGTGCGGGTCAAGTCGGTGCTGCTCACGACCTTCGCGATCGACGCGCTCGACGTGCTGGCCGCCGACGGCAGTCCGATCGAGGTCGTCACACCGCGTGACCCGGCACGTCGCGGTGGCCACGTGACCGTGCGGGTCCCCGATGCCCGCGCCGTCACGGCTGCGCTGGTGGACCGTGGCGTGGTGCCCGACTTCCGCGAGCCCGACCTGGTGAGGCTCGGGCTCGCGCCCCTCACCACGTCGTTCGCGGAGCTGCACGCCGGGCTCGTGGTGCTGCGCGACGTGATCGCTCGTTAGCCTGAGGTCATGACTCGTGTAGCCGTGCTGGGCGCCCGTGGGCGCATGGGTTCGACCTCCGTCGAGGCGCTTGCCGCCGCCGACGGGATCGAGGTCGTCGCCCAGGTCGACGTCGGCGACTCCATCGACCTGGTGGGGGAGTCCGGCGCCGAGGTGGCCCTCGTCTTCACCACGCCCGACGTCGCGCTCGACCAGGTCCTGTGGTGCATCGAGCGCGGGGTGCACGTGGTCGTCGGCACCTCGGGGTTCGACGGCGAGCGGCTGCGGTCGGTGCGTACCGCCGTGCACGAGCGCACCGGGGTCTCGGTGCTCGTGGTGCCGAACTTCTCCATCGGCGCCGTGCTCCTCATGCGGTTCGCCGCCACGGCCGCACCCTTCTTCGAGTCGGTCGAGGTGATCGAGATGCACCACCCGGCGAAGGTCGACGCCCCCTCGGGCACGGCCGTCCGCACGGCCGAGCTGATCGCGGCCGCCCGTGCCGAGGCGGGTTCGCCGCCCGTCCCCGATGCCACCACCACCGACCCCGACGGTGCTCGGGGTGCCCAGGTCGACGGCATCACCGTGCACGCCGTGCGCTCCCGCGGCTTCGTCGCGTCCCAAGAGGTGCTCCTCGGTGGTGAGGGAGAGATCCTGAGCCTGCGGCACGACTCGTCCACGCGGGAGTCGTTCATGCCCGGTGTGGTCGCCGCGGTGCGGCACGTGGCCGACCGTCCGGGTGTCACCGTCGGGCTCGACGTGGTGCTCGGCTTGTGACCCGGTCCTGGGCCAGCGTCCGTACCCTCCAGCAGGCCACCCGGTGGCGCGGAGCCGTGCGTGAGGCCCTGTGTCGCGAGGTTGAGGCCGGTGACGTCGATGCCGCATGGATGGTCACGCTGCTCGATCTGTCGATGCCCTCGGTGCCCGAGGACCTCGAGCGTGGGCGCCGCCGCTTCGCGTCTCTGCTTGACCAGCACGGCCCCGAGGGCCTTCCGGCGTCGAAGGTGATCCGGGCGCGCGTCGTCGGTGCCATGGCCGAGGTCTGGTGGAACGAGGGCCGCTTCGACGAGGTCGCCGACCTGCTCGACCTGTTCCCCGGCGACGGTGACGTGGCGGAGCTCGCCGGTCGCCATCTCAACGAGCGCCATCCGGCGGTCCGCGGCGCGGAGGCCGGGGAGTCGTGGCTCGATGCGGTCAACCGGGTCTACTTCCCCGGCGCATGGGCTCTCATGCTCGACGACCCTGCCCACCCCCGCATCGACGCGCTCTCCTCGCCCGCAGAGTCGTACGACGACGGTCCACTCGTCAGTGTGGTGATGACCAGCTGGGCCACGGATCCCGTCGCATTGGAGACCGCCGTGCGGTCCGTCCTGCAGCAGTCCCACCATCACCTCGAGCTCTTGGTCGTCGACGACGCGACACCGTCCGGACCCGTGCGGTTGCCGGCCCCCCTGCGAGACGACCCGCGGGTGCGGACGATCGAGCTCCAGGAGAACGGCGGCACCTACCGGGCGCGCAATGTCGGAGTGGCCCAGGCGCAGGGAGAACTCGTCGCCTTCGCCGACAGCGATGACTGGAGCCATCCCCGCCGCATCGCCCGCCAGGTCTCACTGATGGCGGAAGACTCGGCCCGCCAGGTGGTGCTTGCCGAGGCCGTGTTCGCGCGGGAGGATCTCTCGGTCCGCGACGGGTACGCAGCCCAGAAGGTGGCTGGAGGCCTCTCGATGATCCGCCGCGGGGCGTGGGAGCGACTCGGAGGGTTCGACGAGGTGCGCCGCGCGGCCGACAGCGAGCTCCTCGTCCGGGCGGAGCTGCTCGGAGATGGGGCCGTCCTGCGTGACGCCGACCAGCCTGTCGGCGTTGTTCGCCGGGGCCGCCCATCACTCACCGACGGAGACTTCGTGAACGGTTGGCTGCACCCCGATCGTGCCGCGTATCGCGAGGGTTGGCGTTACTGGCACGGCGAGATCGCCCACCGTCGCGAGCCCATCCGGCTCGACCCGGGAGGTCCGCGTCGCTTCCCCGCGCCGGCCCGGTTCCTGGCCGAGAGTCTGCCCACGGCGCGCCTGATGGTGCTGCTGGATCTGGCTCGACCGGACGAGGCGCACGTGGAGCGTCTGCGGGCGGAGGTGTCGGCACCGTCCGCGGACGGTGGCGTCGTGGTCGTCTCGACCTTTCCGATGAAGCTGGGGGAGACGTGGGATCCGGCGGTCGCCGCGCTGGTCCACGACGGTTCGATCCGGGTTGTGCAGCTCGACGACGAGATCGATGTGGCCACGGTCCTCGTCCTCGCGCCGTGGCACCTGCAGGTGGTGCCCGCGGTGCCGTGTCGGGTGCGAGCCCGGACCGTCCGTGTGGAGCTCGGGATCGGACTGCGGCACGACGAGGAGGACGCATGGCGGTCCATGGTGCTCGAGCCTGGTCAGGTGGTGCACGGCTACGACCTGGCGCGTGCCTCAACGGTGCTTCGTGACCTGTTCGGTGTGGAGCCTGAGGTGACCACCCCTCAGCGGAACCGGTGGTGGTCGAGCTTGCGCTGACGACGAATCAGCGCAGGACTACCGCGACGAGAGCGGCGCCCAGCACCACGGCGAGGAACGGCACGCGCAGCACCAGCAGCACCGCCGCGACGGCGAGCGCGGCGAGGCGCGCGTCGACGGCGACGCGTTGTCCATCGGCCAGCACCTGCACGGCCACCAGGGCTCCGAGCAGGGCCACCGGGATCAGGTCGATGGCACGGCGGGTGGCCGGGTGCTCGAGGACCCGCTCCGGCACCGAGAGCCCGGCGAGCTTCAGGGCGTAGCAGCCGACGCACGTGAGCACGATGCCCAGCCAGGTGGCGCTCACGACGCGGGCCGTCCCAGCCGATCACGCAGCAGCAGACCTGCCACGACCGCGACCGCCCCGCCGGCGATGATCGGCACGCCGGCGGGGGAGAGCGGCACCAGGCCGAGGGCCACTCCGGCGCCGACGAGCGCGACGACCCGGGGGAGCGCTCCGGTCAGACGTGGCCAGAGCAGGGCCAGGAACGCCGCGCCGACCGCGGCATCGAGCCCGTAGGTGCGGGGGTCGCCGATCGTGGTGCCCGCGAGCGCGCCGGCGAGGGTCGAGAGGTTCCACAAGACGTAGATCGAGGCGCCGGTCCACCAGAAGCCGAGCCTGCCGAGGGTCTCGTCGCGCTGGGCGACCGCGACGGCCGTGGACTCGTCGATCACGAGGTGCGCGCCCAGGGCCCTCCGCACCCCGGTGAGACGCAGGAGCGACGCGAGGCTGAGACCGTAGAACAGGTTGCGCGTGCCCAGCAGCACGGACGTGAGCGCACCGGTCAGCGGCGCTCCGCCGGCCGCCACCACGCCGATGAAGGCGAACTGGGAGGCGCCGGTGAAGGCCACCAGGGAGAGCACGCACGTCTGCAGGACGCCGAGTCCCGACGTGGTGCCCAGCGCGCCGAACGAGACGCCGTACAGGCCGGTGGCCACGCCCACCCCGAGGGAGTCGGCCACGACGCGGCGACGCGCGGCACGGGGTGGGTCGGGGGAGCGGTCGCTCACTCCTCGACCAACGAGGTGGCGAGCCGCACCTGCTTCACGGTGTGGTCGCCGGTCTCGTCCGCGAGCTCACGGTGGGCGCCGTCAGCGGCCCACCCGGTGCCGACCACGAAGGCTCGCAGGGCGTCGTCGGTCGTGGGCAGCCACCACCGGGCCCGCGCGAAGCCGTCGGCGCGCAGCGTGTCCATGGCGGCCTGGACGAGGCGGGAGCCGTGACCCTCGCCGCGGTGACCGGGGTCGACCAGCAGCTCGCCGACCTCGCCGTCGGCGACCTGGTCCGCGTCGGGGTCGTGGCAGGGGTGCACGAACGCCACCCCGCGGACCATGGCCTGCTCGAGCGCGACGAGCACCCGGGCGCGAGCGTCCGGGGGAGTCGTCAGGAGTGCGTGCCACGCCGGGGCGACGTCGACGGTGACGATGTCGCCGAAGGCGTCGCGCCACGCGGCCTGCTGCACGGTCGCGATCGCCGCCACGTCGTCGGGCCAGGCGAGCCGGACGCTGACGTCGGCGGTCACCACGACCGGAAGCTCTCGACGAGTCGTGTCTCGGCGCCCTCGGCCTCGAGCATCGCGGCGGTCATGGTCAGGTTGCGCAGGCCGGGCCACGTCTCGAAGCCCAGCAGGAACAGGCCCGGGACCCCGGCCAGCAGGATGGGCCAGCCGCCCCAGGTGCCCACGAACGCGACGAGGATCGCGAGCAGCACGGACGCCTCGCAGAACATGAGCTTGCGCACCGTCTGCGCGGCGTAGATGCCGACCGCGCGGCGCTCGAGGTCGTCGGGGTCGTCGTCGGGATCGAGGGGGGAGGCCTGGAGCCAGACCCGTTCGGAGAGCACGGCGGCGACCACCACGACGAGCAGCAGGGCCGCGAGGAGCCACCACGGCGGGAGATCGGCGTCGGTGCCGCCGAGAGCCAGGAAGATCAGCGTCATGAAGCCTGCGGTCAGACCGATCTGCAGGAGGGCGAAGCGGCGGACCTCCTGAGGGGAGGCCTCGTACTCGGCGAGGGGCACGACCAGAGTTTCGCACAGGACCTGTCGGTGTCGGCGGGTATCCTCCGGAGCATGCAGGCCTACCTCGACCTCGTCCGCCGGATCCTCGACGAGGGCGTCGAGAAGGGCGACCGCACCGGCACCGGCACACGCAGCGTGTTCGGGCACCAGCTGCGCTTCGACCTCACCGCCGGGTTCCCGCTCGTCACCACCAAGAAGGTGCACCTCAAGTCGGTCGTCGGCGAGCTGCTCTGGTTCGTCTCGGGCGACACCAACACCCGGTGGCTCCGCGAGAACGGCATCACCATCTGGGACGAGTGGGCCGACGAGAACGGCGACCTCGGACCGGTCTACGGCCACCAGTGGCGCTCCTGGCCGACGCCGGACGGTCAGACGATCGACCAGCTGGTCGGTGTCATCGAGTCGCTCAAGGCCGACCCGGACTCCCGACGCCACATCGTCAGTGCCTGGAACGTGGCCGACCTGCCCGCCATGGCACTCGCGCCGTGCCACGCCTTCTTCCAGTTCTACGTCGCGCCGGCCGACGACGGGGGCCCGGGCCGCCTGTCGTGCCAGCTGTACCAGCGGTCGGCCGACGTCTTCCTCGGCGTGCCGTTCAACATCGCTTCCTACGCGCTGCTCACGCACATGGTCGCGCAGGTCGCCGGGCTGCGGGTGGGCGACTTCGTGCACACCTTCGGCGACGCGCACCTGTACCTCAACCACCTCGACCAGGCCCGCCTGCAGCTCGAGCGGGAGCCGCGCCCGCTGCCCGAGCTCTGGCTCGATCCGTCGGTCACGAGCATCGACGGGTTCACCCTGGACTCCGTCAAGGTCACCGGGTACGACCCCCACCCGGGCATCAAGGCGCCGATCGCCGTCTGAGTGCACGCATGACTACTGCCACCACCACGCTCGTCGTCGCGATGGGCGCCAACCGGGTGATCGGGGTCGACGGAAGCCTGCCCTGGCGGCTTCCCGAGGACCTGGCCCACTTCAAGCAGCTCACGCTCGGTCACCCGATGGTCATGGGGCGGGCCACGTACGAGTCCATCGGCCGGCCGCTGCCGGGGCGCACCACCATCGTCGTCACCCGCGACCCGCGCTGGAGCGCCGAGGGGGTCGAGGTGGCGCACTCCCTCGACGAGGCCCTCGACCGCGCACGTTCGCTCGACGACGAGGTGTTCCTGGTCGGTGGAGCCCAGGTCTACGCCGCGGCGCTCGAGCGCGACCTGGTCGACGTCCTGGTCGTCACCCGGGTGGCCGCTTCACCCGACGGTGACACGTACTTCCCGCGCATCGACTGGGAGCGGTGGCAGGAGGCGGGCCGGGTCCCGCACGTCGGACCGGAGCCCGATCGGGTGCCGTTCGACATCGTCACCTACGTGCGTACCTGACCGTCGGTCCTCGCCGGCACGGTGACGGGCCCTCCGCCCCTTGTCGCCGGGCCGCTGTGCGCCGACACTGGCAGGACGTGACGAAGGAGACGACCATGGCCCACGGCGACATCACGCACGTCGACATCCCGGTCAGCGACATGGCCCGCGCGACGGGCTTCTACTCGACGCTCTTCGGCTGGCGGATCCAGGAGTACCCGGGCTACGAGGGCTATCCCATGTGGCAGGCGCCGAACCAGGTCAGCGGCGGTGGGCTCGCGCCACGCGACGAGTCGTTCACTCAGCCGCGCTCGACCGTCGAGGTCGACTCGATCGACGACACCCTCGCGCTCGTCACCGCCAACGGTGGACGCGTCGTCATGGAGAAGTCCCCGATCTCCGAGACCAGCTGGTGGGCGGTGCTGGAGGACCCCGACGGCAACCACATCGGTCTGTACGAGGGCGTGACGGACACCGGCGGATGACGTCAAGCATGTTGCAGAAGGTAACTTGCATGGGTTAACTTGGCGGGGTGATCTACGACCCGATGCAGCCGGCCTATCGGCTGCACTCCCTCGTCTCGGCGCTCGACGCCGCGGCCGACCGCATGCTCGGCGAGTCGTTCGACATCAGCTACGGCCGCTTCCTGACCCTGGTCACGATCCAGGTGCTCGGCGCACCCACGCAGGTCGAGCTCGCAGGGGCCCGCGACGTGTCCGCCCCAGCGGCCAGCCGGATGGTGCAGTCGCTGGTCGAGGCTGGTCTCGTCACGGCGACCCGGACGGACGGGGCAGGCAACCGTCGCGTCGTGCAGCTCACCGACGCGGGGACCACGCTCGTGGCCGACGGGGGACGGCTGCTCGAGTCCTCGTTCGAGCAGCTCCTGGCTGCGACCGCCGTCACGGCCGACCAGGTGCGCGCGGTCACCGACCCTCTGCTCGCCCTCCTGAAGCCGGAGCTGTCATGACACCCCTGATCGCCATCCATGCCTTCGCTGCCGTCGTCGCGCTCCTGGTCGGTGCGTGGCAGCTCTTCTGGGGCCCGCGCGGCACCCAGGGCCATCGGGTGGCCGGACGGGTGTGGGTCGTCGCCTTGATGTTCGTGGCTGCCTCGTCGTTCTGGATCCAGGAGATCCGGCCCGGGCACTTCAGTGCTCTGCACGCGCTCTCGGTGGTCACGCTGGTCACGGTGCCGCTCGGCATCCTGGGCGCGCGGCAAGGTCGCATCCGCGACCACCGCTCGGCCATGACGGGCAACTGGATCGGGCTGGTGGGTGCGGGCATCGCCGCGGCGGCGGTGCCGGACCGCGCGATCCCGCAGCTCGTGGTGCACGACGCCCTCACCGCAGGGGTGGCGGCCCTGGCCGTCGTGGCGACCGCTGCCGCGGTCATCGGCGTCGGGCGTGTCGTCGACGCCGCCGTGGTGCCCCAGCCCTGACGGCCACGCCGCGCGAGTGGGCGCAGAGGATCAGGACAGGACGGCGAGCTGGCGGCTCTGCGCCACGAGGCGGCCCTGGTCGTCCCAGAGCTCGACGTCCTCGTCGTGGTAGCCGTGCACCACGTGACGGGTCGTCACGTGCATCAGGGCCCACGCCGTCTCGGGCCGACGGCGCAGGTGCACGGTCAGCTGGACGGTGGCGGAGGCCAGGAGTCCCAGCTCGGCCGTGACGGGCGGGTAGCCGTCGACGATGGCGGCGGCCGCGACGGCGTCGATCGGTCGACCGTCCTTCGGTCGGACCCACACGCTGGCCTCGGGATCGCCGCTCGGCTCTCCTCGCAGCCAGCCGGGGACCTCGGGCAGGCGGACCTCGTACCGGTCGACGATCGGGACCGCGCCGGTCGGCACGTACCCGGAGACGTCGACGCCGTCGTCGGGCCCGCCGACCGGGGGTGCGCCGTGCGGCGTGTGCTCGGCGGGGCCGGCGGCGTCCCAGTCGTGCAGGGCGATCACCGCGTGGGCGACGGTGGCGCCGTCCTGCAGGAGCGCGGCCTGGTGGACCGACACGCGTCGACCGACGCGCAGCGTAGTCACCTCCACCGCGGCCTCACCCGGCGTCGGCGGCTTGAAGTAGCTCACCGAGACGGTGAGCAGGTCCGGGTGCGCAGGGGCGGTGGTGGCGGCCTCGTCGAGCGTGGCGCGGGCGAGCACGGCGAGCACGTAGCCGCCGTTGGCCGTCCCGTTGGGGGTGTTCCAGTCCGCGGTGAGGGTGAGGTGGCGCAGACCGTCCTCGCCCAAGGTCGAGGCGATGGCACGGTCGAGCTCGTACGTCGTCATGGGGTGACGGTAGCGGCGGGGCCATCGCCGACGGCGGCGGCCGTGACGAGCGGACGTCTCGTCCCGCACCGGTGAGCGGGCCTGGCAGGCCGCCCCGACGTCGAGCGGTAACCTCGGTCCATGACCTCCCCGCTCGCCAGCGACGCCGCGCCGTTCGGGCGCGTCCTGACCGCCATGGTCACGCCGTTCACGCCCGACGGCGACCTCGACCTCGCTGCGGCGCAGAAGGTGGCGAAGCACCTGGTCGACCACGGCAACGACGGTCTCGTCGTCAGCGGCACCACGGGCGAGTCGCCCACCACCACGGTCGAGGAGGACGGACAGCTGCTGGCCGCCGTCGTCGAGGCCGTCGGCGACCGGGCGACGGTGGTCGCCGGTGTCGGCACCAACGACACCCGCCACTCCGTGCAGCTGGCCCAGCAGGCCCGCAAGGCCGGCGCCCACGGCCTGCTGGTCGTCACGCCCTACTACTCCAAGCCGCCGCAGTCCGGCATCATCGCGCACGTCAACACCGTGGCCGAGGCCGGCGAGGACGTCCCGGTGATGCTCTACGACATCCCCGGGCGCAGCGGGGTCATGCTGGCGACCGAGACCTACGTCGAGCTCCGCAAGAACCCGCTCGTGCTGTCGGTCAAGGACGCCGTTGGAGACTTCAACCGCGGTGCGTGGCTCATGCGCGAGACCGGCATCACGATCTACTCGGGCGACGACGCGCTGAACCTCGGCTGGCTCGCCTACGGAGCCAGCGGGATCGTCAGCGTCGTCTCCCACGCCGCGCCGCGCCGCCTCGCCGACCTGGTCGCCGCGGTCGACGCCGGCGACCTCGACGAGGCCCGCGCGATCCAGCGGCAGCTCCTGCCCATCGACCGGGCGATGATGACCGTCACCCAGGGCGTCATCACGGCCAAGGCCGTGCTGCAGATCCTGGGCGTGCTCGACCACCGCACGACCCGCGCCCCCCTGCCCGAGGCCACCGAGGACGAGGTCGCCATGCTGCGCGACGCGCTCGCCGCCTCCCACCTGATCGACCAGACCTGATCGACTGAACGGACGAACTCCTTGAGTCACATGCACACGGAGCTGGGCCCGCCCCCGGCACTGGGCTCGAACACCCTGCGCGTCACCCCACTCGGCGGTCTCGGCGAGATCGGTCGCAACATGACCGTCTTCGAGTTCGGCGGCAAGCTGCTGATCGTCGACTGCGGCGTGCTGTTCCCCGAGGAGCACCACCCGGGCGTCGACCTGATCCTGCCCGACTTCGGCCCCATCCGGGACCGGCTCGACGACGTGGTCGCCGTGGTGCTGACCCATGGCCACGAGGACCACATCGGCGGTGTGCCGTACCTGCTGCGCGAGCGCGGGAACATCCCCGTGGTCGGCTCGAGGCTGACGTTGGCCCTCGTCGAGCCGAAGCTGCGCGAGCACCGGCTGCGCGACGTTCCGCAGCACGTGGTGGCCGAGAACGAGACGCTGCACCTGGGGCCGTTCGAGCTCGAGTTCGTGGCCGTCAACCACTCGATCCCCGACGCCCTCGCCGTCGCGGTCAAGACGCCCGCGGGCGTGGCGCTGCACACGGGCGACTTCAAGATGGACCAGCTGCCGCTCGACGGCCGCATCACCGACCTGCGCGCCTTCGCGCGGCTCGGCGAGGCCGGTGTCGACCTCTTCCTCACCGATTCCACCAACGCCGACGTGCCCGGGTTCACCGTCGCGGAGCGCAACATCACGCCGGCGATCGACGCCGTGTTCGCGTCCAGCACGCAGCGCGTCATCGTCGCCTCGTTCGCCTCGCACGTGCACCGGGTGCAGCAGGTCCTCGACGCCGCCGCCAAGCACGGCCGCAAGGTGGCCTACGTCGGCCGGTCGATGGTGCGCAACATGCAGATCGCCCGCGACCTGGGCTACCTGCACGTGCCCGACGGGGTCGTCGTCGACCGGATCGACGCCGCGCCACCGGAGAAGATGGTCCTGATGTCCACCGGCTCCCAGGGTGAGCCCATGGCCGCCCTGTCGCGCATCGCCAACCGCAGCCATCCTCAGGTCAGCCTCGAGCCGGGTGACACGGTGCTGCTGGCGTCCTCGCTCATCCCGGGCAACGAGAACGCCGTCTACCGCGTGATCGACGGGCTCACCAAGCTCGGGGCGCGCGTGGTCCACAAGGGCAACGCCCTGGTGCACGTGTCCGGGCACGCGTCGGCCGGCGAGCTCCTCTACTGCTACAACATCGTCAAGCCCACCAACGTGCTGCCGGTGCACGGGGAGATCCGCCACCTGCACGCCAACGCCGCGCTGGCCACGCAGACGGGCGTGCCGAACGTGCTGCTGGCCGAGGACGGATACGTCGTGGACCTGGTCGACGGGCACGCGTCCATCGTCGGTGCCGTCGAGTGCGGCTACGTCTACGTCGACGGCTCCTCGGTCGGCGAGATCACCGACAGCGAGCTCAAGGACCGTCGGATCCTGCGCGACGAGGGCTTCATCTCCGTCGTCGTGGTGGTCGACTCCACGAACGGCAAGATCGTCACCGGCCCGGAGGTGCACGCGCGTGGCCTCGCGGAGGACGACTCCGTCTTCGACGAGATCACGCCCAAGATCGTCGACGCCGTGGAGCAGGCGTTGCGCGAGGGCACCCACGACACACAGCAGCTGCAGCAGGTCGTGCGCCGTGTCCTCGGCTCGTTCGCCGGCCGCAAGCTGCGGCGTCGGCCCATGATCATCCCCATCGTGCTCGAGGCCTGAGCCGTCCGACCCGGTCCGATCGAGGACCTTCGGACTGTTACGCAGGTGAAACCTGTGGGCGGTGGTGCCGAAACACGCGCTGCCTAACGTCGTGGTCAAGAGTTCGGCGCGGGGCCGAACCGTGGTGGGACACCGGTTGCGGCCGGCAGCGTCGTTACGCACGACGGTGCCGGCCGTACGCCGATCTCCCCGCACGAGGGGGTTGGTCAGTGACGTCACGCAGGTCCGACGAGGTGTTGCTCGCCTGCTCCTCGGGGCATGCCGATCCGGCCGAACGGGTGGCCCTGCAGGGCCTGGTCAACGCCGTGCGACGCGACGCTCCGTCGGTCGACGTGCGCGACACCCCGGTCGACCTGATGACGCTCGACGACGACTGGCCGCCCGTGCGGGTGGCCGTTCCCTTGACCCTGACCGGAGGGACCGCCGTGGCGGCCGCGCTGTCGGCCGCCGCTCGTCACGACCCGTCCCTCGTGGTCGCCCACCCGATCGGCCCGGACTGGACGCTGGCCGAGCTCTGCGTGCAGCGCCTGATCGAGGCCGGGGCCCGCAAGGACGACACGATCGTCCTGGGTGTCTCCGGAGCCCATGACGACGCGGCGATCACGGGCTACTCCCGGATGGCGCGACTGGTCAGTGCCGTGTGGGGCGGGCCGGTGCACATCGGCTCCATCGGCGGGAAGGACACGCCGCTCACCGACGCCGTCGACATCGCGCGGGCCTACGGCCAGAGGGTGGTGGTCTCGTCGTACGTGCTGACCCCGGGCCGCGACGCCGACATGCTGCGCCACTGCGGTGCCGACCTGGTGACGGCACCCGTGCTCGACGGCGGCCTGCCCGACCGACGGGTCGTCGACCTCGTGCTCGCCCGGTTCCACCAGGCCCTCGGGCTGGGTGTCGCGGCGCTCTGAGGTCGGTCCTTCGGCGGCTGCGCACTCTGACACGCCGGGAATCCCCGCCGGGTCGACGGCGTGGGTGCACGCCGACCCTCGACTTCTGGTTTAGGCTCTCGCCATGGCGACCCGAACGTCTTCCCCGCCGCGCAAGCGGCCGTCCGGCAGCCAGGCCCGCAAGAAGCCTGCCTCCCGCAGCACCGCGAAGCGCAAGCCCGCGGCGCGCAAGCCTGCCCCCCGGAGCACCGGACCCGGCCCCGTGGCCGCGGTGCTCGGCGGGCTCGCCCGCGCCTGTGCGGCCGTCTGGCTCGGCATCGCCGGAGCCGTCGGCGCGGTCGCCCGAAGCATCGGACACTCCGCAGCCGAGCTGGAGCCCGAGCAGCGCCGTGACGGCGTCGGGTTCGGCATCGTCGCGCTCGCCATCGTCGTGGCCGCCGCCGTCTGGTGGCAGGTCCCCGGTCCGGTGGCCGACGCCGTGCGTGCCGCCACCACCGGAACGGTGGGTCTCCTGGCCTGGGCCGTGCCGATCCTGTTCGCCGTCATCGCGTGGCGCACTCTGCGCCACCCCGACCGCAACGGCCCCGTGGGCCGTCAGGTCATCGGCTGGTCGGCCATCTGCGGCGGCGTGCTCGGCCTCGTGCACCTCGCCCACGGCGTCCCGCGACCCGAGGACATGACGGAGGTCCGCGACGCCGGGGGAGCGGTCGGCTTCCTGTTCTCCGCGATCCCGATGGACCTGCTGCGCACGGAGTACGTCGTGGCCCCGATCCTCGTGCTCGTCGTCCTGTTCGGCCTGCTCGTCGTCACCGCCACCCCCCTGCACGCCGTGCCGACGCGACTGCAGGAGGCCCGCGACCGCGCCCTCGGACGTCACGTCGAGGACGCCGAGGTGGAGCCGGAGGCGAGCCCGCGCAAGCGTCACCCGCGCACCGTGGCCGACGAGCCGTACGAGAACCCGCTCGTCGACGGCCCCGACGAGGACCGCCAGGTATCGGCCCGACGTCGTCGCAAGGCCGAGAAGGCCGAGGCTGACGCCGCTGCGGCCGCCGCGAACGCGGTGGAGGTCGACGCCGCGTCCGAGACCGAGGACACCACCGACGTCGTGCTGCCGCCGATGGAGCCGCTGCCGGCGCGTGCGGAGCAGCTGGCGCTCTCGGGCGACGTCGTCTACTCCCTGCCCGACTCGACGGTCCTGCGCGAGGGCAGCCCGCACAAGGCGCGCTCGGCTGCCTCCGACGAGGTCGTCGAGCGGCTCACCGAGGTCCTCGAGCAGTTCCAGATCGACGCCCAGGTCACCGGCTACACCCGCGGACCGACGGTCACCCGCTACGAGGTCGAGCTCGGACCGGCCGTCAAGGTCGAGAAGGTCACCGCGCTGAGCAAGAACATCTCCTACGCCGTGGCCTCCAACGAGGTCCGCATCCTCAGCCCGATCCCCGGCAAGTCCGCGATCGGCGTCGAGATCCCGAACGTCGACAAGGAGATGGTCTCCCTCGGCGACGTGCTCCGCTCGGCCAAGGCGCGCGGCGACCACCACCCGATGGTCATCGGCCTCGGCAAGGACGTCGAGGGCGGGTTCGTGGTCGCCAACCTCGCCAAGATGCCCCACCTGCTGGTGGCCGGTGCCACCGGCTCGGGCAAGTCGAGCTTCGTGAACTCCATGATCGCGTCGCTGCTGATGCGCTCCACGCCCGACGAGGTGCGGATGATCATGGTCGACCCCAAGCGGGTCGAGCTGACGGCCTACGAGGGCATCCCGCACCTCATCACGCCGATCATCACCAACCCCAAGAAGGCCGCCGAGGCGCTCCAGTGGGTCGTGCGCGAGATGGACCAGCGCTACGACGACCTCGCCAACTTCGGCTTCCGGCACGTCGACGACTTCAACAAGGCGGTGCGCGCCGGCTCCGTGAAGGTGCCCCCGGGCAGCGAGCGCGTGCTCACCCCCTACCCGTACCTCCTGGTGGTCGTCGACGAGCTCGCCGACCTGATGATGGTCGCCCCGCGCGACGTCGAGGACTCGGTCGTGCGCATCACGCAGCTCGCGCGCGCCGCCGGCATCCACCTGGTGCTCGCCACCCAGCGACCCAGCGTCGACGTGGTCACCGGCCTCATCAAGGCCAACGTGCCCAGCCGTCTGGCCTTCGCCACCAGCTCCCTCGCGGACAGCCGCGTGATCCTCGACCAGCCCGGTGCCGAGAAGCTCGTCGGGCAGGGCGACGGACTGTTCCTGCCCATGGGCGCCAACAAGTCGATGCGCATGCAGGGTGCCTGGATCACGGAGGCGGAGATCGCCGAGGTGGTCAAGCACTGCAAGGAGCAGCTGCAGCCGAGCTACCGCGACGACGTCACGGCGCCCGCGCAGGCCAAGCGTGACCTCGACGACGACATCGGCGACGACATGGACCTGGTCATCCAGGCCGTCGAGCTCGTGGTCACGACGCAGTTCGGCTCCACGTCGATGCTGCAGCGCAAGCTGCGCGTCGGGTTCGCCAAGGCCGGTCGACTCATGGACATCATGGAGAGCCGTGGCGTCGTGGGCCCGAGCGAGGGCTCCAAGGCCCGCGACGTGCTGATCAAGCCCGACGACCTCGAGGACGTCCTCGCCTCGATCAGCGCCGGCTGAGCGCGCCCATGGTCGACGAGCGTGCTGACGCGCCAGGATCCGGAGAGATCGGCTCCGACGAGCCGTTCGAGATCCGTCGTCGGATCGCGCTGTTCGCGCTCCTCGGCCTGGCCGCGCTCGCGGTCGCGGCCGGTTTCGCCTGGCTGGCCTGGGAGCGTGACGACATGGTGCTGTGGGCGCCGGCTGCGGTGCTCGCACTCCTCTCGCTCGCGGTGCTGCAAGGCGTCCGCGACGCCCGCACCCCGTTGTTCGTGGCGGACGCCCACGGGGTGAGGATGCGCGACGGCGACGGCTGGGTCGGGCTGCTGTGGAGCGAGATGGCCGACATCCGCGTCGAGCCGCGCGAGGGGCTGCTCGACGCGCGGGTCAAGGTCGTGAGCCCCGACGGCCAGAAGATCTACACCGCGCCGCTGGGCCTCGGCACGACCGTCTCGGCCGAGGAGGCCGAGGTCCAGGTGGCCAGGCGCCGGAGCCCTGCTCCATACTGAAACGTCCGCCCCGCCACCGAGAGGCATGCATGCAGCCGGCCGACGCCAGCCACGATCCGACGCCCGAGCACGCTCCCAGCAACCTGAACATCGCCAACGCCCTCACCGTCCTGCGGATCGTCGGCGTTCCGCTGTTCGGCTGGTTGTTGCTCATCGACGACGGCCAGGACGTCTCCACGCGCGTGTGGGCCTGGGTGGCCTTCGCGCTGCTGATGATCACCGACCGCATCGACGGCGATCTCGCGCGGAGCCGCAACCTGGTCACGAACTTCGGCAAGCTCGCCGACCCGATCGCCGACAAGGCGCTCACCGGCATGGCGTTCGTCGGCCTGTCGATCATCGGCGTGCTGTGGTGGTGGGTGACCATCGTGCTGCTGGTGCGCGAGTGGGGCATCACGCTCATGCGCTTCGTGGTCAAGAAGTACGGCGTCATGCCCGCCAGTCAGGGCGGACGCATCAAGACCACGCTCCAGGCTCTCGCCATCGGTGGCTACGTGCTTCCGTTCGAGCTGTGGGACAACACCACGAGCGACGTCCTGCGCTGGGTCACGCACGTGATCATGGCTGCCGCGCTCGCCATCACGATCGTCACCGCGGTCCAGTACGTGCGCGACGCCGTCGTGCTGCGGCGGGACGCGAAGGCGTCGGCCCCGAGCCCCGAGTCGTGAGCCCTGAGTCGTGAGCCCCGCGCCCGACGCCGTCGAGGTCGTGCGGCTGCTCCGCGAGCGCGGCGAGACGATCGCCACCGCCGAGTCGCTCACGGGCGGGCTCCTGTGCGCGGCTCTCGTGGACGTCCCGGGGGCGTCGGACGTGGTCGTCGGGGGGCTGGTCGCCTACGCCACGCAGGTCAAGACGGACGTCCTGGGTGTCGACCCCGACCTGGTGGCAGCGCGGGGCACGGTCGATCCGGGCGTCGCCGTCGAGATGGCCGCGTCGGTGGCCCGCGTGCTGGGCTCGGACTGGGGAGTCTCGACCACCGGCGTGGCCGGGCCGGGTCCGAGCGAGGGCAAGCCCGCCGGCACGGTCCACGTCGGCATCGACGGACCAGCGTGCCGGGAGGTGTCGGTGCCGCTCGCGCTGCCGGGCGGCCGCGACGACGTCCGCGCGGCGACGGTCGCTGCGGCGCTGTCGCACCTGGTCGCTAGGCTGGATCCAGAGCGTCGGGAATCACACCCGACCCCATCGCGTTGACCCTCGCAGGAATGCGTTGATCGTCGCAGAGCACGGCGGACGGAGGTGGACCATGACGGCCATGAGGCAGCTGGTCGGTGAGGTGCTGCGCGCCCGCCGGATGGCCCAGGGGCTCACCCTTCGCGACGTCTCCGCCAAGGCACGCGTCTCCCTCGGGTACATCTCCGAGGTCGAGCGCGGTCAGAAGGAGCCCAGCTCGGAGCTGCTGGCTGCTCTCGCCGCCGCGCTGGAGGTGCCGCTGAGCAAGGTGCTCCTCGACGTCAGCACACTGCTGGCCATCGAGGAGGCCACGGATCTCGCGAGCGTGTCGTCCATCGCCCCCGGCGAGGTCGAGGTCTCCGCGGCCTGACCCGCCGGCCCCACGCCGTGGGACCGGCGAGCCCGGACGCCCGAGCCGTGCTCAGGCGTGCGTCTCGGCGTTGGCCTCGACGATCGCGCGGAGCCAGTCGGCCAGTCCTGGCGCCAGCTCCTCGAGCTGGGCGCGGAACCGCTCGTCGCCGGTCGTGAATCCGACGACACCGCGGTGGAGCTCGTGGTCCGCGTCGTAGAAGCGGTTCAGCTCAGCCCGGTGCTCCTCCGCGAGCTCGTTCGCGCGGTCCGAACCGGGCTCCACGCCGGCCGTGAACGCCTCGACCAGGCGGGCGTTGAGCGCGTCGCCCTCGGTCTTCACCCGCTCCCAGTCCTCCCTGGTCCACTGCTTCGTCCGCTCCTGGGACTGCGCCCAGGCCTCGGTGTCACCCCAGCGTTCCTCGGCCTCGGCCTGGTACGCGGGGTCCCACGTCTCGCCGAAGATCTCGAGCTGCTCCTCGGGGGTCAGTCTGATGCCGGACATGTGTGCCTCCATCTCTCGTTCGATGGCCGTCACCAGCTCCTGGACCCGCACCAGTCGCTCGGTGAGCAGCCGGTGCTGGGTCCGCAGGTGGTCGACCGTGTCGGTGTCGCCGTCCAGGAGGGCGGCGACGTCGTCGAGCCCGAACCCGAGGTCGCGGTAGTACAGGATGCGGGTCAGTCGGTCGGCGTCCGCCGCGTCGTACAGGCGGTAGCCCGCGGCGTTGCGGGCGCTCGGCACCAGCAGTCCGACGTCGCCGTAGTGGTGCAGCGTCCGCACCGTGACGCCGGCCAGGCGCGCGAGCGTGCCGACCGTGTAGCTGGCTTCCTGCATCTGCCTCGTCCTCCTCTCGTCCGGGCTCGTCCACGACTCTGGGGCCTCACGTCGCGTGAGGGTCAAGCCTGCCAGGCGATCGGCGTCACGGTCCTGGCATGCTGGCCGACGGCAGCGAAGGTCCGGGCGCGGCCCGGCTGCGGTGTCACGGACGTACGACCAGCGACGACGAGGCGGGGGTACCGGTGAATCCCAGTGACTGGGGCCTTCGACCGCTCGTCCTCGACGACGTCGACGCCGTCCACGCCGTCTACGCCGACCCCGGCACCTGGCGGCACCTGCCCTCGGGCGTCTTCACGGACCGCGCGCAGAGCCTGACGCTGGCAGAGCGTGCCGAGCGCGACTGGCGCGACGTCGGTCTGGGGGAGTGGGCGGTCCTGGTGGCCGGTGAGGTCGTCGGTACGGGAGGCGCCATGCCCCGCGACGGCTGGTGGAACCTCGGCTTCCGCCTCTCGCCCCGGGTGTGGGGCCACGGCCTCGGCACGTGGGTGGCCAGCGTGGGTGTGGGCGCCGCGCACCGCACGCGCGAGGACTGGCCCGTCGTGGCGCGGTCGCTGTCCTCGAACCCCGCCTCCGGCCGGGTCAGCGAGCTCGCCGGGCTCGAGCTGGTGCACCGGGCCCCGTTCCCCGACGGCCTCGACCGCATCGTGCACGCGGACCGGCCGCTCGAGCCCGACCTGCTCGACGCGATCGTCGCGCTCGGCTGAGACCGACCGACGGACCGAGCAGTCCCGAGGCCCGTCCGAGCCCGTCGCCGACCGCTGTACGCCCCGTGGCATGCTGGCCGCGATGAGGCACAGCGAGTTCTGGGAGCGGATGCGGATCCACCTCGGCGCGGCGTATGCCCGCTCGTGGGCGGAGTCGCAGGTCATGTCCGACCTGGGTGGCCGCACGGCCAGCGAGGCGCTGGATGCCGGGGTCGACCCCAAGACCGTCTGGCGTGCGGTGCACGCCCGGCTGGAGCTTCCCGCCAGCGAGCGCTGAGCTCACGGGGTCCGCACAGGGTGCTCACCGGCCTCGGCAAGGGCGGCGGCGAACAGTGGGGCTCGACGGGCCGAGCGGCCCGACGAAGGAGTCCTCATGAGCCTCACTCGCGATGCGGTCGAGAAGCCCGCGACGTCCCAGGTGCCCGTCCCGCTCGACGGCCGGATCGACCTCGCCGGCGAGCTGCCACGGCCCCGGCCCGATGACGACCTCGCGCCGAAGCAGGCGAGGTTCGCGGTTCCGCGCGTCGATCGTCGTCACCGTGCCGTCCTCGCAGTGGTCGGAGTGGCGGCGGCCGCGGCGCTGTTCGGCGGTGGGTACGCGGTGGGTCACGCCGCGGGCGACGCTCGCGCCGCAGCGTCGACGCCCGGTGCGGGCCAGGCCGATCCAGGGGGTTCGACGGGTCAGGACGGGCTGCCGACACCTCCCGACGGTGCCATGGCACCTCCGGGACTGCAGGACTCGCAGGATCAGCAGGGACTCGGCGCCGACGGATCTGGGACGGGTGGTCCGGGACTGGACGGCCAGGACTCCGGGTCCGTGGACCGCGCTGCGGACGAGGGCGCCAGCACGGTCTGAGCGGGCGGGTCTGCGGTCGGTGGGGGTGTCGGACTCGCCGTCGAGCACCCGACGGTCGCGACACGGCGTGTCGCGACCGATCGAACAGGTGTTCGTACTAGCGTTGTCCACACGGTTGACGCGAAGGTGTGTCGCTGTCCACAGGCGGGGTCGACGAGGCCTCAGATGTCTGAGGCGGCCCCTAGCGTCGCAGATGACCGGCCCCCACCGAGCAGAACGGACCAGCCCATGGCTTCCAAGGCACCACTGACCCCCGTCACCGCCGTCACGAGCGACCAGCGCGAGAAGGCGATCGACAACGCGATCGCCCAGATCGACCGCAACTACGGCAAGGGCGCCGTCATGCGCCTCGGTGAGCGGGGCCGGGTCCCGATCAACATCATCCCGACGGGCGCCACGGCGCTCGACATCGCGCTCGGCATCGGCGGCCTCCCGCGGGGGCGCATCGTCGAGATCTACGGTCCGGAGTCCTCGGGCAAGACCACGGTCGCGCTGCACGCGGTGGCCAACGCCCAGAAGGCCGGTGGGGTGGCGGCCTTCATCGACGCCGAGCACGCCCTCGACCCCGACTACGCCCGCAAGCTGGGCGTCGACACCGACGCCCTGCTCATCTCCCAGCCCGACTCCGGCGAGCAGGCCCTCGAGATCGCCGACATGCTGATCCGCTCGGGCGCCATCGACATCATCGTGATCGACTCCGTGGCGGCCCTGGTGCCCCGCGCCGAGATCGACGGCGAGATGGGCGACAGCCATGTCGGTCTGCAGGCCCGCCTCATGAGCCAGGCCCTGCGCAAGATGACCGGCGCCATCCACGGCTCGGGCACCACGGCGATCTTCATCAACCAGCTGCGCGAGAAGATCGGCGTCATGTTCGGCTCGCCCGAGACCACCACGGGCGGCAAGGCGCTCAAGTTCTACGCCTCCGTCCGGCTCGACGTGCGCCGCATCGAGACGCTCAAGGACGGTACCGACATGGTCGGCAACCGCACGCGCGTCAAGGTCGTCAAGAACAAGCTCGCCCCGCCGTTCAAGCAGGCCGAGTTCGACATCATGTACGGCCAGGGCATCAGCCGCGAGGGCAGCCTGATCGACGTCGGTGTCGAGACGGGCATGGTCCGCAAGGCCGGCGCCTGGTACACGTACGAGGGCGACCAGCTGGGCCAGGGCAAGGAGAACGCCCGCCAGTTCCTGAAGGACAACCCCGACCTCGCCGAGGAGCTCGAGAAGCGGGTCAAGGAGCACCTCGGGGTCGGCGCCACGATCGACGACGAGGTCGTCGACGACGACATCGACCTGCCCGCGACGGAGTTCTGAGCGTGCCCGGGGGACAGCCGCGAGGGCAGGAGCCACCCGTGGTCTCCGACGAGCCGGTGCGCGACACCGTTCAGGACCCCGATGCCGACGTCGAGTCGGTGGCGCGGACCATCCTGCTCAACAAGCTCACGGACTCGCCGCGCAGTCGCGCCGAGCTCGCCGAGGCGTTGGCCCGCAAGCACGTGCCCGACGACGTCGCGACGCAGCTGCTCGACCGGTTCGAGGAGGTTGGCCTGATCGACGACGCCGCGTTCGCGCGGGCCTGGGTCGAGTCGCGCTCACGCAGCAAGGGCCTGGCCACCAAGGTGCTGGCGCTCGAGCTGCGGCGCAAGGGCATCGCCGACGAGATCGCGCGGGAGGTCCTGGCCGACGTCGATCCCGACTCCGAGCGTGAGGCGGCGCACCGGCTGGTCCAGAAGAAGCTGCGCTCCATGCGTGGCCTCGACGACACCACCCGGGTCCGTCGCCTCACCGGCATGCTGGCGCGTAAGGGCTACTCGCCCCAGGTCGCCTTCGACGTGGTCCGCGAGGAGCTCGAGGCCGACGTGGAGCCGCTCGTCTCCACCTGACCTGGTGGCAGCGGCGGGTGTGGTGTGGGGGAGTGCGGCTCAGCCGCGCTCCTCCACGTCGCGGCGGATCCGCTCGACGATGTCCTTCTCGCTGTCGTAGTACGACATGCCCCAGTCGGCGACGCGAGCCGCGTAGCGGAGCTCGTCGACGTCGCCGAGCATCTCGCGCACGGCCTCCAGCTCCTTGCGCTGCACGGCGAGCCGCTCGAGGTAGTCGTCGAGCATCTCCTGCACGTGCTCGGTCGAGGTGAGCCGACCCATCAGCAGACGCAGGGCCACCGGGTGCTTGAGCACCGGGAACGGGTCGTCCACCGGTGCGGAGAGCCACCGTTCCACCTGGGTGCGTCCCTCGTCGCTGATCTTGAAGCGGCGCGTGGTGCGTCGTCCCTCGGTGTGCTCCACGGCGTGCACCAGCTCGCTCTGGAGGAGCTTGTCGAGCTCGGTGTAGATCTGGCTCATCGCCGGCGACGTCCAGTAGAAGCGCAACGTGCGGTCGGCCCGCTGCTTGAGCTCGTAGCCCGTGAGTCCGTTGGTCTCGGACTCCCCGTCGAAGGCCAGCAGCCCGAGGATGGCGTACGAGGTCATCGACAGGTTCACGCCGTTCACCCTACTGAGCCGTTCGCCACATCGCCCGCGCCGACGCAGACAGCGTCGCTGTCAGGGTCCTAGACTCACGCGCATGCCCAGCACCCTGGATGTGTACCAGAAGATGTCGGCCCTCCCGCAGGGCAAGCGACTGTTCTCCCTCTTCTACGGCCAGAAGGCGCCCTACTTCGCGTCGATCCACATGGCCGTGCGCGAGATGCGGCCGCACTTCGCCGAGATCACGATTCCGAAGCGGCGCAGCGTGCAGAACCACATCGGCACCGTGCACGCCATTGCGGCCTGCAACGGTCTCGAGGCAGCGATGGGTCTCCTGGCCGAGGCCACCTGCCCGAGCGACTCCCGCTGGCTGCCCAAGGGCATGGACGTGAAGTACCTGGCGAAGTCGGCAGGCGACCTGCACTGCACCGCCGAGTCGAGTGCCGAGGACTGGGCCAACGGTCCCGACGTCCCGATCCGGGTGAAGGCCGCGTTGAAGGACGGCACCGTCACGGTGGAGGGCACCATCCACCTCTGGGTCACCCCCAAGAAGCGCTGATCCGCCGCAACCTCAGGGGCGCACACCCTGCGACTCGCCGCCGGTCGGTTGCGACTGGACGATCCCGCCGACGAGATCGAGCTTGTTCTCCCCGACGTAGCGCTTCTGCAGCACCTGTGCGACGTAGGTCAGCAGCAGGTTGAGCACGATGTAGATCGCCGCCAGCACGACCGCGACGGCCAGGTAGTTGTTGAACGTGCGCCACAGCTCGCGACCGGCGAACGTCAGGCCGGGGGCAAGGACGTAGAACCCGAGGCTCGTGTCCTTGAGTGCCACGACGCACTGGCTGACGATCGAGGGGAGCATGATCTTCACGGCCTGCGGCAGCAGCACGATGTTCATGACCTGGGTCTTGCGCAGGCCGATCGAGTAGGCGGCCTCGGACTGGCCCGTGGGCACGGCGTTGATGCCCGCTCGCACGACCTCGGCCAGCACCGACCCGTTGTAGAGGGCCAGGCCGAGCACCAGCGGGGTCAGGGCGCCGATGGGAAAGCCCTGGAGCGCCCAGAAGAAGATGATGAGCATCAGCAGAGGCACGGCGCGGAAGAACTCGACGAAGAGCCAGCACGGCCAGCGCACGAACCAGTGGTCGGAGAGCTTCCCGACGCCGAACACCACGCCGATGACGACGGCCGGCACGATCGCCATGACGGCGATGAGTGCGGTCCAGCCCAGACCCTTGAGCAGCAGGACCATCAGGTCCGGGGTGACGAAGGGCTCCCACTGTCGGGCGGTGAACTGGTCCTCGGTGTAGAGCTTCCAGATCACGAGCGCGGCGAGGCCGAGCAGGCCCAGCACCGTGAGCACACCGATGATCCGGTTGCGACGCACGGCCCTGGGGCCGGGGACGTCGAAGAGCACGGAGGTCATCGAGCGGTCACCGCCCATCGGCGCTCGAGGAGGGTCGCGCCGAGGGAGATGACCTCGACGATGACGATGTAGCCGAGTGCCACGCCACCGAACAGCCACCAGCGGTCGCCGGGGAAGTCACGCAGGCCTCCACTGAGTCGGAAGGTCGCCTCGGCGATGCCGAAGCCGGAGGCGAGGGACGTGTTCTTCGTGAGCGCGATGAAAACGCTGGCCATCGGCGGGACCGTGATGCGGAAAGCCTGGGGCAGCACCACCTGGCTCATCGTGAGGGTGAACGGCATCCCGATGGACCGGGCGGCCTCGGCCTGGCCGATCCCGACGCCGTTGACGCCCGAGCGGATGGCCTCGGCCACGAACGCCGACGTGTAGACCCCCATGGCCATCGTCACCATGACGAAGAAGCCGAAGTCGATGCCGATGGGCGGCAGGCCGTAGTAGGTGAGGAAGATCAGGACGAGCAGCGGGGTGTTGCGGAACACCGTCACGTAGGTGACGGCGCTGCCGCGCAGCACACCGACCGGGCTCATCCGGGCGACGCCGACCAGCGTGCCGAGGACGAGGGCCAGCAGCCCGGAGGCCGCGAGCAGCTTCAGGGTCTGCCAGAAGCCGTCGAGGATGAGATCGATGTTGTCGGTCAGGGCGTCCACGGCTCACCTCCTCACACAGTGGTCGAAGTGGGGGGGGGGGGGGGGGGGGGGGGGGGGGGGGGGGGGCGCGGGGGGGGGGGGGGGGGGCGGCGGCCTGGGTCTCGGCTCCGGTCGCGTCGTCGACGGCGGGGAGCGCCTGGCAGTGGTCGCCGTGGGGGTGGGTAG
>NZ_JANLGG010000002.1:0-170373 GCF_024655735.1 Aeromicrobium sp. 50.2.37
ACTCATCCTCGGCGCCTGAGACCAACCCGTTGCACCCACGACACGAATCCGCCCATCAGGTGATGGGAATCGCGAGGCCGGCGCGTCGGTCAGTGCTCGCCGCCGAGGTGGCCGGCGAGCCGGCCGTGCCGCTGCCGGCTCGCCTCGTTGAGGCCCTGGATCTCGACCGTCTTGCCCTTGCTGCGGTACTTGTTCTCGATGGCGTCGAGCGCAGCCACGGTGGAGGCGTCCCAGATGTGGGAGTCGGACAGGTCGATGACGATGTTCTTCGGGTCGCCCACGTAGTCGAACTGGTAGACCAGGTCGTTGCTGGAGGCGAAGAAGAGCTCCCCCACCACCTTGTACACGCGGGTGTCCTCGTCGGGGTGGGCCACGTCGATCACCTGCGTGAAGTGCGCGACGCGGCGGGCGAACATCACCATCGCCACGACCACGCCGACGACGACGCCGATCGCGAGGTTGTGCGTCGCGACCACCACGGCCACGGTCGCGACCATCACGGTGGTCTCGCTCTTCGGCATCCGGCGCAGCGTCCCCGGCTGGATGCTGTGCCAGTCGAACGTCGACACGGCGACGATGATCATGACGGCCACGAGCGCGGCCATCGGGATGATGGCGACCAGGTCGCCCGCGCCGACGACGAGGGCCAGCAGGAAGACACCGGCCAGGAAGGTCGAGAGGCGTGTCCGCGCCCCCGAGGCCTTCACGTTGATCATCGTCTGGCCGATCATGGCGCAGCCACCCATGCCGCCGAAGAAGCCGGTGATGACGTTGGCCGCGCCCTGGCCCCAGGCCTCGCGCGACTTGTTCGAGTGCGTGTCGGTGATGTCGTCGACCAGCTTGGCCGTCATGAGCGACTCCATGAGCCCGACGAGCGCCACGGCGAGCGCGTAGGGCGCGATGATCCGCAGCGTCTCCAGGTTCAACGGCACGTCGGGGAAGAACAGCGACGGCAGGCTCTCGGGCAGGTCGCCCTCGTCGCCGACGTCGGGCAGGGTCAGGCTCGCCGCCACCGTGACGCCGGTCAGGACCACGATCGCGACCAGCGGCGCCGGGACCACGCTGGTGATGCGGGGCAGCAGCACCATGATCGCCAGGCCCGCCACGATCATCGGGTACACGATCCAGGGCACGTCGACCATGTAGGGCACCTGCGCCAGGAAGATGAGGATGGCGAGCGCGTTGACGAACCCGACCATGACCGAGCGGGGGATGAAGCGCATCAGCCTGGCGACGCCGGCGACCGCGAGCAGCACCTGGAAGATGCCGGCCAGGATGACCGTGGCGATCAGGTAGTCGAGCCCGTGGTCGCGCATGACGGGCGCGATGACCAGGGCCACCGCACCCGTGGCGGCGGAGATCATGGCGGGTCGTCCGCCGAGGAACGCGATGGACACGGCCATCGTGAACGAGGCGAACAGACCCACCCGCGGGTCGACGCCGGCGATGATCGAGAACGAGATCGCCTCGGGGATGAGGGCCAGCGCGACGACGAGACCGGCCAGGACCTCGGTGCGCAGCAGCGTCGGCGACGACAGCGCACCACGGACGGTGTGTCGTGCGTCGACCTCGGGGGGACGGACAGCGTCGAGCGCCACGGTGGGCTCCGTTCACGAGCAGGCTCGGGCGGACCGAGCGGAGGACAGGAGGAGAATGGGGAGCGCACGAGGCGCGACGGGGGCCGCTGAGCGGATGCTGCGGGGTCCTGCCGCACCACTTCGCCAGGTGCGTGACCCAGCGCTCAGGGCGCTCGCTAGCAACCCTACCGCAACGGAAGAGTTGGTCCGGACGCCGGCCCGCGCGAGGCGGCGCGACCCGCAGGACGGCGCTGCCGGTCCGTGCACACTGCCGCGCCGTTAGAGTCGGGTCGATGTCCTCCCCCACTTCCCTGCTCGCCGAGGCGGCGCGCCGCCGGACCTTCGCGGTGATCTCGCACCCCGACGCCGGCAAGTCGACGCTCACCGAGGCCCTGGCCCTGCATGCCCGGGTGATCTCGGAGGCCGGCGCCACGCACGGCAAGGCCGGGCGCAGGGCCACCGTCTCGGACTGGATGGAGATGGAGAAGGCCCGCGGCATCTCGATCTCCTCGACGGCGCTGCAGTTCGAGCACGAGGGTCACGTCATCAACCTGGTCGACACCCCCGGTCACGCCGACTTCTCCGAGGACACCTACCGCGTGCTCTCCGCCGTCGACTTCGCGGTCATGCTGCTGGACGGCGCCAAGGGCCTGGAGCCCCAGACGCTCAAGCTGTTCGACGTCTGCCACCGCAGCGGCATCCCCGTCATCACGGTCATCAACAAGTGGGACCGACCGGGTCTGGACCCCTTGGAGCTGCTCGACCAGATCCAGCAACGGATCGACATCCGACCCACGCCGATCACCTGGCCGATCGGCATCGCCGGCGACTTCCGCGGCGTGCTGGACCGCAGGCACGGCCACGCCGTCGAGTACGAGCGCACCTCCGGCGGCGCCACCCGTGCGGGCGAGACGGTCCACGCACCCGAGCGCGCCGACGACGTCTTCGGCGACCTGTGGCAGGAGGCCGTCGGCGGTGTCGAGCTGCTCAGCGCGGACGGCGCCGACCACGACCCCGAGTCCTTCCTGGCCGGTCGTACCACGCCCGTGCTGTTCGCGGCGGCGGCCCTCAACTTCGGCATCACCCAGCTCCTCGAAGTCATGCTCGAGCTGGCGCCCGCGCCTCGTGCGCGTCTGGACGCGAACGGCGACCCGCGACCGGTCGACTCCCCCTTCAGCGCCTTCGTGTTCAAGATCCAGGCGGGCATGAACACCGCCCACCGCGACCACGTGGCCTTCGCCCGGATCTGCTCGGGCGTGTTCGAGCGCGGCGAGGTCGTCACCCACGCCCAGAGCGGGCGGCCGTTCGCCACCAAGTACGCGCAGAACCTGTTCGGACGCGACCGCGAGACGACCGACCTCGCCTACCCCGGCGACGTGATCGGGCTGGTCAACGCGTCCCAGCTCGCCATCGGCGACACCCTGCACCTCGGTCCGACCGTCGTGTACCCGCCGATCCCCAAGTTCGCCCCCGAGCACTTCGCGACCATCACCGCGCGCGACACCTCGCGCTTCAAGCAGTTCCGCCGTGGCATCGAGCAGCTCGACCGCGAGGGCGTCGTGCAGGTGCTCCGCTCCGACTTCCGCGGCGACCAGGCCCCGGTCCTGGCGGCGGTCGGCCCCATGCAGTTCGAGGTCGTGACCGACCGCCTCGCCCGCGAGTTCAACGCCGAGACCAGGCTCGAGCCCCTCCCCTACACCGTCGCCCGGCGCATCGAGCCGGCCGACCGCGAGACCCTCGCCGGCACCAACGGCGTGGAGACGTTCGAACGCAGCGACGGCGCGGCCCTGGCGGTCTTCTCCGACCGCTGGCGGCTGCAGTTCGTCGCCCGCAACCACCCAGACATCACCTTCGAGTCGCTCTCAGCCGACGTCGATGACCGCACTCCCACCTCCTGAGGAACCCCATGGCCAACAACACCGGCAACCGCACCAACAACCGCAACAGAAACGGGAACAACAACAAGAACAACCGCTCCGCCACGAAGCCCCGCCGCCAGGCACCCTCCCGCCTGCCGAAGGGCGGCCTGCGGGTCATGCCGCTCGGCGGACTCGGCGAGGTCGGCCGCAACATGACCGCCTTCGAGCACGACGGCAAGATCCTGCTCGTCGACTGCGGCCTGCTGTTCCCCGAGGAGCACCAGCCGGGCATCGACGTGATCCTGCCCGACTTCTCGGCCATCCGTGACCGCCTCGACGACGTGGTGGGCCTCGTGCTCACCCACGGCCACGAGGACCACATCGGCGCCACGCCGTACCTGCTGCGCGAGCGGGGCGACATCCCGGTGATCGGCAGCAAGCTCACCCTCGCGTTCGTCAGCGCCAAGTTCCGCGAGCACACCGTCGACCCGCCCCTGAAGACCGTGGCCGCCGGCGACGTGATGAAGCTCGGCCCGTTCGAGCTGGAGTTCATCGCCGTCAACCACTCCATCCCCGACGGCCTCGCCGTGGCCATCCGCACGTCCGCCGGTCTCGTGCTGCACACCGGCGACTTCAAGATGGACCAGTTCCCGCTCGACGACCGCATCACCGACCTGCGCGCGTTCGCGCGGCTCGGCGAGGAGGGCGTCGACCTGTTCCTCACCGACTCGACCAACGCCGAGGTGCCGGGCTTCACGACCTCCGAGCGCGAGCTGCAGCCGGCCATCGAGACCGTGTTCCGCACGGCGCCGCGCCGCATCATCGTCTCCAGCTTCGCCAGCCACGTGCACCGCATCCAGCAGGTGCTCGACGCCGCGCACGCCAGCCGCCGCAAGGTCGTGTTCGTCGGCCGCTCGATGGTGCGCAACATGGCCCTCGCCCAGGAGCTCGGCTACCTCAAGGTGCCCAAGGGGCTGCTGGTGGATCTCAAGGCCGCCAACAACCTCGCCCCCAACCAGGTCGTGCTCGTGTGCACCGGCTCGCAGGGCGAGCCCATGGCCGCGCTGGCCCGCATGGCCGACGGCACCCACCAGATCGACGTCGGCGAGGGCGACACCGTGCTGCTGGCCAGCTCGCTCATCCCCGGCAACGAGAACGCCGTCTTCCGGCTCATCAACGGCCTCGCGTTCCGCGGCGCCAACGTGGTGCACTCCGGCAACGCGAAGGTCCACGTGTCGGGCCACGCCAGCGCCGGCGAGCTCGCCTACTGCTACAACATCGTGCGACCCAAGCACGTGCTGCCGGTCCACGGCGAGTGGCGCCACCTGCACGCCAACGGCGCCATCGCCGAGCGCACCGGAATCCCCCACTCCTCGGTGCTGCTGTGCACCGACGGCGACGTCGTCGACCTCGTCGACGGCCACGCCCGGGTCAGCGGACACCTGCCGAACGAGCACGTCTACGTCGAGAACATGGTGGTCGGCCGCACGACCGAGCACACCCTCGAGGAGCGGCGCACCCTCGCCAACGAGGGCATGCTCACGATCATCGCGATCGTCGACGTCGAGCGCGGCACGTTCGCCGAGCCGCCGGAGTACGTGATGCACGGCCTCATGGAGGACCTGCGCGACTTCGAGCCGCTCACCCAGCAGCTGGCGTCGGCCCTGAAGAAGGCGGACGGGAAGACCCCCGCCGAGGCCGAGGAGTCCATCGAGCGCACCGCAGCCTCGTGGATGCGTCGCACCTACCGGCGCGAGCCGATCATCCACGCCATCGTCGTCGAGGAGTGACCGTCGGCGAGGCCACGGAGGGATGAGCACCGTGCAGATGCAGATCGGCGAGATCGCCGAGCGGGTCGGCCTGAGCCTGCGCACCATCCGCTTCTACGAGGAGGCCGGGCTCGTCATCCCCGACGCGCGCAGCACCGGCGGCTTCCGGCTGTACTCCGAGGCCGCCGTGGCGCGGCTCGAGCTCATCAAGAAGATGAAGCCGCTGGGCTTCTCGGTCGAGGAGATCGGCGAGGTGCTGGGCATCCTCGACCTGCTCCAGGACCCGGCCGCCACGGCCGAGCAGACGCAGCCCGCCCTCGACCGGCTCGACGAGGTCCGGGCGACGGTGGTCGAGCGTCTCGAGGAGCTGGAGGCCAAGACCGAGGCCGCCCGTGGCTTCGCGCGGGACCTGGCCGAGATCGCGCAGACGAACCGCCCGTCCGAGTGATCGGACGGGCGGCTCGGCTGCTGGTCGTGACCGGAGGTCAGGACCGGACGTGCTCGCTCAGGGGTGCTCGACGTCGCCCCGCCAGGCGCCGGTCTCCTGGCCACCCCGGGACTCGATGAACTTCTTGAAGTTCCGCAGGTCGCCCTGCGTGCGGCGCTCGAGGATGCCGGCCTTGTCGGCCACCTGCTCCACGAAGCCCTCGGGGTCGACGTCCATCTGCACCGTCACACGGGTGCTGGTGTCGCCGAGGCGGTGGAACGTCACGACGCCCGCGTGCTCGGGTCCGTCGTCGGAGCGCCAGGCGACCCGCTCGTCGGGGTGCTGCTCGGTGACGGTCGCGTCGAACTCGCGCGTGACCGGCCCGACCTTGATCACCCAGTGCAGGTGCGTGTCGTCCAGCTGGTCGATCCGCTCGACGCCCTCCATGAACTGCGGGAAGTCCTCGAACTGCGTCCACTGGTCGTAGGCGGTGGTGACGTCCACGTCGACGTCGATGGTCTCGGTGATGGTGCTCATGGGTGTCCTTTCGCAGACTGCCCATGACCTACCCGGTGCCCGGCCCCCCGAAACGCTCCCGTCGGAGCGCCCCGGTCCGCGACACGGTCCGCGTCAGGTCAGCAGGCTCACGCCGCCGGGTCCGACGAGCAGCGCCACGACGATCAGTACCGCGCCCCAGAGGATGTCGCCGCGCACGATGCGCAGCACGCCGATGATGCCGATGACGACGGCGGCGATCCACAAGATGGTGTCCCACATGATGGTGCTCCTTCCCGCTCGGTCCGCGCTGGACCGGTCGTTCCCGTCAACGTAGGACCGGGCGGCCGGGCGCGCATCTGGAGCGATCTTCGGACTGCCAGGATGGGACGGTGCGCGCCATGGTCCTCGACACCGTCCGTGCGACTCCCGACGTGCGGGACGTCGCCCGTCCCGTCGCGCCCGACGGCGGGGTCGTCGTCGAGGTTCGCGCCACCGGGCTGTGCCGCAGCGACTGGCACGCCTGGGCCGGGCACGAGGACCTCGCGTTCCCCCACGTCCCCGGGCACGAGCTCGCCGGTGTCGTGAGCGAGGTCGGGACCGGCGTGGTCGGCTGGGCGGTCGGCGACCGGGTCACCACTCCCTTCGTGTGCGGGTGCGGCCGCTGCGACTGGTGCCGAGCAGGCGATGCGCAGGTGTGCCCCGACCAGCAGCAGCCCGGCTTCACGCACTGGGGGTCGTTCGCCCAGCACGTCGCCCTGCACGCGGCCGACACGAACCTCGTCGCCGTGCCCGACGACGTCGAGTTCGCGACCGCCGCCGCCCTGGGCTGCCGGTTCGCGACCGCCTACCGGGCCCTCGTCGCCCGGGCGCGCCTGCGCGAGGGTGAGTGGGTCACGGTGGTCGGTGCCGGCGGCGTCGGTCTGAGCGCCGTCATGGTCGCGCACGCCCTGGGTGCGCGCGTCGTGGCCGTCGACCGCAATCCCGAGGCCCTGGCCGTCGCCGCTCGTCTGGGCGCCGAGCACACCGTGACGGCCGACGACCACGTGCCCGCGACGGTCGCCGACCTGACCGGCGGCGGGTCCCACGTCGCCATGGACGCGGTGGGGAGCGAGCAGACGAGTGCGACGTCGCTGCTGAGCCTGCGGCGTCGGGGCCGGATGGTGCAGGTCGGCCTGCTGCCCGGCGTCGCCGGACATCCGCGCGTCCCGCTGGAGCGGGCCATCGCCTGGGAGCTCGACGTCCTCGGCAGCCACGGCATGGCCGCCGTCGCCTATCCGCCGATGATGGAGCTGGTGGCGAGCGGACGACTGCGTCCCGACCTCCTCGTGGAGCGCACCATCGGCCTGCAGGCAGCGGCCGTCCTGCTGCCCACCTTCGACCGGGCGGCGGTGGCCGGGATGACGATGATCGACCCGTGGTTGCAGGAGTGACCTGAACGGCTCGCGTCGCCCGGCGTCACGGTGAGTCGTGCTCGGCCCACCACCGGCACGTCGCCGCCTCGGCGTCGGCGTCGCGGACGCGCTGGAAGTTCCGGCCGCCGCGCGCGAACGTGGCGAGCACCGCCGCAGGGACGTCGGGCAGCGGCACGGGCGCGTCCGACCAGCGGCAGACACGCACGTGCTGGAGGTCGACCTCCCACGCCGCAGCGCTCGCGTCGAAGCGCCACTCCCCCTCGATGCGGCCGAGCCACAGCTCCGCCTCGGCGTCGCGGGTCCAGACGAAGTCACCCGCCGGCAGTGCGGCGAAGCGCTCCAGACGGGCGGCGACACGCTCGCCGTGCTGCCGATCGACCCGCCGGGTCGCCTCGTTGAGGTCCGAAGGCGCGGCGTCGAGCCGGCCGCCCACGCCGACGACACCACGCCGCAGCGCGTGCTCGACGGCTGCGGCGTGGTCGACGGTGTCGTCGCGCGAGCGCAGGGGCGCCCGGTGGACGGCGGGGTGGCGGGTGGTCAGGTACGGCGTCCGGTCAGCCGAGCACCGAGGCGGCGTCGACGTCGCCGTCGGCGGACTCGATGGCCTCGGCGAGGGCGGTCACGTGCTGGTCGTCCAGCGTCACGTCGGCCTCGCCCAGGCCCTTGCGCAGCTCCGTCTCGACGGTGCCCTCGGGGGCGCCGTCCTGGTAGGCGCCCACGCGGTCGACGACGTTCTGGACGGCTTCGAGCTTCTCGGGGGTCAGATCAGTCATGCCCTCGACGCTACGCACCGGCCGACGATCCGCAATCCGACCCAGTGCAATCCGACCGCAGTGCACGCCGACCTCGGTGCGTCACCACCTCAGAGCGCACCGACGTCGGGTGCGGCGTCCCCGAAGTACCGGTGGAGCTGCTCGTCGCGGTAGCGCTCGGACCACGCGTCGATCCGGCGGCGACCCCGTTCGGTCCTGCCCAGCACGCGGTATCGCACGGCGTTGCCCAGCAGGGCGTGGACCGTGGCCCACGGCAGGCGCAGCGGCAGCCCGAGTTCACGCATGCTCGCGGTGCCGAGGAACGGACGGAGCATGCTGAGCAGCCGTCGGGGTGCGTACCAGCGGTGGAACCGGGCGAACCGGCGGTAGTGCAGGTGCGGTTGCGCGTCGACGATGCTCTGCGTCAACCGGCGACCGGCGTCGGTGATGTCGTCCTGGCTCAGCAGCACGTGGTAGTTGAAGTGGTGCTGCTCGCGCTCGGTGTCGAACAGCCACGCCTCGTCCACGCCCAGCAGCCAGCCGATGTAGCGCCACAGGTGCATCACCGCTCGCGACTCGTCCTTCGAGACCGGCACGCCGAGCGCGCGGACGCCCAGCAGCAGGGCTCCGGAGAACAGCCCGAGCGTCGCGGCCTGGTCGGTCTGGTTGATCGGGGCGCCCCAGTGGCCGGTGTCCCAGCGGTCCCCCTCGGAGAAGCGCTGGTTCACGAGCGCGTGCATGAGCCTGACGTGCACGGTGAGTCGCCAGCCGAGCGCTCCGGGTCGCATGGCGCCGGGCTGGGAGACGGCGATCGTCCAGTGCTGGGTCTCGGCGAGACGCCGCACCGTCGTCTCTCCCGTCAGGCCGCCGGTCGCGACGAGCAGGTCGGTGGGTCCGCCGAAGCGGTAGCCACCGATCAACGACAGCTGCAGCAGCACGTCGCCCGCGTTGCGGCCGAACGTCCGGTAGACCCGCGCACCTTCCTCGAGCAGGTCCCACTCGACCCAGTCCGGCGTCGTGGAGACCTCGCCGACGAGGTCGCGGAGCACCGGCGGCGCTCCCTCCAGGTCGCCCTCGAGCGCGCGACGCAGCTGGTCGTGGGTCACGCGGTCCCCGCCCTTCGCGCGGAACGCCGCGGCCAGCCGTGCTCCGGGCTCGTCGATGCGCAGGTAGCCCTCGCCGATGGACCGCAGGAGCGACTCGTCGACCTGGCGCACCCGACCGAACACCCGCAGGGGGCGACCCATGCGGGCACCCCGCGCCTGGGCGGCCCGGTGCCGGGTGGGCACGGGTGCGGTGTCCGCGGGAGCGGGCGCGGATCGAGCAGGAACGGTGCCGGCCGGTGCGGTGGTCATGCGCAGGAGCGTGACACGAGCAATTGCTCGCATACAATTCGCGTATGAGCCGCTCGCCGGAGACCCTGCGCAAGGCGCCCCGCCAGGACCGGTCGCGCCGGATGGTCGAGCGGATCCTCGAGGCGGCGAGGCTCGTCCTCGTCGAGGAGGGGTACGAGCGCGCGACCACCAATCGCATCGCCTCGCGTGCCGACGTCAGCCCGGGCTCGCTCTACCAGTACTTCCCCGACAAGCAGGCGATCCTGGTGGCGGTCATCGACCGGTACTCCGCCGAGATCGGCGAGGAGCTCACCGCCGTGCTCGCCGACCGGCTCGACCTGCCGCCCGACGAGCTCGTCCGAGCGGCGTACGAGGGACTGCTCGACGTGCTGGAGGCGCACCGCGAGTACCTGCGCCTGGTCACTCAGGAGCTGCCCCTCTCCCGCGTCGCCGGCCACGTCGGGCAGGTCGAGCGTCGCGTCGCCGACCTCGTCGGGGCGTACCTCACGGTGTCCCGCACGCCCACCCCGCTGCCGGCGGCTGACTCGGCGTGGCTGCTCGTGCGCATGGTCGAGCACCTCAGCGTCGACTACGTGCTCCAGCGACCCGACATCGCCCGCGAGGTGTTCGTCGAGGAGCTGGTGCACCTCACCGCGGCCCACCTCGCGCCCCGCCCGCCCATCCGGACCTGACGACGCAGCGACGCGCGGCGCGCCGACGTGAGCAATCCCTCACCCCCCGGGCGAGACAGGTGCGGACCGGAGAGGTTGGATGGGGCGAGCACACGTCGCCCAGCCCGGAAAGTTCGCATGAGCCGCATCTCCCGCAGGACCTTCGTCGCCGCCCCCACCGACCTGGTGTGGGAGCTCGCCCAGGACTTCGCCCGTTGGCACCCCCGCCTCAGCATCTACTCCGGAGGCCCGGAGGCGGACGCCGACCTGGTCGTCACGGTGCTGAGCCAGGACGACGAGACCCGCACGCTGTCGTACTCGATGCCCGAGCCGCCGTTCCCGATCTCGGACCACCGCGCGACGATCGAGGTGCAGGAGGGCGCCGGCACGACCTGCTACGTCGAGTGGTCCGCGGAGTTCGAGTCCGACCCGGGCATCATCCACCTGCTGGAGGACCAGCTCGGCGACGACGTGTTCAGCCTCGCGCTCGACAAGCTGGCCACCGCAGCGCAGGAGCAGCACGCTGCCAACGTCCTGGCCTGAGGGCGACCCGAGGACCTGACCGCCTCAGGCCTGGACCAGACCCAGCACCTCGCGGGCCCGGTCCGTCAGCGCGCCGCCGGCCGCGCCACGCGGGACGTCGGTGAGGAACCCTCGGCGTCGCGCCTCGGCGACGCGGTTGGTCCAGGTGCCGGGACTGCCACCGAACGCCTCGGCCATGCGCTTCGACGGCGCACGCTCCCCACGCTCGACGATCCGCGCGTACTCCAGCGCCACGGCCGCGAGCGCGACGTCGTCGCGCCCGAGCCGTCCGGACCGCTCCTGCAGCAACGCCTGCACGGTGGTCAGGGGCTCGGCGTCCTGACCGGCGCTGCGGGTGGCCAGGCGTCGCGCCTCGGCCACGAGGGCACCGAGCGGGAGCTCCCGCACGTCGTTCCCGGCGAACGACCGGTCCCCGGTCCCCCGCCGCACCACGAGCTCGCGCACCGACCACTGGCGATGACTGCCCTCGCGGTGCAGGCGCAGCCCGACCGACCACTCGTCGGCCACCCGGAGCGCCACGAGGCGCTCACCGTCGGCCGTCACGCCCACCGCGTGCTCGCGCGTCACGTCGTCGAGGAGCGTGCCGAGATCTTCCATGCGCAGCACCGCCTGACCTTTGGTGGTAGTCCCTTCACGGTACCACCGGGCTGTGAGCCCACGCTCCCTCGAACAGGGAGGCCGGTCAGCTGCGCCAGTCGCGGAAGCCCAGGACGATGAGGCGCATCTCGCGACGAGCCTTGCGCTTGATCTCCTCCTCGAGGTCGGAGCGACCGTCGGGCGTCTGCACGACCTGCTCGGCGCGGTAGACCATGTTGCGGACGAAGAGCCCCGAGGCGAGCTTGACGTCCTCGGCCGACCACGTCTCGAGGTGCGGGAGCCGCGCCAGCACCACGGCGAGCTCGGAGATGAACAGCTCGAGCTCGCGCTGGATGGCCTGCCGCACGGCGTCGGACCCGCTTGCACGCTCCCGGGCGACGAAGCCGAAGTGGGCCTTGTTCTGCTTGACCACCCGCACCAGGATCTCGGCCGACGCGTCGATGATGTCGGAGAAGGTCTCGGGGTCGCGCTGCGCGTCGCGGATCATCGCCCGCAGGGTCCCGAACGACTGCTCCACGAGCGCGAGCCCCAGCTCGTCCATCGACTCGAAGTGCCGGTAGAAGGCCGTCGGGACCACTCCGGCCTGGCGGGCGACCTGGCGCAGGCTGATCTGGGCGAAGCCCTGGTCCCGGCTCAGCTCGAGGGCCGCCGCGAGGATCGCGTCGCGCGTGCGCTCCTTCTGCGCCTGGCGCGTCGTCTCCGCACGGGGCGACGCGGCTCGTCCTGCTTCCGCCACGCCTGGAGTCTAGGCCGTTCCGTCGTCGTCGCCTCGGTGAACGCGTGTGTCGCCGTGTGCGAGGTCACCGACACGCCCTCTTGCCCTGCGGTGGTTCACACCCGCACACTTTGAGTGTACGCTTGTACACCGAACGACTTCGACTGGAGAGGAACCGCATGGGACTCGTCCGCGCCGCCCTTGCCTCGCGCACCGTGGCCTCCCTGACCTCGCCCAAGTCCCTCGACCACTACCTCGAGCAGGTTCACCCGTTGTGGACCGTCGAGGCCGTGCGGGCCCGGGTGGTCGAGGTACGCCGCGAGACCGGCGACGCCAGCACCGTGGTGCTGCGCCCCAACGGCGCCTGGAAGGGCTTCGTCCCCGGCCAGCACGTGCAGTTCGGCATCGAGGTCGACGGCACCCGCAAGGTCCGGGTGTTCTCCGTCTCCAGCTCCCAGGCCGCGTCCGACGGCACCTTCAGCGTCTCCGTGAAGGCCCACCCCGACGGCTACGTCTCCCAGTTCCTCCACCGCGAGCTCCGGCCCCGCACCGTCGTCTACCTGTCGCAGGCCGAGGGCGAGTTCGTGCTCCCCGCGCAGGTGCCCGACGACCTCCTGCTGCTGAGCGGCGGGTCCGGCATCACCCCGGTCATGTCGATGGCGCGGACGCTGCGCGACCGCGGGCACCGCGGCCGGGTCACCTTCCTGCACTACGCACGCTCGCGCGACGACGAGATGTTCACCCCCGAGCTCGACCGCCTGGCCGCCGAGCTCCCCGGAGCCACCGTGGTCCGCGTCTACACGCGCGAGCCCGAGGTCGGGGCCGAGCTCGAGGGCCGCTTCATGCTCGACCACCTTCGCCGTCTCGGTGTCGACCCCACCGTCGCCACCACCTTCTGCTGCGGGCCCGCCGGTCTGATCGCGAGCGTCCGCGACACCTACGACGAGCTCGGCGCACGTGACCTGCTGCGCACCGAGTACTTCAAGGTCCCGTCCGTCGACCTCGACGCGGCCGACGCCACGGGCACCCTCAGCTTCGACGACGCCGGCACCAGCACCGACAACAGCGGCAGCACCATCCTCGAGCAGGCCGAGGCTGCCGGCCTCACGCCCGCCTTCGGCTGCCGCATGGGCGTCTGCAACACCTGCGCGGTCAAGAAGCTCAGCGGCGCCGTCCGCCACGTCGTCAGCGGCGAGGTCAGCGCCAACACCGACGAGACCATCAAGGTCTGCGTCAACGTCCCTGTCGGCGACGTCAGCGTCGCACTCTAAGGAAAGGGAGTCCCCATGTCTCGCAAGCGCACCCCGATCGCACCGTTCAGCGCCTCGGAGCACAACGCCGCACCGGAGCCGCTCGTCGGCGCCGACGCCTCCAAGCGGTCCACCATCGGCCTGGAGTACATGAGCTACGAGGAGCTGGAGGGCTTCGGCGAGGAGCTGGACGCCATCCGCCAGCGCACCCTCGACTCGCTCGGCCAGGCCGACGCCGACTACATCCGCCGGGTCATCCGCATCCAGCAGACGTTCGAGGTCCTCGGCCGCATCGGCATCTTCACGCCGTTCTTCTGGCCCACCTTCGTGGCCGGCATCGTGTTCCTCGGCCTCTCCAAGATCCTCGAGAACATGGAGATCGGCCACAACGTCATGCACGGCCAGTACGACTGGATGAACGACCCGCTGGTCGACGGCAAGCGCTACGAGTGGGACAACGTGGCACCGGCCGAGGACTGGAAGCACGGCCACAACTACATCCACCACACGTACACGAACATCCACGGCATGGACCGCGACATCGGCTACGGCCTGCTGCGGATCGACGACGACCAGCCCTGGTACCCGAACCACCGCTTCAACCTGCCGCTCGCCTTCGCGCTGATGCTCTTCTTCGAGTGGGGCGTGATGTACCACGGCCTCGAGCTCGACGAGTACCTCGGCGGCAAGATGACGAAGAAGGAGTTCCGCGACCGCAAGAGCCGCGCCGCCCGCAAGGCTCGCCGCCAGGTGCTCAAGGACTACGTGACCTACCCGGTCCTGGCCGTCGCGCTCGTGCCCTTCGTCGGCTGGTGGGCCCCGCTCGCCGTCCTGGGCGCGAACTTCGCGGCCAACCTGATCCGCAACATCTGGACCTTCCTCATCATCTTCTGCGGCCACTTCCCCGCCGAGGTGCAGACCTTCGCCGAGGAGGACGCGCAGAACGAGACCCGCGGCCAGTGGTACCTGCGCCAGCTGCTGGGCTCGGCCAACATCAGCGGCAGCCGCGCCTTCCACGTGATGAGCGGCAACCTGAGCCACCAGATCGAGCACCACCTGTTCCCCGACATCCCGGCGCGCCGGTACCCCGAGGTCGCCCGCGAGATCCGCGCGATCTGCGAGAAGCACGGCTTGCAGTACAACAGCGGCCGGTTCAGCAAGCAGCTCGCCAGCGTCGCTCGACAGCTCGCCGGCTTCTCGCGCAAGCCCGACGACCCCTACAAGCAGGGCAAGAGCCCGGAGTCCAAGGCACTGCGTCGCGCCAAGCGCGAGGCCGCGCAGCAGCGCGAGTCCGAGCACGCGGCGGCCTGAACGAGCCCCAGGCCCGCCACCGAGACGACGCCCCGGCACCCCCGGGGCGTCGTCGTGCGGCATCCCGGCGGTACGCCACAATGGAGGCGACCGGACGACCCACCCTCGAGGAGACGGCCATGACGATGAGCCGGCGCGAGATCGCGAAGGACGCGGTGCAGCAGGGCGTGGAGGCGGCGATCACCACGAGCGGGCGCATCAGCGCCATCCTCTTCGACACCGCGCGTCGCGTCACGACCGAGGTCGGGGCGTTCGGCACCGAGCTGTTCGAGATCACCGAGGCCAGCCGCCGCGCAGGTGAGGAAGCCGACGACGCCGGACGCGTCACACCCACCCATCCGCAGGACGACTGAGGGCGAATCCCTTTCATGACCAGCTCTCCGACGTCCGGCTCCCCCACCTCCGAGCGTCGCCCCCGCGTCGCCGTCGTCGGTTCCGGCGTCTCCGGCCTCACGGCCGCCTACGTGCTGCGCAGCACCCACGACGTGACCCTCTTCGAGGCCGACGACCGCTTCGGCGGCCACGCGCACACCCATGCGCTCCAGGCCGACGGCACCACGCACCACGTCGACAGCGGCTTCATCGTCCACAACGACCGCACCTATCCGCTGCTGCGACGCCTGTTCGCCGAGCTCGACGTCGACGTGCACCCCACCGAGATGTCCATGAGCATCCGGTGCGAGGGCTGTGGCCTGGAGTACGCCGGTGGCCGCAAGCTGCCTGGACTGTTCGCCCAGCGTCGGCGCGCGTTCGACCCCACCTACCTCGCGATGCTGGCCGGCGTGAAGCGGTTCCAGCGCGCGGCGCTGGCCCTGCTCGACTCCGAGCCGGACGCGTCCGAGCCCCAGACGTACGGCGACTTCCTGACCACGCACGGCTTCTCGCAGCACTTCGTCGCCCACTACGCCATCCCGGTCGTGTCGTGCGTGTGGTCGTCGGGCCAGGAGACGGCTCTGCAGTACCCGGCGCGCTACCTCTTCGCCTTCCTGCGCCACCACGGCTTCCTGTCCATCTCCGGCTCGCCGCAGTGGTTCACCGTCCAGGGCGGCTCGGGCTCCTACGTGCAGCGCGTGACGGCGGCCATCGGCGACGTCCGCTCCTCCACCCCCGTGCGCGCGATCTCGCGCAAGCCCGACGGCGTCGTCGTGCTCGACGCCTCCGGCACCGAGCACCAGGTCGACTCCGTGGTCATCGCCACGCACGCCGACGACGCACTGGCCCTGCTGACCGACCCCACCGACGAGGAGCGTCGCGTGCTCGGCTCCTTCACGTACTCACGCAACGAGACCGTCCTGCACCAGGACCCGAGCGTCCTCCCGCGCGCCACCGACGCCCGCGCCGCGTGGAACTACCGGATGGACACGTGCAGCGGCCGCGGCGACAGCACGGCGGTCACGTACTGGATGAATCGGTTGCAGGGCATCGACAGCAGCAAGCCGTACCTCGTGAGCCTCAACTCCACGAGCCGCATCGACCCCACGTCGGTGCTGGCCACCATGCAGTACACCCACCCCGTGTACACGCCGACGTCGGTCGCGGCCCAGCAGGACCTCCCGTCGCTGTCCGGGGGGCGCACGGCCTTCGCCGGCGCGTACCACGGCTGGGGCTTCCACGAGGACGGCTGCCGCTCCGGCGTCGAGGCGGCTCGATCGCTCGGGGCGAGCTGGTGACCACCCACGTCGAGGACACCTCCTCGAGCGCCGGCGCCGGCTCGTCCGGCCTGCCCGCCGTGCCCGCACTCGTCGTGGGCGCCGTCTCGCACACCCGGCGCGTGCCGGTGCGGCACCGGTTCCGGTACCGCATGTACCAGTGGCTGGTCGACGTCGACGACCTGCCGCGGCTTCCCCGGTGGCTGCGCCCCTTCTCGACCTTCCGAGCCGCCGACCACATCGGCGACCCGGACCGGACGCTGCGCGAGAACGTCGAGACGTTCTGCCGCGAGCAGGGCCTCGACGCGAGGGGCCGCCGCATCCTCATGCTGGCCAACGCCCGCACGCTCGGGCACGTGTTCGACCCGCTGACGGTCTTCTGGGTGCTCGACGGCGACCGCACCGAGGCGATCGTGGCCGAGGTGCACAACACCTACGGCGAGCGGCACGCCTACTTCCTGCGGCCCGACCCGCAGGGCCGCACGAGCACCGACAAGGCGTTCTACGTCTCCCCCTTCTTCACGGTCGCCGGCCGCTACGACCTGCAGTTCCGCCTCCAGGCCGAGGCCGTGGCCAGCACCGTGATCCTGCGCCAGTCGCCCTCCGACGACGGCTCACCCGCCACCGCGCCCGGCGAGGCGGTCTTCAGCGCCACGTTCCGCGGCGAGCCCCGACCCGTCACCGCGACCCGGCTCGCGCGACTGCTCGTCGCCATGCCCCTCATGACCCATCGGGTGAGCCTGCTGATCCGAATCCATGGTGTGTGGCTCTGGCTGCGCCGACTCCCGGTCGTGCCACGACCGGCTCACGAACCCCAGAAAGGCACGACCCGATGACCGACACCCTCGCCACTCGCTGGCCCGGCATCGCGCAGACGCCGCGCACCCCGTTCAAGGCCCGTGTGGCGAAGGCGGTGGTGCGCCCCGGCGTGAACCAGCTCCCCGTCCGCCTGACGTTCCCCGACGGCACGGTGTGGGGCGCCGGTGGCCCCGACGCCCCTGAGATGCAGGTCCGTCGACCGGCCGCCTTCTTCAGCCGCCTCGGTCACGACACCAAGATCGGGTTCGGCGAGGCCTACATGGCCGGCGACTGGACCGAGGGCCCGGGCACCGACCTGGCCGACCTGCTCACGCCGTTCGCCGCCCGGCTCACCACGATCGTCCCGCCGTCGCTGCAGAAGCTGCGCGGGCTCGTCGACCGCAGCCTGCCCCAGCACGAGCGCAACACCAAGGAGGGGTCGCGCTCCAACATCGAGCGCCACTACGACCTCTCCAACGACCTGTTCCAGCGCTTCCTCGACCCGTCGATGACGTACTCGGCCGCATGGTTCGAGAGCCCCGACGAGTCGCTCGAGCGCGCGCAGGAGCGCAAGCTCGACGGCATCCTCGACCAGGCCGGCGTGGGTGAGGGCACCAGCGTCCTCGAGATCGGCAGCGGCTGGGGATCGCTGGCCATCCGGGCCGCGCGTCGCGGCGCCACGGTCACCACCATCACGATCTCCTCCGAGCAGGCGGCGCTGGCGCAGGAGCGCTTCGCCGAGGCCGGGGTCGCCGACCGGATCGAGCTGCGCCTGCAGGACTACCGCGACGTGACCGGCGAGTTCGACGCCGTCGTCAGCTGCGAGATGATCGAGGCCGTCGGCGAGGAGTACTGGCCGACGTACTTCGCCAAGATCGACGAGGTCCTCGCGCCGGGCGGCAAGGTGTCCATCCAGGCCATCACGATGGCGCACCACCGCTACCTGACGACGCGCAACTCCTACGGCTGGATCCAGAAGTACATCTTCCCGGGCGGGCTCATCCCCTCCCCGGAGGCCATCGACCAGTCGCTCGCCTCCTACACGCAGGGCCTGGCCGTCACCGAGCGCCACTCGCTCGGGCAGGACTACGCCCGCACGCTGCGGCTGTGGCGTGACCGTTTCGACGAGAACTGGTCGGAGATCGCGGCGCTCGGCTTCGACGAGACGTTCCGCCGGCTCTGGCAGTTCTACCTGGCCTACTGCGAGGCCGGTTTCGCCGTGGGCTACCTCGACGTCTTCCAGCTGCGCATGGAGCGCACTGCCTGAACTTCGTCACACCCGAACCACCCATCCCCCTGGGTGGTGGCACCGAACCCCTGATGAGGGAAATCTCCCGCAGCGTCAGGAGGGCATCGTGGCGAGCACCAGCCGACTTCCGGATCCGATCCAGGAATCGTACGAGTGGCAGCACGCAGGAGCGTGCCGTGGCGTGGACACGGAGACGTTCTTCCCGCCGGAGACCGAACGTGGACCGCGCCGACGTCGGCGCGAGGCCGCGGCGAAGGCGCTGTGCGCGACCTGTCCGGTGATCCAGGAGTGTCTCGACCACGCGCTCTCCGTGCGCGAGCCGTTCGGCGTCTGGGGCGGGCTCAACCAGACCGAGCGCGAGCACCTGCTGCGCGCGGCGGGCTGAGCCGGGTCAGAGCTCGCTGGTCTTCGGCCAGGGGTTGGCCTTGCATCCCTGCAGGCCCTTCGACTGCTGCTGCATGACCGGTGCCGCCTTCCCCTTCCCCGGGCAGCGCGCGTGACCCTTGCCGAGGAAGTGCCCGACCTCGTGGTTCACCACCATGTGCCGGTAGTCGCGGATCGAGCGGCGGGCCTTCGACCACACCGACGTGCCCTTGTTCCAGCGCGTCTCGTTGATGATGACGTTGCGCCCCACCCGGCAGCTGTACGTGGCGCTGCAGCCCGAGGAGTACGACGGCACGCGGGAGGCCTTCGCGAGGACGAGGGTGAACGAGCCGCCCTTCGAGACCTCCTTGAACCGGATGCCTCCACCGCGCCAACCACGCGCGTCCGCCAACGTCTGGGCGGCCTGGGTGCGGAACGTGGACAGGCTCGCCTTCGAGCCGTTCCGCCGCACCGAGTAGGTGATGGTGCGGCGGACGTCGCGCCGGTGACCGATCACGCCGGTCGTGTAGGACGAGACCCGCGTGGTGGTGTGGTAACGCTTGCTCGCCGTGACGCGGGCGGAGAGTCGGTGACCGACGTCGCCCGGCTGGATGGTGTAGGTCCGCCGCGTGGCACCGGGGATCTTGGCCCCGTCGCGGTACCAGCGGTACTGCAGCCTGAGTCCGCTCACGTTCCAGCGGCCCGCCGAGGCGGACAGTGTCTTGCCGTAGCGGCGCACTCCCGACAGGGTCGGCCGCCCCCGGGACGCCACCAGGGCCAGCTCGACGGTACGCGGCGCACTGGCGACCACGGCGTCGTCGAGCTCCGGGCTCGAGGCGGTGACCCGCACCGAGACCTTGCGCGCGTGGTCAGCGGCACCCAGGCGGTAGGTGGCGGCGGTCGCCCCGCCGATCGGGGCACCGTCGCGCACCCACTGGTACGCGATGGAGGCGTCGGTGGGGCTCCAGGTGCCCGGTGACGCGGTGAGGGTCGAGCCGTAGCGCGACGTGCCCGTCACCACGGGCGGCTCGACCGGTACGACCGCGGTCGCCACCGGCGGCTCGGGCTCCTCGTCGGCCTGCGCAGGCCCCGACGTCGCGCCGAGGACCGTGGCCACGAGGGCGAGGAGCAGCGCGGCCACGACGGACCGGCTCGCACCGCGGCGCGACGTCGCCCGATCACGGGTCGTGACCGCGTCGGTTCCCGGTCCCCCGTCCGTCCCCAGCATCGTGGTCACTCCCAGAAGATCCGTTCGACGACCTGCCGTGCGTGCCGGGTGGCGCGCAGGTAGTCGTCGATCATGCGTTCACTGTGCTGCTGACCGTATCCCAGCAGGTGCGCCACGCCTGCCCTTTCGTCGGACTGCTCCACCATCGACTCGGCGGGCTTGGCGCGCATGAGGACGACGGCGTTGCGCAGGCGGCTCACCAGCTGCCAGGCGCGGCTCAGCACCTCGGCGTCCTCGGCCGACACCAGACCCGCCTCGGCTGCCGCCGACAGGGCGCCGAGCGTCGAGGTCGTGCGCAGGCCCGGGACGGCATGGGCGTGCCGCAGCTGCAGCAGCTGCACCGTCCACTCGACGTCGGCGATGCCGCCGCGTCCGAGCTTGAGGTGGGTCTTGGGGTTCGCGCCCCGGGGCAGCCGCTCCGACTCCACCCGCGCCTTGATGCGGCGGATCTCGCGGACCTCGGCGTCGGACATGCCCTGCTCCGGCCACCGCAGCGGGTTGACGAGCTCGGTGAACCGCTCGCAGAGGTCGGGGTCGCCGACGCTCGCCCGCGCACGCAGCAACGCCTGCGCCTCCCACACGGCCGAGTACTTCTCGTAGTAGGAGACGTAGGCGGCGTACGAGCGCACCAGCGGTCCGTTGCGACCGTCGGGCCTCAGGTCGGCGTCGACCTCCAGCGGCGGGTCGTCCCCCGGGGTCGAGAGGACCTTGCGCAGCGTGGTCGCGACCGCCGTCGCCGCAGCCGCCGCCTCGCCGTCGTCGGCACCGGGTCGGGGCTCGTGCACGAACATGACGTCGGCGTCCGAGCCGTAGCCGGACTCCCGCCCCCCGAGCCGACCCATCAGCACGATGGCCATGCGCGTGGGGAACGGGTCCTTGCCGGCCTTCTCGCGCTGCCGGGTGACGGCGTCGATGCAGGCCGTGAGCGCCGCCGCGAGGGTGGCCTCGGCGATGCCGGAGAGCGCCACGCCGACCTCGTCGACATCGAGCCGGCCGAGCACGTCGGCGATCCCGACGCGGGAGAGCTCGCGCCGACGGACCCGCCGCACGGCCTTGATGGCCTGCTCCGGCGTCGTGTGACGTCGGGCGGCCAGCTGCATCTCGGCGCGCAGACGCTCGGCGTCGCGCGGCACGAGCTCGTCGTCGTCGCCCAGCAGGGCGACCGAGTCCGGGGCCCGCTGGATGAGGTCGGACACGTAGCGGCTGGAGCCGACGACCGCGGCGAGCTGCTCGGCCCCCTCACCCTCGTCGCGCAGCTTGCGCAGGTACCAGTGGGACTCGCCCAGCGACTCGCTGATCCGCCGGAACGTGAGCAGGCCGGCGTCGGGGGACGGCGACTCGGCGAACCACTGCAGCATCGCCGGGAGCAGCGACCGCTGGATGGCGGCCCGCCGCGAGACCCCGGACGTGAGCGCCTGGATGTGGCCGAGCGCGCCCTTGGGGTCCACGAAGCCCAGCGCCATGAGCCGTGCCTGGGCGGCCTCCGGCGTGAGCCGCAGCCCCTCGTCCGGCAACGACGTGACCGCCTCCAGCAGCGGCTGGTAGAAGAGCTTCTCGTGCAGGCGCCGCACGAGGCGCTTGTGGGCGTTCCAGTCCTTCTCCAGGCCCTCGGCCGGGTTCTGGCGGTAGCCCATGGACCGGCCGAGGCGGCGCAGGTCCTCGAGGTCGTCCGGGACGACGTGGTTGCGCCGCAGCCGGTAGAGCTGGATGCGGTGCTCCAGGGTGCGCAGGAACTCGTAGGCGTCCTCCATGGCGGCACCGTCGCGCCGGCCCACGTAGCCGCCCTCGGTCAGCTCGCGCAGCGCCTCCAACGTGGTGGGGCTGCGCAGCGACTCGTCGCCCCGCCCGTGCACGAGCTGCAGCAGCTGCACCGCGAACTCGACGTCGCGCAGGCCGCCCGCGCCCAGCTTGAGCTGGCGCTCGCGCTGCTGGGACGGGATGTTCTCGATCACGCGCGTACGCATGGCACGCACCTCGCGCACGAAGTTCTCGCGCGTGCTCGCCTCCCACACCTTCGGCGAGAGCGCGTCCAGGTAGGCCTGCCCGACCTCGGCGTCGCCGGCGGCGAACCGCGCCTTGAGCAGCGCCTGGAACTCCCACGTGGACGCCCAGCGGTCGTAGTACGCCACGTGGCTGCGCAGGGTCCTGCTCAGGGGACCCTGGTTGCCCTCCGGCCGCAGGTTGGCGTCGACCTCCCAGATGGTGCCCTCGCGCGTGTGGTCGGAGCAGAGCCGCATCATCGTGGACGCGAGCCGTGCGGCCACACGGGAGGCGGTCTGCTCGTCCGCACCCTCGGCGGGCTCGTGGACGAAGATCACGTCGACGTCGCTCACGTAGTTGAGCTCGCGACCGCCGGTCTTGCCCATGGCGATCACGGCCAGTCGCACGCTGTCGGCCTCGGGCTCCTGCCGGCGCGCCAGGTCCAGCGCCGCACCCAGCGTTGCGATCGCGAGGTCGGCCAGCTCCCCGGCGGACTCCTCGAAGCCGGTGAGCGCGGTGAGGTCACGGGCGGCGACGTGCAACAGCTTGCGTCGGTACGCGACCCGCAGCTCGTCGGCGTCGGCCACCTCGCCCAGCTGCTCCCGCATCGTCGCGAGGTCGAGGGGCACGGGCGACAGGCGGTCGGCGCCGAGGTCCTCGACGTGCTCGGGGTGGCGGGCCAGGAAGTCGCCGAGCGCCTCGCTCGTGCCCAGCACGATGAGCAGACGCTGGCGCAGCTCGTCGTCGGCCCGCAGCGTCGTCAGCAGCCGGTCGGTGCCCCACGCCTCGGCGATCGCGACCAGGGACGAGAGGGCGGTGTCGGGACTGGCCACGGCCGCCACCTGCTCGACCAGGGCGTCGTCGATGCCGTCGAGGCGGGCCAGGTGCGCGGCTGCCGCAGCACCGTCGAGGAAGCCGCGTCGGGCGAGGGCCAGCTCCGGGGACTCGGTGGACACGGGTGCAGGCTACGGCACGTGACGCGACCCGCGGCTGCGCCGGCCGCGGACGACGTGGGCCTGCTGCTGCGCTGCCTGCGGTCCACTTCGCCCGGCTGCTGCGTCGGCTGCGGTCCGCTTCGCCGTGCTGCTGCGTCGGCTGCGGGGGTCGCGACTCGCCGCTGCGCTGCCTGGAGTTCATCTCGACCTGCTGCTGCGCTGCTTGTGGTGCTCGTGGACGTGCTGCCGCGCTGCCTCGATCTTCGCTGGGGGTGGCCTCCGAAAGGGCCTCGATCGGGGGCCTGAAGGGGCGCTGGTACGGCGTCGCGGGGTCCGGTCAGGTGCTGCGGGTCATGCACGATTCTTCCTTTGCGCGTGATCGGCGCAGGATTCTTCGTTCGTGCGTGCCATCGGTGGATCCTCCACCGCAGACGGCCTGCAGAGGTTGAGGATCCACCGATGACGAGGGCAGAGGGTCAAGGGTTCTTCCTTTCCGTGGACCGGTCCACGAGAAGGAAGAATCCCTGCCACCCCGCGCAGCCAGGCGGCCACGATGCTGCGTTCACGTGCGCAGGCCCGAACGATGCTGCGTTCACGACCGGATCCGGTCACGAACGCAGAAGCATCGGACCTTCAGCGCGCGAACGCAGAATCCTGCGTCCCCCGCACGTGAACGCAGAATCCTGCGTCCCCACGCCCGAAGGAAGAATCGTGCGTCCGGCCAGCACCCGCCACAGCCCGAGAACCCGGGCCGCCTCCGGCGTGAGCTGCCCGGTCGAGGCCCTCTCGGAGACCGACCCCGGCGTGAGCCGAGGGAGCGCAGCAGCAAGCCGAAGCCCCGCAAGCAGCGCAGCAGCAAGCCGAAGCCCCCGCAAGCAGCGCAGCAGCGAGCCGAAGCCCCCGCCAGCGGTCGCGTCTCCCGTCGGCGAAGCGCCGACCTCAGAGCACGGGCAGAAGGCGATCGATCTCGAACTGGGTGACCTGGGACCGGTAGGCCTCCCACTCCTGGCGCTTGTTGCGCAGGAAGAAGTCGAAGACGTGCTCGCCCAGGGTCTCGGCCGCGAGCTCGCTGTTCTCCATCTCGCGGATCGCCTCGTCCAGGTTGCGCGGCATGGGCGTGAGGCCCATCGCCTTGCGCTCGCGGTCGGTCAGCGACCACACGTTGTCCTCGGTCTCGGGCGGCAGGCTCGAGCCGTTCTCGATGCCCTTGAGCCCGGCGGCGAGCACCAGCGCGTAGGTCAGGTAGGGGTTGCAGCCGGCGTCGATGCCACGGTGCTCCACGCGGGCGGACCCGCTCTTGTGCGGCTTGTACATCGGCACCCGCACGAGGGCGGAGCGGTTGTTGTGGCCCCAGCTCAGGTAGTTGGGGGCCTCGTAGCCGCTGGCCAGACGCTTGTAGGAGTTGACCCACTGGTTCGTGACGGCGGTGATCTCGGGGGTGTGCTCCAGGACCCCGGCGATGAAGGAGCGGCCCGTGGCACTGAGCTGGTACTCGGCGCCGGCCTCGTAGAAGGCGTTCTCGTCACCCTCGAACAGCGAGAGGTGCGTGTGCATCGCCGAGCCCGGGTGGTCCGTGAACGGCTTGGGCATGAAGGAGGCCCACTTGCCCTGGCTGAGCGCCACCTCGCGCACGACGGTGCGGAAGGTCATGACGTTGTCGGCCGTGGAGAGGGCGTCGGCGTAGCGCAGGTCGATCTCCTGCTGGCCGGGCCCGCCCTCGTGGTGGCTGAACTCGACGCTGATGCCCATGTTCTCGAGCATCGTGATGACCTCGCGACGGAAGTCCTGTCCCCCGCCCTGGGCGGTGTGGTCGAAGTACCCGGAGTCGTCGACCGGCACGGGCCTGCCGCCGACGTCGGGCTTGCCTCGGAAGACGTAGAACTCGATCTCGGGGTGCGTGTAGAAGGTGAAGCCCGCCTCGGACGCCTTGTGCAGGGTGCGCTTGAGCACGTGCCGCGGGTCGGCGAACGACGCGCTGCCGTCGGGCATCGCGATGTCGCAGAACATGCGCGCGGTCGCGGGGGCCTCGCCCCGCCACGGCAGGATCTGGAACGTCGACGGATCGGGCTTCAGGAGCATGTCGGCCTCGTGCACCCGGGCGAAGCCCTGGATGGCCGACCCGTCGAAGCCGATGCCCTCGGCGAACGCACCCTCGAGCTCGGCGGGAGCGATCGCGACGGACTTGAGCGACCCGAGGACGTCGGTGAACCAGAGCCGCACGAAGCGGACGTCGCGCTCCTCGAGCGCCCGGAGGACGAAGTCTTCCTGCTTACCCATGGGGCTGAGTCTCGCACGGGTCGTGTTACGGCGATGTTACGTGGCCGACGCGCCTCACGGGGCGGGTGACGACGTGCCCTCGACCATCCGTCCGCGGACGTACTGCCATCCCTCGTCGCCGCGCACGAAGCGGCTGACCTCGTGGAGCACGCCGAGCCCGGCCTCACGATCGGTCCCGCCCCACGCCGCGCGGAACTCGACGACACCGAAGGAGTCGTCGGGCCCACCAGCCTCGGTGCGCAGCACCTCCAGCCCGGTCCACACGAGGGCCGGGTCGTGGTCGATGCGCGCCGGCCGGGTCGTGGGGTGCCACGTTCGCAGCAGGTAGCCGCCGTCGCCGAGCACGTACGCGGTGTAGCGCGACCGCATCAGCCGCTCGGCCGTCGGTGCCGCACCACCGGCGAGGAACGGCCCGCAGCACGTCGCGTAGGCGTCGCCGGTGCCGCACGGGCAGGTCCTGGCCATGGCTCCATCATGGTCGGTCGAGCCCTAGGCTGGCCGTGTGCCCCAGCTGCGTCTCGCCCTCGCCCAGGTCAACCCCCGCGTCGGGGACCTCGACGGCAACGTCGAGCTCGTCGTCGCGGCCGCGCACGACGCGTCCAGGGCCGGGGCCCACCTGCTCGTGATGCCCGAGATGGTCCTCAACGGCTACCCGGTCGAGGACATGGCCTACCGGCTGTCGTTCATCGAGGGCACGCGCGACCGCGTGCCCGCCCTCGCCGCGCGCCTCGTCGAGGAGGGCCTCGGCGACCTCGTCGTCGTCGTCGGGCACCTCGACACCGCGAAGGACCACGTCGACACCGACCGGCTGGGGGTGCCCAAGAACGCGCCCACGAACTCCGCGTCGGTGCTGACCGGTGGTCGGGTCGTGACGCGCTACGACAAGCACCACCTCCCCAACTACGGCGTCTTCGACGAGTTCCGTCACTTCGTGCCCGGTGACGAGACCCAGGTCGTGCAGGTGCACGGGGTCGACGTCGCGATCGCGATCTGCGAGGACATCTGGCAGGACGGACCCTCCGCGGCCGCCGACGCCGCCGAGGCGGGACTCCTCGTGGTGCTCAACGGCTCTCCGTACGAGGCGGCGAAGGACGACGTGCGGCTCGACCTGTGCGCCCGTCGGGCCCGCGAGGGCAGCTGCGCGCTCGCGTACGTGAACCTCGTCGGCGGGCAGGACGAGCTGGTCTTCGACGGCGACTCGCTCGTCGTCGACGCCGCGGGTGAGCTGGTGGCACGCGCCGCCCAGTTCGAGCCGGAGCTGCTCGTCGTCGACCTCGACCTCCCCGCCGCCACGGCTCCCATGCCGGACCCCGGCACGCGCTTCCACGGCCTGCGGGTCGAGCGCACCGTGATCTCCCCCGACCCCCTGCCGGCCTACGAGCCGGCGGTGCCGGTGGTGGCCGAGAGGTGGGACGACCTCGGCGAGCGTTACTGGGCGATCGTGCTGGGCCTGCGCGACTACGTGCGCAAGAACGGCGCCTCGTCGGTGCTGCTCGGCCTGTCCGGCGGCATCGACTCCACCCTCGTCGGCGCGATCGCGGTCGACGCTCTGGGCGCCGAGAACGTCTTCGGCGTCTCGAACCCGAGCGACTGGTCCTCCGAGCACAGCCGCACCGACGCCGCCGAGCTCGCGCGCCGCACCGGTCTGCAGCTCGACACCGTGCCGATCGGGCCCATCTTCGACGCGTTCCAGTCGACGTTGGGGCAGACGACGACCCGGCTCGACGGCATCGCCGAGGAGAACCTGCAGGCGCGGATCCGCGCCGTCGTCTGGATGGGCCTGTCGAACCAGCACGGGCACCTCGTGCTGGCCTGCGGCAACAAGTCCGAGCTGGCCACCGGCTACTCCACGATCTACGGCGACGCGGTGGGTGCGTACGCCCCCATCAAGGACCTCCCGAAGACCCTGGTGTGGGAGGTCGCGCGGTGGCGCAACGCGTGGGCCGATGAGCGCGGGGAGCAGCCTCCGATCCCGGAGAGCACCATCAGCAAGCCGCCGTCGGCCGAGCTGCGTCCGGGCCAGCTGGACTCGGACTCCCTGCCGCCCTACGAGCTGCTCGACGCCGTGCTCGACGCCTACGTGGAGCGCGACCTCGGCTCGGCTGCCGTGATCGCCGAGGGCTTCGACGCCGCGCTCGTGGAGCGGGTGGTCACCCTCGTGGACAAGGCCGAGTACAAGCGTCGCCAGTACCCGCCCGGACCCAAGGTCAGCCGCCGCAACTTCGGCCGCGACCGCCGCGTGCCCATGACCAACGCGTGGCGCGAGTCCCTCGACTCGTGACGTCCCGCACATCGACGCGACAACCGGCGTCGATGCGGCAGGATGGGTCGTGTCCGTGGACCCCCACCGAGGGGCTGCGAGAAGAGAGGGACCCACCATGACCGAGCACACCCCTGCCCCGACGTCGGCCGAGGAGCCGGCTCCGTACGGCAGCGCCGCGACGAGTGCCCCCGTACCGAGCGGGCCCCCTGCCGCCTCGTCCGGCCCGACGACCGACCCGGCGATCCGTCGCGTGCGGACGCACCACCTGCAGCAGTGGAAGGAGCAGGGCCACAAGTGGGTCATGCTCACGACCTACGACCAGTACACCGCCGCCACGTTCGACGAGGCCGGCATCCCGGTGCTGTTCATCGGCGACTCCGCGGCCAACAACGTGTTCGGGTACGAGTCCTCTCTGCCGGTCACCGTCGACGAGCTGCTGCCGCTCGTGAAGGCCGTCACCCGCACCGCCCGGCGTGCCCTCGTGGTCGCCGACCTGCCGTTCGGGTCCTACCAGCGCTCGCCGGAGCAGGCGTACGACACGGCGGTGCGGTTCATGAAGGAGGGCCAGGCTCACGTGGTGAAGCTCGAGGGTGGGGCCGAGATGGCTCCGCAGATCGAGCTGCTCACGAAGGGCGCGATCCCCGTGATGGCGCACATCGGCTTCACCCCCCAGTCCGAGCACGCGCTCGGCGGCTACCGGGTGCAGGGCCGGGGCGACGCCTCCGCGAAGCTGATGGAGGACGCCCTCGCCGTGCAGGAGGCCGGTGCCTCGTCCGTCGTCATGGAGATGGTGCCCGCCCCCATCGCGGCCGAGATCACCCGCACGCTGCACATCCCCACGATCGGCATCGGTGCCGGTGCCGACTGCGACGCCCAGGTGCTCGTCTGGCAGGACATGCTGGGTCTGCGCACGGGCAAGGCGCCGCGCTTCGTGAAGCGCTACGCCGACCTGCACTCGGTCATCCTCGGCGCGGCCCAGGAGTTCGCGGCCGACGTCGCGGGCGGCACGTTCCCGGGGCCGGAGCACACCTTCGACTCCTGACCGCGAGCCCGGCCGACGTGGTCCGGCTCAGGTGCGCCAGTCGAACAGCGAGACGCCGACGGCGTTGACGGCGAACCAGGCCGCCAGGGCGTAGAGCGGGACCCAGGTGGCGCGGGCGGGCCGGGTCGCGATGGTGCGACGCAGCACCGGGACGAAGCACGCCAGCACGACGAGGTGCAGCAGCACGCCCCACCACGGCGCGTAGATCACCGTGGAGATCACCAGCCACAGCATCACCACCAGCCCGGTGACACCGATCCACGGACCTGAGCGGTCGAGCTGCAGGCTCGTGCGGCTCACGCGTCGGCGGAGGGCTTGTCGTCGTTCCAGTCGGGGTCGTTGTCCCACGACTCGTTGCGCTCCTGGACCTTGTCGAGGGCACGCGCAGCGTCGGCCTCGGTCGGGTAGGGGCCCAGGCGGTCGGCGGCCTTGCAGCCGTCCTCACCCTCGACGGTGTGGTGCTTGAGACAGAAGAAGAATGCGGGGGCCTCGGCGCTCATGGACCCATCCTGCCCCACCCCCGGTGCCGGTGCCCCTCGCGATCGGCGGAGGCGGAGCGGCCTCGTAGCATCGGGATGTGTCTCCCCTCGTCGCCGGCCGCGTCTCCCCCGTCCGCCACGTCCCGTCGCGCATCGACCGGCCCGAGTACGTCGGCCAGCCCGCTCCCCTGCCCTACCGCGGGTCCTCGGTGCGCGATGCCGACACGATCGCGCGCATGCGGGTCGCCGGCAGGATCGCGGCGCAGGCGCTCGACGCGGTGGAGGCGGCGATCGCACCGGGCGTGACCACCGACGAGCTCGACCGCGTCGGCCACGACTTCCTCGTCGCCCACGACGCCTACCCGTCGACGCTGGGCTACCGCGGCTACCCGAAGTCGCTGTGCAGCAGCGTGAACGAGGTCATCTGCCACGGCATCCCCGACGACCGTCCCCTGGAGGACGGCGACATCGTCAACATCGACATCACCGCCTACGTGGACGGCGTCCACGGCGACACGAACAAGACCTACCTCGTCGGCGACGTCGACGAGGAGTCGCGCCTGCTCGTGGACCGCACCCGCGAGGCCACCCACCGAGCGATCCGCGCGGTCAAGCCGGGCCGTCAGATCAACGTGATCGGTCGGGTCATCGAGGCCTACGCCGCGCGCTTCGGCTACGGCGTCGTGCGTGACTTCACCGGCCACGGCGTGGGCCCGGCGTTCCACGACGGGCTGATCGTGCCGCACTACGACGAGCCGTCGGCCGACACGATCATCGAGGTCGGGATGACCTTCACGATCGAGCCGATGCTGACCCTCGGCTCGATCGAGTGGGACCTGTGGGACGACGGCTGGACCGCCACCACCCAGGACCACTCCCGGACCGCCCAGTTCGAGCACACCCTGCTCGTCACCCCCGACGGCGCCGAGATCCTCACCCTCCCCTGACCCGTCCTCCGGACCCGCACGGTCGAGAGCCGTGGGGCCGCGTGGCACACGGTCGAGCCGTGCCGAGGTCGCCGGACACCTGAGCAAGCGTCCCGACCCACGCAGGACGGCACCCCCGGCGGGGGTGCCGGGCCGTGGACGGCGAACCAGCACAGCGCCACGGAGGCCCGAGCGAGCGTCCAGACCCACGCAGGACGGCACCCCCGGCGGGGGTGCCGGGCCGTGGGCGGCGAACCAGAAGAGTGAACGAGGCGGCCTGTAAGCCGGATTCTGTCCCCGGTCCGAGGACCGGGGGGCGACCATCCATCTGGGTCACGCATCGCTGCGCGCCTCGAGCGACCTACCCGCTGACATCGGACGAGCAGCCCGTCAGCGCAGGCGCCGGAGCGCCCTCTTGGTCTTGCTCCCGGTGGGGTTTACCGAGCCGACGCCGTCACCGACGTCGCTGGTGAGCTCTTACCTCACCGTTTCACCCTTGCCCGCACCCCGTCACCCGTGAGGGTTCCGGGGCCGTTGGCGGTCTGTTCTCTGTGGCACTGTCCCGCACGTCACCGTGGGTGGCTGTTGGCCACCACCGTGCTCGGTGGAGTCCGGACTTTCCTCGACGGGCCTGAGCCCGCCGCGGCCGCCCGGCCGCCTCGTTCGTGGGCCAGTCTAGGGCTCGCCCGTCACGTCGTTGCAACCTTCGGTCCCTACGCTGGCGTCGTGGAGGTCGAGGAGATGCCGTCCGATGCCGTGGCGAGGACCGAGGGTGGGGTCGGTGACCTGCGCCCTCGGCTCCATCCCGAGCCCGTCGTGTACGCGATCGTGTCGCAGGGCTTCGACACGTCCACCGCCCTCGCGGCGGTGCGCGAGGCCGAGGGCCTCACCGTCGTGGTCGAGCAGACGGAGGCCGACGAGGACGGTCTGGTGTACGAGTTCGTCGGCGCCTGGATCACCCTGACGGTGGTCTCCGCGCTCGACGGTGTCGGCCTGACGGCCACGATCTCCGCGGCGATGGCCGACGACGAGATCGCGTGCAACGTGGTGGCCGGGTTCCACCACGACCACCTCGTGGTTCCGTGGGACCGACGTCACGATGCGCTCCGCGTGCTGGATGCCCTAGGCTGAGGTCTGCGAAAGGGAGTAGTCCCCAATCGCTGCGTCGACATACTGAAGCCGTTCCCTCGGGTCCGGCCTCCGGTGCAGCGGGCCAGACCGGCGACGGTCTCGGCGGACGAGACTTTCGACCCATTGATCGTTGACGATCCTGGGTCGAGGCTCGTCGATCATGGCTCCTCGTCCTGGGGGACGAGGAGCTTCTCCATGTTCGAGGCCTTGTGGCTCAGTACCGCTGTCATCTTCGTCGCCGAGCTCGGCGACAAGAGCCAGCTGATGGCGATGACGTTCGCCACCCGGTACCGGGCGCGTGACGTCATCATCGGCATCACGGCGGCGACGGCGGTCGTCCACCTCGCGTCCGTGGGCATCGGCTACTGGATCGGCACGAGCTTCGAGAAGTACCAGTCCGGGATCGCGATCGCCGCCGGCGTGGCGTTCCTCGGATTCGCGCTCTGGACGCTGCGGGGCGACGAGCTCACCGAGGGCGAGGCCGACAAGGCGCGCAAGGCCACGGGGTCGGCCCTGCTGGCGGTGGGCCTGGCCTTCTTCCTGGCCGAGCTGGGCGACAAGACGATGCTCGCCACGATCACCCTCGCCGTGCGCGAGGACTGGTTCGGCGTCTGGATCGGCAGCACCGTGGGCATGGTGGCGGCCGACGCGCTCGCGATCGGCGTCGGCGCGGTGCTCGGCAAGCACCTGCCGGAGCGGGCGATCCGCTACGGCGCCGCCGTGGCGTTCGCGATCTTCGGCGCCCTGCTCATCGTCGAGGGTGTGCGCTGATCGCCGTCCGCACCCTCGCTAGGCTCGCCCGGTGCTGATCGTGCTGCCGCCCTCCGAGGGCAAGACCGCACCGCCCGACGGACCCGTGCTGGACCTGGCCGCGTTGTCGTTCCCGCGCCTCACGCAGGTGCGCGACCAGGTGTCGCGGGCCCTGGTCCGTCTCGCGGGCACCCGACGGGCCGCCGAGGTGCTGGGGCTCGGTCCCACGCAGGCCGACGCCGTGGAGACCGACGCCCGACTCTTCGAGGTGCCGTGCGCACCGGCGGGTGAGGTGTACACCGGCGTGCTGTTCGGCGAGCTCGACCTCGCCACCCTCGACGACGCCGCCACCGCCCGGGCCGAGCGGACCGTGGCCGTCGCGAGCGCTCTGTTCGGCCTGGTGCGGGTCGGCGACCCGATCCCCGCCTACCGCCTGTCCGGCACGGTCACGCTGCCGCGCCTGGGCCCCGTCGCCGGTCGCTGGCGGCCGGTGCTGCCGCAGGTCCTCGACGACGAGGTGGCCGACGGGCTGCTCGTCGACCTGCGCTCGGGCGCCTACGTGAACCTGGGCAAGCCGTCCGCGGCCCTCGCTCCCCGCACCGCCACCGTCCGGGTGCTGCACGAGCAGGACGGCCGACGCAGCGTCGTGAGCCACTTCAACAAGGCCACGAAGGGTCGGCTGGTGCGCGCGCTGCTGACCGAGGGCGCCTCGCCCGCCTCGGTGGACGAGCTGGCCACGGCGTGGCGTGACCTCGGCTGGACGGTCGAGCAGGACGGGACCCGTCTCGACGTCGTCACCACCGGCGCTCACTGACGTTCCGCGCATCCACGCCCTGCCGCCGACGCGCGGCCCTCTACTCCGGGACGATCGAGAACCCGCGCAACGACGGCGTGCCGTCGGGCCACCACGCGATGGTCGTGATGCTGGCCGGGGCCAGCTCCATGCGGTGGATGATCGACATCGGGCCGTCCAGGGCGAGCCTCGTCATGAGCTTGATGGGCGTCACGTGGCTGACGACGACGACGGTCTCACCCGGGTGTGCCTCGAGGATCCGGTCGCGCGCCTCCCGCACCCGCTCCTGCACCTCGTCGAAGGACTCCCCGCCCGGCGGGGCGACCGCGGTCGACGACAACCAGGTCGACAGCTCGTCGGGCCAGTCCTCCATGATCTCGGCGAAGCTGTGGCCGTCCCAGTCACCGAACGCGGCCTCCTCGACACCGTCGTCGACCCCGACCGGCACGCCCGTCTCGCGGGCGACGAAGCCGGCCGTCTCGCGGGTGCGGCGCAGCGGCGAGGAGATGATGGCGTCGACGTCGTGGTGGCGCGCGATCCAGGCCGCCGCGCGCGCGGCCTGAGCCTCTCCCTCGGCGACGAGCCCGGGGTCGGAGCCTCCGCGGCCGCAGAAGAGCTTGCGCACGGTGTTGGCCGTGACGCCGTGCCTGAGCAGCACGAGCGTCGTGGGCCGGCCGTGCACGTCGCCCCTCCAGCCGAGCAGCGGGTTGGTGTCCTTGCCGGTACCACCCAGTGGTGCCGGCGCGGGCGCCTCGAGCGGTGCGGTGACGTCGTCGGCCGGCGCCACCGGAGTCGTCTCCTGCTGGACGGCCGTGCCCACGACGGCGGGCTCGCCGGTGCGCGCCTGGGCGTCCAGCGCCTCGTTGGCGAGGGCGTCGGCGGCGGCGTTCTGGTCGCGTGGGATCCACGTCCACTCGACGACGCGGTCGGCGAGCCCTCGGGCCTGCTCGGCCAGCGGCTTCATGGACGCGTGCTTGATCTTCCAGCGCCCCGCCATCTGCTCCACGACCAGCTTGGAGTCCATGCGGACGACGACATCGGCATCGGGAGCGTGCTCGGCGGCGAGCTCGAGCCCGGCGATGAGTCCGCGGTACTCGGCCACGTTGTTGGTGGCGGTGCCGATGGTCTCGCCGCGCGTGGCGAGGACGTCGCCGGTGGACTCGTCGCGCACCAGCGCGCCGTAGGAGGCGGGCCCCGGGTTGCCCCGCGACCCTCCGTCGGCCTCGACGACGACCCGCCCGACGGCGGCGGTCACAGCCCGGACTCGGCCGTCCGCACCAGGATGCGACTGCACTCGGGGCAGCGCACCACGTCGTCCTCGGGCTGGGCGGCGATCTCGCGCAGGTCGGCGCCGTTGAGCTCCAGGCGACATCCCTCGCAGCGGCGCGCACGCAGAGCTGCAGCACCGAGCCCGCCGTACTGGTGACGAACCTTGTCGTACAGGGCGAGCAGGTCGGCGGGGACACCCGGAGCCACGCTCTCGCGCTCCTCGTTCACCGAGACGACCTCGGCGTCGATGGCCTCGACCGCGGCGTCGCGGGCCGCGGTGACGTGCGTGAGCTCGGCGACGAGTGCGTCGTGGTCGGCGGTGACCGCCCGAAGCTCGGCCTGGGCGATCTCGAGCTGCTCCATGATCTCGAGCTCCTCGTCCTCGAGCGTGGAGATGCGGCGCTCGAGGGCACCGAGCTCGTGCTGAAGGTTCTCGAGGTCCTTCGGGTTGGTGATCGCACCGGAGGAGAGCCGCTCCTCGTCGCGGGTGCGGCGCGTCTTGACCTGCTCGACCTCGGCGTCGGCCTTCTTCTGGGCGCGCGTGAGGTCGCTGACCGTCGTCTCGACCTCGACCTGGCGGCCGCGCAGCTCGGCGACCTCGGCCGTCAGCTCCTCGATGCGGGCGAGCTCGGGCAGCGAGCCACGGCGGTGCTGGAGCCGGGCGAGGGCGGAGTCGGTGTCCTGGAGGTCCAGCAGGGCCTGCTGTGCGGACGGTTCGGCTTTCAGGGGGTCCTCCTGGGTGCGGGAGCCAGCGTGTGGGACCAGGGGTCGGTCACCAGCGTGGACACATGGACGTCCACCGTATCGCCCAGGCGCTCGCGCAGCACGGAGGCGACCACCGGCAGCCAGGTCCACTCGGCCGCCCAGTGCGGCACGTCGACCACGCCGCAGGCACCGGGACGCTCGAGGTGCTCGCTGACCGGGTGGTGCCGCAGGTCCGAGGTGACGTAGACGTCGGCTCCCGCAGCGTCGGCGGTGCCCAGCAGGAAGTCGCCCGAGCCGCCGCACAGCGCCACGGTGGTGACCTCGCTCGTGAGGTCACCGGCGACGCGGGTGGCGCCGTGGTGGGCGGGCAGCGCAGCAGCCACGTGGTCCGCGAACGCGGCCAGCGTCATGGACGTCTCGAGCCTGCCGATGCGACCGCTCCCCCGGCTGGAGGGAGCGGCGGCCGTGGGCAGCACGAGGTAGGAGACCTCCTCGTACGGGTGCGCCTGCAGCAGTGCCGTCCGCACGGCCTCACGAAGAGCCGCAGGCGCGACGAGCTCGAGGCGTGCCTCGTCGACGTGCTCGAGCGCGCCGACCTCGCCGATCGCGGGCTGTGCACCGTCGAGCGGCCGGAAGGACCCGGTGCCCTCGGATCGGAAGACCGCCGAGTCGTAGTCGCCCACGTGCCCCGCTCCGGCCGCGTGCATGGCCGCCGCCACGGTGTCGGCATCGCCGCGCGGGACGTGCACGACCCAGGCGTCGAGGCCGGGATCGGTGTCGACGTCCAGGGGGCGCACGTCGCGCAGCCCCAGCGCGAGGGCCATCGACTCCGAGACCCCGAGGGGCGGGGAGTCGGCGTTGGTGTGACAGGTGTGCAGCGCCACGCCGTGGCTGGCGAGCGTGTGCACGACGCGACCCTTGGGCGTGGTGGCCGCCACCGACGTGACGCCCTTGAGGTACAGCGGGTGGTGCGTCAGGAGCAGGTCCGCTCCCAGGGCGACGGCCTCGTCGGCCACGGCCTGGACCGGGTCGACGGCGACCAGGACCGAGGCCACCTCGGCCTCGGGGTCGCCGACGACCGTGCCGACCGCGTCCCAGTCGTCGGCCCAACGGGGGTCGTAGAGCTCGTCGAGCACGCGGACGACGTCACGCAGCGAGGGCATGGCGCCACCCTAGGACGTGGCGGGAGCGCGTCACCCCACCGAGCCCAGGGCGAACGGCAGGACGGCGTCGGCGCCGGCCCGACGCAGCTCGCGGGACGCGACCGCGACGGTCCATCGGCTGTCGACGAGGTCGTCGACCATGAGCACCGGACCGTCCGTCGCGGCCAGGGCCTCGCGGAGGGCGTCGGGCACGACGAACCGGCCCCACACCCCGGCCAGCCGGAAGGCGCTGTTGCCGCCCTGGGTGGTGGCCGGCGCGCCGGGCGCGACCTCGAGCGAAGGCAGCAGCGGAAGGCGTCCGAGTCGGGCCAGGCCCTCGGCCACCGAGGCCACGAGGGTGGGCCGAGCCATCGAGGGAAGCGCGACCACCGCCACGGGACGCTGGTCCCACGGCCAGTCGCGCAGCGCCCGCGCGCACGCCCCCAGCAGCGGCTCGGGCACGGGCACGTCGGGGGCGCCCGTGGCGAAGAGCTCGCGCAGCGTGCCACCCCAGCCGAGGTCGGTCAGCCTTGCGACCACGCGGCCCGTCTCGGGCCGTTCGGTGGGCGGGATGCGACCGGACACGTCGACCCCCAGCCGCCCGACGCCCGACGGCCACTGGGCGCGCGGGTCGACCGCCACGCCCACCCGGTCGAGCGACTGCGTGGCCCGCTCCACCGCGGCACCGTCCGTGCCGGTGGGATACCAGGGCCCGACGCACACGTCGCACCGGCCGCAGGGAGCGGCCGTGGGGTCGTCGAGCTGACGCTGGAGCAGCTCCATGCGGCACGTGCGACCTGCCTGGTACTCCAGCATCGCCTCCTGCTCGGCCTCACGCGCCTGGGCGATGCGCTCGTACCGTTCCGCGTCGTAGACCCACGGCTCCCCCGTGCTGACCCAGCCGCCCTGCACGCGCCGGACCGCGCCGTCGACGTCGAGCACCTTGAGCAGCAGCTCGAGCGGCGTGCGCCGGATGTCGACCTGAGCCTCGAGCGACGCGACCGACAGCGGCGTGGTGCCCAGGGCCCCGAGCACGGCGTCGACCTTGGCCTGCGTGGGCATGGAGGCCGTGGCGAAGTAGCGCCAGATGTCGGCGTCCTCCGTGCCGGGCAGCAGGAGCACGTCGGCGGACTCGGTGGCACGGCCCGCGCGCCCCACCTGCTGGTAGTACGCCACGGGTGAGGACGGCGCACCCAGGTGCACGACGAAGCCGAGGTTGGGCTTGTCGAACCCCATGCCGAGTGCGCTCGTGGCCACGAGCGCCTTGAGCTGGTCGTCCTTGAGCGCCTGCTCCAGGCGGATCCGCTCGTCGGGATCGGTGCGGCCGGTGTACGCGGCCACCGCGTGACCGGCCTCCGCGAGCAGGCGCGCGAGGTCCTCGGCCGCCGAGACCGTGAGCGTGTACACGATGCCGCTGCCTGGCAGGTCGGCCAGGTGCGAGACCAGCCAGCCCAGTCGCTCGCGCGACGTGGGCAGCGTGAGGCAGCCCAGCCGCAGGCTCGTGCGGGCCAGCGACCCGCGCAGCGTCAGGACGGTGCTGTTCGCCGCTCCCGGCCCGGCACCCCCGCCGGTGCTGTCCGCCGCCCCCGGCCCGGCACCCCCGCCGAGCTGCTCCTCGACGTCGGTCACGACCCGCTCGTTCGCGGTGGCGGTGGTCGCCAGCACCGGGACCCCGTCGGGCATCGACTCGATGAGGTCGGCGAGCCGGCGGTAGTCGGGTCGGAAGTCGTGCCCCCAGTCGGAGATGCAGTGCGCCTCGTCGACCACCATCAGACCGATGCGCCGACGCAGCTCGGGCAGCTGCTCGTCGCGGAAGCGGGGGTTGGTCAGGCGCTCGGGAGAGACGAGCAGCACGTCGACGTCGTCGGCGTCGAGCCGCGCCCGGACGTCGTCCCACTCGTGCGCGTTGGCCGAGCTGATGGAGACCGCACGGACCCCGGCCCGCTCCGCCGCCGCGACCTGGTCGCGCATGAGGGCGATGAGCGGCGAGACGAGGAGCGTCGGGCCCGTGCCGCGCGCCCTCAGCAACGACGTGGCCACGAAGTAGACCGCGGACTTGCCCCAGCCGGTGCGCTGGACGACGAGGGCACGGCGGTGGTCGTCGACGAGGGCCGAGACCGCCTCGAGCTGCCCCTCGTGGAACTGCGCGTCGTCGCGGCCGGTGAGGCGTCGCAGGGCGTCGAGGGCGTGCTCGCTCGTGGTGGTGGCCGTCATGGACCCATCGTGTCAGCGGGTGCCGACACGGGCGTCGGCCCGTCCACAGCGGGTCAGGGACCGGGACAGGTCCGGTCGTCGCGCAGCTCCTCCTCGAGCGGCGCCGTGGGTGCGGACCCCGGCTCGCAGAGCATCGGGTCGAGCTCGGCGGCCACCCTGCCACCGACCTCGAGGCGGAGGTTCCACGTGGAGGTCCCGTCGACGAGGAGGTCCACCTGCGCGCGCACCGCCTCGAGCAGCGGTCCACGCACGGCCGGGTCGTCGAGGTCGGGCGCCGTGCCGCCGTTCGTCACCTGCACCACGAGGTACCGGTCCGGGTCGGCGTCCTTCTCCGCGAACTCGCGCATCCCCACGCCCACGTCTCCCACCGCCTCGGCGGGCTCGGCGGCGGACCGCAGCGCCGCCCACGCGTCCATGGTCCCGCCGCCGGGGAACCCGCGGTCGACGCTCACCGAGGAGCCATCGGCAGCCGCGACGCCCCAACCGCGACGCGCGTCGTCGGCACCGTGCCTCTGCTCGAGCCGGTCGAGCGCCGCGGACACGTCGTCGGCTCCGGTGCCCTCGCCCAGCGTCAGCACCACGTCGGTCTCGACGTGCTCCGGGCCGGGCACGTCCTGGGTCATGATGTCGACGGCCGCAGCACCGTCCTGCGCGACCTCGTGCGCGAGCGCCCACTCCCGCACGACCGACTCGGTCGTCGCCTCCGGCTCGAAGGAGCGCAGGTGCACGGTCGACGGGCCGAAGCTGACGTCGGCGTCACCCTCCTCGCCCTCGTGGGTGGTGCTGAACGCCTCGTAGACGACGCGCCCCACCTCCTGCAGCTGCGCAGACGTGATGTCGGGGTCTGCCGTCACGTCCAGCTGGACCTTGCCGGAGTCGAGGGTGACCGGCTCGGAGTAGTCCGCGTCCGCCGACGTGACGCCGGGCAGGTCGCGCAGCTCGGAGACGAGCGCGTCCACGTCGTCGGACAGGTTCGGGTTCGCGCACCCTCCGAGGAGCAGGACCGGCAGCGTGCAGAGCGCCGCGACGGCGGCCAGTCGGGATCGCACCGACCCACCGTCGCACACCGAGGGGGTTGCCGAGCCCGCGTGGGAGGACGACAGTGAGGAACATGCGTCGTGGCCTCGCGATCACGGTCCTGCTGCTGACCGTCAGCTGCTCCTCCGAACAGCCCTCGGTGATCGGTCTCGACCTCGTCTGCGACCAGGACCGGTCCTCCGCACAGGCCAAGGACGTCGTCGAGCGCGTCGGCGGGCTCCGCACCGACGACTTCCTGGTCCGCCTCGCCCGCAGCACCGAGGTCGGCGTGGTCGCGCTCGTCGACGGCGACGTGCAGGACGCCTACACCGTGCTCCACGACGACTACGGCGTCTCGGTCGTGGCACAGGTCGCCGACGACGGCCAGGGGCCGGCCGACGGACTCGGGCAGATCGAGCGCATCACCCGCGCCGCCTGCGACGGCTCGTGACGTCCGACACCACTCGAGAGTGAGGGCCGGGTGGGCGAAGAGGGACTCGAACCCCCGGCCGCTCGGGTGTAAACCGAGTGCTCTGACCAACTGAGCTATTCGCCCCGGACGGCACCATGAAGGGCACCGGGCGCCTGGAACCCTACCGCACCGACAGCGCTGCGCGGCGTCCTCGAGGGACGGCTCCGACATGAAGGAGCCGCGGCCGCCGGGGTCTCGGGTCCCGGGCGGCCGCAGCACTCATATACAAGCGCATCGGTGGTTGTCACCGCAGGCTTTTGGCTCAACTCTCAGCAAACTTCGCCGGTCAGTCGCGCAGGTGCTCCTCGAGCCGCTCGACCTTGGCCGTGAGCTGCCCCGTGTACCCCGGCCGGATGTCGGCCTTGAGCACGAGCGAGACCCGCGACGAGGTCCGTGCGACGGCCTCGACCGCCGCCTTCACGACGGCCATCACCTCGTCCCACTCGCCCTCGACGGTCGTGAACATCGCGTTGGTCTCGCATGGCAGGCCCGACGCCCGCACGACGCGCACCGCCTCGGCCACGCCGGCGGCCACGGACCCCGACTCGTCACCCGCACCAGGGCTGATGCTGAACGCCGCGAGCACGTCAGAGCTCCGCGAGAGCCGCGCGATAGGCCTCGAAGTCGCGGGCCTCGCCGATCGGGTGCTCGACCTTCCAGCGGACGACGCCCTCCGCGTCGACGAGGTAGGTGCCGCGCTCGGGCGCACCGGCGCCCTCGTTGAAGATCCCGTAGGCCCGGCTGACCTCGCCGTGGGGCCAGAAGTCGCTGAGCACCGAGAACGTGTAGCCCTCGGCGTCGGCGAAGGCACGGTTGGAGAAGAAGTGGTCGCAGGAGATGGCGAGCACCTCGACGTCGCCGCCGGAGAAGGCCTCGATGTTGTCGCGGATCTCGCACAGCTCACCGGTGCAGATGCCGCTGAAGGCGAACGGGAAGAACACCAGCGCCACCTTCCGACCCTTCAGGCCGGAGAGCGAGATGTCCTCGCCGTGCTGGTTCTTGAGCGTGAAGTCAGGTGCCTGCTGGCCGATCTCGATCGTCATGGCCCGAGCCTAGACGCCGGCCGGCGCGGTAGCAGACAAGCACCGACGGGGTCTCCCGGGCGCGGCCGACGTGACCGGCGACGACCGGCGTGGCTCAGCGCTTGTGCGTCGACAGCTTGGTGGCGGACCACTCGGCCGACGCCGACGACGTGGTCGTCGTCGACAGCCCGGCCACCGGAGCGGCCTCGGCGATGTCGGCGCCCGTGACGTAGCCCGGACGTCCGACCTTGGGCGTGAGCACCCAGATGGACCCACCCTCGGCGAGGTCGGCCAGGGCGTCGAAGAGGGCATCGACGAGGTCTCCGTCGTCGTCGCGCCACCACAGGATGACGCCGTCGACGACCTCGTCGGACTCACCGTCGACGAGCGCGTGGCCGACGATGCCCTCGATGGCCGTTCGGAGCTCGGTGTCGACGTCCTCGTCCCAGCCCAGCTCCTGGATGACGGTGTCGGGGCTGAAGCCCAGCCTCGCGGCGTCCAACGGGATCTCCTCGGGGTTGCGTCGTACGTGGTGTGGACCAACTCTGGCACGCGGGGCGGGCCGGGGTGGGTCGGGGTGTCGATCGGGGTGTCGGACGGTGCGGTGCCTACTGAAAAGTAGGCCAAAAACCTACTGATCGGTAGATGTTCACAACCTCCGCCAGTGTCACCCTAGCGAACTCGGCGTGGAAAGATGGAGAGGTCCACAAGACGTCCCAGGAGTTGCACATGCCCACCGGCCAGTCCCCCACCGAGCGTCCCGCCGTCATCCACGAGGGGCTGCCGACCCAGCTTCCCGACATCGACCCCGACGAGACGGCCGAGTGGCTCGACTCGCTCGACCAGATGGTCGACGAGCGCGGCCGGTCCCGCGCGCGCTACGTGATGCTCAAGCTCCTCGAGCGAGCGCGTGAGCAGAACGTGGGCGTCCCCGCGCTGCGCAGCACGGACTTCATCAACAGCATCCCGCCCGAGCACGAGCCGTGGTTCCCCGGCAACGAGGCGATCGAGCGTCGCATCCGCTCCTACATCCGCTGGAACGCCGCCGTGATGGTCTCGCGTGCCAACCGGCCCGGACTCGGCGTGGGCGGCCACATCGCCAGCTACCAGTCGGCGGCCAGCCTCTACGAGGTCGGCTTCAACCACTTCTTCCGCGGCAAGAACCACCCCGGCGGTGGCGACCACATCTACTTCCAGGGTCACGCCGCGCCGGGCATCTACGCCCGGTCCTACCTCGAGGGTCGCTTCAGCGAGGAGCAGCTCGACCGCTTCCGCCAGGAGCACTCCCACGGCGCCGGCAAGGGCCTGTCGTCGTACCCCCACCCCCGGCTCATGCCCGACTACTGGGAGTTCCCCACGGTGTCGATGGGCCTCGGTGGCATCAACTCGATCTACCAGGCGCGGTTCAACCGCTACCTGCACGACCGGGGCATCAAGGACACCAGCCAGCAGCACGTGTGGACGTTCCTCGGCGACGGCGAGATGGGCGAGCCCGAGTCGCTCGGTGCGATCGGCCTCGCGGCCCGCGAGGAGCTCGACAACCTGACCTTCGTCATCAACTGCAACCTGCAGCAGCTCGACGGCCCCGTGCGCGGCAACGGCAAGATCATCCAGGAGCTGGAGTCGTACTTCCGCGGCGCCGGCTGGAACGTCATCAAGGTCGTCTGGGGTCGCGAGTGGGACGACCTGCTCGCCCGCGACGTCGACGGCGTGCTGGTCAACCAGATGAACCGCACCCCCGACGGCGAGTTCCAGACCCTCTCGGTGGAGTCCGGTGCCTACAACCGCGAGAACTTCTTCGGCCCCGACCCGCGACTGCGCGCCATGGTCGAGCACCTCAGCGACGAGGACATCGAGCGCCTGCCCCGCGGCGGCCACGACTACCGCAAGGTCTACGCGGCCTTCGACGCGGCGCAGAAGCACACGGGCCAGCCGACCGTCATCCTGGCCCACACCATCAAGGGCTGGCTGCTCGAGTCCTTCCAGGGACGCAACGCCACCCACCAGATGAAGAAGCTCACGAAGGACGACCTCAAGGGCTTCCGCGACCGGTTGAACATCCCCGTCTCCGACGAGCAGATCGACGGCGACGACCTGGCGCCGTTCTACCACCCCGGGCACGACAGCGAGGAGATGCAGTACATGCGCGCCCGCCGCGACGCGCTCGGCGGCGGTCTCCCCCAGCGCATCGTCGACCCCGTCTCGGTCAAGCTGCCGGAGCCGGACTCCTACTCCGCCCTGTCCAAGGGCTCGGGCAAGCAGCAGATCGCGACCACGATGGCGTTCGTGCGGCTCCTGCGCGACCTCATGAAGGATCCCGAGATCGGGCGTCGTGTCGTGCCGATCGCCCCCGACGAGTACCGCACGTTCGGCATGGACTCGATGTTCCCGTCGGCGAAGATCTACAACCCGGCCGGCCAGACGTACGAGGCCGTCGACCGCAAGCTGCTGCTCGCCTACAAGGAGTCGGCCCAGGGCCAGCTGCTGCACGAGGGCATCAGCGAGGCCGGGGCCATGGCCTCGGCGATCGCCGCCGGCAGCGCGTACTCCACGCACGGCGAGCCGATGATCCCGGTCTACATGTTCTACTCGATGTTCGGCTTCCAGCGGACCGCCGACTCCATCTGGGCCATGGCCGACCAGCTCGCGCGCGGCTTCCTCGTGGGCGCCACCGCCGGTCGCACGACCCTGACGGGCGAGGGCCTGCAGCACGCCGACGGCCACTCGCCGCTGATCGCCCAGACCAACCCGGCCGTGGTGCACTACGACCCGGCGTTCGGGTACGAGATCGCCCACATCGTGCGTGACGGCATGGAGCGCATGTACGGCTCCACCGACGACCACCCGCAGGGCGAGGACGTCATCTACTACCTGACCGTCTACAACGAGCCCATCGTGCAGCCGGCCGAGCCCGACGACCTCGACGTCGACGCCCTGCTGAAGGGCGCCTACCGCTACCGCCCCGCCACCAAGGGCTCGCACCGTGCGCGCATCATGGCCTCCGGCGTGGCCCTGCCCTGGGCGCTGCGCGCCCAGGAGATGCTGGCCGAGGACTACGACGTCGCCGCCGACGTGTGGTCGGTCACGTCGTGGAACGAGCTCGCCCGCGACGCCGTGCAGGCCGAGAAGTGGAACCTCAACAACCCGGGCGAGTACCAGAAGGTCCCGTGGATCACCACGCAGCTGATGGACCACGCCTCGGTCACCCTCGCGGTGAGCGACTACATGCGCGCCGTGCCCGACCAGATCGCGCGCTGGGTCCCCGGCCCGTGGCAGTCCCTGGGCGCCGACGGCTTCGGCTTCGCCGACACGCGTGCCGCGGCCCGGCGCGTCTTCCAGATCGACGCCGAGTCGATCGTGGTGTCGGTGCTGCAGAGCCTGGCCCAGCAGGAGCTCGTCGAGCAGTCCGTGGTGCGCGACGCGTTCACGCGGCTGAAGATCGACGACCCGACGGCCACGCAGGGTGTGGTCCAGGAAGGCGGCGACGCCTGAGGGGCGGCCCGGGGACGTCGGTCCGAGCGACCGACGTCTCAGGTAAATCCAAGTTGGGGCACCCTAGGATGTTCGGCATGCTCAAGTGGCCCTACACGTTCGCGGTCGCGCTGTCCGTGGCCGTGACGGGCGCCGCGGTGTTCTCGTCGTGGTACCTCGGCCTTCCGATGAAGGACCCCGAGGGCTTCCTCGGCCCCGCCTACGTGCGCCTGCCCGCCCTGGCCCTGCTGTTCTTCGCAGCCGGCATCGTGCCGGCCGCCGTGCGCCGCCGCGGCTGGAAGCAGATCCCGCAGGGCGCGCGCGAGGTCGTTCGTGAGGAGTGGACGCTCAAGCGGGTCGGCTACATCGCGACCGGCCTGATCACCTTCTACGCGAGCTACGTCAGCTACCGCAACCTCAAGAGCTACCTGCCCACGTACCGCGAGGGCGTGCTGTTCGACCGCCAGCTGCTCGAGCTCGACCACTGGCTGATGTTCGGGCACAACCCGGCGACGGTCCTGCACGACCTCCTGGGCACCGACGTGATGGCCCACGTGCTCTCGTTCGCCTACATCGCCTACCTGCCGCTGATCCCGATCACCCTCGGCGCGTTCCTCGTGCTGAACCGCGACTTCTCCATCGGTGCCTGGTACGCGACGGCGCTGTGCCTCAACTGGATCCTTGGCGTCATCAGCTACTACGCGCTGCCGACGCTCGGCCCGGCGTTCGCCCAGCCGTCGATGTACTGGGACCTGGCCGCCACCGACGTGACCGACCTGCAACGATCTTTGTTCCGCAACCGCGTCGACGTCCTGACCGACCCCTGGGCCAGCGAGAAGATCCACGGCGTCGCGGGATTCGCGTCGCTGCACGTGTCGGTCACCTTCACGGCCGCGCTGTTCATGCAGCGCACGGGGCAGAAGCTCGCCATCCGCGTGGTCACGTGGGCGTTCTTCGTGGTCACCGTGCTGGCGACCATCTACTTCGGCTGGCACTACCTCGCCGACGACGTCGCCGGCATCGCGATCGGCTGGGCGTCGGTGTCCCTCGGCGCCTGGGCGTCGGGCAACCGCGGACGACGGCGAAGGCGACGTCTGGCCGAGGTGGCCGATCAGCCGGCCACGGTGACCGCACCCGGGCCGTCGGACGGCTCGGGCTCCACCGCAGGCTGACCCTGGCGCAGCATCGAGCGCCAGGTGCCGCGTCGGTAGGCGGCGGGCTCGGTGTCGCGGACGAACTCGTGCAGCAGACGGGCGAACTCCGCCGGGTGGTCGCGGTGCGGGAAGTGCCCTGCATGGGGCAGCACGTGCACGTCCGACCACGCCTGCCGACGGGCGATGTCGGCGTGCGTGGCCGGGATGACGAGGTCGTCGGCGCCCCAGACGACGAGCACGGGGACGATGCGCGCGAGGTAGGTGCGGTCGGTCATCGTGACGTACTGCCCTCGCCAGTCCAGGACGTGGCTGGTGACGCGCTGCACCGCCTGGCGGGCGCGAGGATCGGCGAACGACTCGTAGATCGCGGCGACCTCGCCGAGGTCGCGCAGAGGTGCCAGACCGGTGCGCGACAGCCCCCGCATGCCGGCCGCGACGGCACGTCGCCAGGGGCGGAACGTGGCCACCGAGAGCGCCGTGCCGCTGCCCGGCAGGGTCAGGAAGCGAATGAGCGGGGAGACCTCTCGACCCAGTCCGCCGGAGGACACGAGCGCGATCCGCTCGGTGCGGTCGGGGTACTGGTAGGCGAACTGCATGGCCACCCCGCCGCCGAAGCTGTGGCCGACGACGGTGACCTTCTCGATGCCGAGGATGGTGAGCAGGTCGCGCATCCCGTTCGCGTACCCGCCGAGCGAGTAGTCGGCGTCGGGCTTGTCGGACTCCCCGTGCCCGAGCAGGTCGGGGGCGATCACCGTGTAGTGCTCCGCGAGGGCGTCGATCACCGGCTCCCACGTCGACGACTCGCACCCCAGGCCGTGGAGCAGCAGGAGAGCGGGTCCGGAGCCGCGACGGCGATAGGCGCGCCGGTAGCCGTGCACGACCACGAACTGCAGCTCGTCTCCGGCATCCATCCGGCCATCGTAGGAGGTGAGCGGGTTCGGCCGCGCCGCATCGGACCATGACGTGCGCCTCGTTAGACTCGGGGCGTGCCCACCCCCGCCGAGGTCCGCGCACAGCTGACCGACATCCTCGTCAGCGTCGTCGACTGCACTCCTGAGCAGGTCACCGACGACGCTCGGCTCGACGACCTCGGGGTCGACTCGCTCGCCGCCGTGGAGGTGGCCGACGAGCTCGGACGTCGCTTCGGCCTCCATCTCGCCGACGAGACGGTCGACGGGCTCGTGACCGTGGCCGACGCCGTCGCGGCCGTGGTCGACCACCGGCCCGGCACGGCACGGGGGCGCCGCACACCCACCGCGCCCGTCTCCCTCGCCTCCGAGGGACGCCCACCCGCGCGGGAGACATCGCGCACGGACGACGGAGGCGGCCGCGGCCGCACCGACGCCTTCTGGCGCCTCGCCCTGTGGTTCGTGGTCGCAGGTCTGGCCATCGGTGGCGCGCTCGGCTTCGCCGGAGCCACCGTGGTCCGGGCCACCGGCCTCGGTGGCGTGGACCTGCCCCCCATCACGTCGCCCACGCCCAGCGCGACCCCCTCGGCCACACCCACGCCCACCCCCACTCCGACGGCCACCACCGAGGAGCAGGAGGAGAAGCCGACGTTCTCCGTCGAGAGCGATCGCGTGGCACCCGGTCAGCGCTTCACCATCTCCGGCCGCTTCCCCGCGCTCGACGACGGCGAGGTGCTCCAGGTGCAGGTGCGCGACCCCGGCGGCAGCTGGGACGACTTCCCGGTCTCGGTGCAGACCCGCGACGGAGGCCGCTTCGAGACGAAGATCTACACGTCGCGCACGGGTGAGCGCGAGTTCCGCGTCGTGCACGAGGGCAGCGACACCGAGTCGCCGTCCGCCAAGGTGACGATCGGCTGACCTGCGGCGACTCCTGCGGCTCAGACCACCTGGTGGAGCCAGCGCACGGGAGCGCCCTCGCCCGCGTGGCGGAACGGCTCGAGCTCGGCGTCCCACTTGACGCCCAGCAGGCCGTCGAGGGCCTCGTCCATCGTGATCTCGCCCAGCGCGGCCTTGACCCGGAACGCCTTGATGCGGTCCTCGGGGATGAGCACGTCGCCGTGCAGGCCGGTCATCGCGTGGAAGATGCCGAGACCCGGCGTGCACGAGAAGCGCGCTCCCTCGCTCGAGGCGGTCGGCTCCTCGGTGACCTCGAAGCGCAGGCGGTCCCAGCCGCGCATCGCCGAGGCGATCGAGGCGGCCGAGCCGGCCGGGGCCTGCCAGGACAGCTCGGCGCGGTAGGTCCCCGCCTCTGCGGGCTGCGGCTGCCAGTCGAGGTCGACGGAGCCGCCGAGCACGCCGGCTGCGGCCCACTCGACGTGTGGGCACAGGGCCGAGGGCGCGGAGTGGACATACAGAACTCCACGGGTGGGGATGCTCATCGTGCCTCCTAGCTCGAGATCCGCCTTCCCCAGCGACCTCACGGAGCCACGCGTCATCGTTCCGCGCTGGGACCATGCTAGCCCCATGAGCCCCTCGTGCACCACTGGTCGGGGTTTCTCTGCCGGTCTGGAGCGTCGCGCGCCGCGAGCGGCGAGTCGTGTGACGATGGCTCCATGACCACCGAGGTGCTGGACAACCCGTCGTCGTCACGCTTCGAGATCACCGTCGACGGTGACCTCGCGGGCTGGGTCGACTACCGCGTCGACGGCGACGTCTACGCCCTTCCCCACACACGCGTGCTGCCGGCGTTCGAAGGTCGCGGCATCGGCTCCCAGCTGATCGTGGGGGCACTGGAGCAGATCTCCGAGCGGGGCGGCCAGGTGCTCCCCTACTGCCCGTTCGTGCCCAAGGTGATCCGCGACCACCCCGAGCACCTCGACCTCGTGCCCGTCGACGAGCGACCGACCTTCGGCCTGTAGGTCCGGTCAGTCCACGACGTGGACCGTGACGCCACGCGAGCGCCACAGCTCGACGATGTCGTCGCTGTCCTCCCACGCCTCGAGCACAGCGAATCCGTCGGCCTCGAGGGTGTCGAGCATCTCGGCCTTCACCACGTGGTCGGGCCGGTAGTCGCCGACGACCCGCATGACGAGCTGGTCGTAGGGCACGTCGTGCTGCGCCAGCCAGTCGAGGGTGAGGTCGCGCCAGATGAACTCGCGCGACGTGACCACCAGGACGGCACGGCCCGCCGCGTGCGCGGCACGCACGGCGTCGACCACCTCGGGCCTCGGCGGGCAGTCCTTCGACGCCGCGTGGAAGGCGTGGAAGTCGCGGTCCTCCCCCTCGACGAGGTGCTTGATCGAGGACACGTCGACCAGCGTTCCGTCGAGGTCGGCGATCACGGCGTCGGTCATGGCCCCAGTGTGCCGCCTCGCTAGGCTGTGCGTCCCGGGGCGGTAGCTCAGCCGGTCAGAGCAGAGGACTCATAATCCTTGGGTCGTGGGTTCGAGCCCCACCCGCCCCACCACTCACGTCGTCGCGCCTGCGCCGTGCTCGCAGACTCGTGGTGCATGCTCGGCCCAGGACTGCCCGGGACACGATGGTGAGGTGGCGATGAGCGTCGTCGACGAGAGTGCGACGTCCGTCGGACGCGCGGGTCCGCTGCAACGCCTGCGAGCGTTCGGGCGCCCGCCCCGACTCCTCGGGATCGACGTGGCGCGCGGGCTCGCCGTGCTCGGGATGGTCGGAGCCCACCTCGGAGACACCCCCGACGACGTCACCTGGTCGGACCCGTCGACCTGGGACGGTCTCGTCGACGGTCGCTCGTCGCTGCTGTTCGCGATGCTCGCCGGCGTCTCCATCACGCTCATCAGCCGCGGCAGGGCGCGTCGGGACGACCTCCGTCTGCAGGTGACCCTCGTGCGCCGCGGCCTCGCGGTGCTGGCGATCGGCCTGGTGATCGAGCTGCTGAACTCCGGCGTCGCCGTCATCCTCCCGCTGTACGGGATCCTGTTCGTCCTCTCCACCCTCGTGCTCCACTGGAGCACACGACGACTCTGGATCGTGTCGGCGTCACTGGCCGTCCTCGGACCCTTCGCGGTGGCCCTGCTGCACGCCCTCAGCCTCGACGCCTACGGCCCTGGTCTCAACCTCACGCTCTTCGGGCTGTACCCCGTCACGGCCTGGTTGGCGATGCTCCTCGCCGGCATGGCGATCGGAAGGCTGCAGCTCACCGACGTCCGCACCGGCGCCGCGCTGCTGCTCGGCGGGATCGTGCTCGCCGCGTTCGGGTACGGGGCCGGACACCTCATCGGGTCGGACCGGGACGAGCCGGTCGCCTACCTCTTCGGGCCGGACTACACCGACGAGAACGGCAACGCGACGAACGAGCCCGGCTACCTCACCCGACTGCGCGAGTCCGACGAGATCGAGCGCGTGTGGAGCACGGCGATGCAGTACAAGCCTCACACCGGCGGCGCGCCCGAGATCATCGGGTCCGGCGGCTTCGCCGTGGCCGTCATCGGGCTCAGCCTGCTCCTGGCGCGACCGCTACGGCTGCTGCTGCTCCCGCTCGCAGCACTGGGCTCGATGCCATTGACCGCGTACACGGGGCACCTGCTCCTGGCGGTGGGCCTCGCCGGCGGCCCGTTCGGCGGCTACGACGACCCCACCAACACCCTCTGGGGCTGGACGTCGCTCGCGATGGTCGTGATCGCGACCGCCTGGGTGGCGCTCGTCGGTCGCGGACCCCTCGAACGCCTCGTCGCCCGGGTGAGCGCGCTCCCGCCTGGACCGCCCGAGACTCCCGCGCCGGATGACGCCGACGCGTCGCGGTAAAGTCGTGGTGGGCCCGTTGCTCCTCCCTATCTAGAGGACTTCAGGTCAAGGCCTCGCCGTGGTGCACCAACACCCGGCGAGGCCGTCTTGGTCGCGGGTGGACCTCAGTGCCGACGCGGGACGCTGCCCACGACCTCGTTGCCCTGCAGGAAGCGGAAGTCGCAGCCCTCCTCCGCCTGGGTGACCTCGTCGACGTAGAGCTTCGCGTAGCCCCGCTGCGGCACGTCACGCACGCGGTCGGCCACCTCGGCGGCACGGGCGACCAGCTCCTCCTCCCCCACCTCCAGCTCGAGGGAACGACCACTGACCGACAGGGCGATCGTGTCACCGGTGCGCACGAGCGCCAGTGGTCCTCCGACCGCCGCCTCGGGCGATGCGTGCAGGACGATCGTGCCGGCGGCCGTGCCGGACATGCGGCCGTCGCTGATGCGCACCACGTCCTTCACACCGGCCCGGGCGAGCTTGCGCGGGATCGGGATGTATCCGGCCTCGGGCATGCCGGGGTATCCGACGGGACCGATGTTGCGCAGGACCAGCACGTCCTCCGCCTCGACGTCGAGGTCGTCGCGGTCGATGCGCTCGGCCAGGTCGGCCGCGTCCTCGAACACGACCGCCCTCCCCCGATGCTCGAGCAGGGCCGGGGACGCCGCGGACTGCTTGATGATGGCGCCCGCGGGCGCCAGGTTGCCGCGCAGCACGGCGATGCTGCCGCCCCGGTGCACGGGGTCCGCCAGTGGACGGACCACCTCCTGCGGGAACGGAGCGGGGGCGTCGGCGAGCTCCTCGCCGAGCGTGCGACCCGTCACCGTCAGGGCTTCCAGGTTGAGCTGGTCGCGGATCTCGAGCATGAGTCGCTGCACACCACCGGCACGGTGCAGGTCCTCCATGTAGTGCGACCCCGACGGCTTGAGGTCGACCAGCACGGGTGTCTCGCGACCCATCTGGTCGAACGCCTCCAGGTCGAGCGCGTAGCCAAGGCGGCCGGCGACCGCGGCGAGGTGGACGAGCGCGTTCGTCGAGCCGCCGAGGGCGAGCAGCACCCGGAAGGCGTTGTCGAACGCGGCCGGCGTGAGGATCTGGTCGATCGTCAGGCGCTCCCGGGCGAGGCCGACCGCGCGGGTCCCCGTGGCCTCGGCGATCCGCATCCGGTCGGCCGTCACGGCCGGCGGGGAGGCCGATCCCGGCAGCGCGATCCCCATGGCCTCGCTGACGGCGGCCATGGTGCTGGCGGTGCCGGCCACCGAGCACGTGCCGACGCTGCCGACGAGCCGGCCGTTGACCTCGGCGATCTCGTCGGCGTCGATCTCGTCCGCACGGTAGCGCCCCCAGAAGAAGCGGCAGTCGGTGCACGCCCCGACCGTCCGTCCCCGGTGGCTGCCGGTGAGCATCGAGCCCGTCACCAGCTGGATCGCCGGCTTGCCGGCCGAGGCCGCGCCCATGAGCTGGGCCGGCACCGTCTTGTCGCACCCGCCGATCAGGACCACGGCATCCACGGGCAGCGCCTTGAGCATCTCCTCGGTGTCCATCGACATGAGGTTGCGCAGGAGCATGCTCGTGGGGTGGGCGAAGCTCTCATGCACCGAGATCGTCGGAAAGCTGATCGGCAGGCCGCCGGCCAGCATGACGCCTCGCTCGATGGCGGTGATCAGTTGCGGGACATTGCCGTGGCACGGATTGAAGCCGCTCTCCGTGTCGACGATGCCGATGACCGGTCGGTCGAGCGCGTCGTCGCCGTACCCCGCCCCCTTGATGAAGGCCTTGCGCAGGAAGAGGGCGAACTCCGGGTCGCCGTAGCTGGTCAGGTTCGAGCGGAGCCCGGTCGGGGTGTCGTCGTGCATCGTGGTCCTCACTGCAGGGTCTGGATGGTCGCCGGTGGTCTGCCTCCAGGGCATGGCCTCGAGCCTCATCGCACGGTCTCGAGCTCGCGGGCGACGTGGTCGCCGATCTCGAGGGCCGCCGTCGCGGCCGGTGAGGGCGCGTTGAGCACGTGCAGCTGCCGGGGTGCTCGACGCAGCAGGAAGTCGTCGACCATCGCGCCGGAGCGGTCCACGGCCTGGGCGCGGACACCCGCCTCGCTGGGCACGAGATCGCCGGGCTGCAGCGACGGCACGAGCTCGCGCAGGCTCTCGAGGAAGCGTCGCTGGGACAGCGACCTCAGGACCTCGTCCACACCGGTGCGCCACCACCGTCGGGCCAGCCGCCACGTGCCGGGCCAGCGCGCAGCGTCGGCGAGGTCGCGCACGCGCACGGTGCGCCAGTCGTAGCCCTCGCGGGCCCCGGCCAGCACGGCATTGGGCCCGGCGTGCACCGAGCCGTCGAACATCCGGGTGAGGTGGACGCCGAGGAACGGCAGGTCCGGGTCCGGGACCGGGTACACGAGCCCGTTGACGAGGTGCCGAGCGTGGGGTGCGAGCTCGAAGTACTCGCCGCGGAACGGGACGATGCGCACCTGCGGGTCCACACCCCCGAGGAGTGGGAGGCGGTCGCTGTGCAGTCCGGCGCAGTTCACGAGACGGTCTGCCCGCAGCTCGCCCCCGCTCGTCCCGATGCGCAGGCCGCGACCGTCGTCCTCGACCGACAGCACCTCCCGGCCGAGCAGGACGTCGCCGCCGGCCCGTCCGACCAGGTCGGCCAGCACCACGCAAACGCCCACGTAGTCGACGACCGCGGTGCTCTCGACCCGCACCGCCGCCAGCGCGCTGACGTACGGCTCCAGCTCGTGCGCCTCGTCGGCGTCGACCCGACGGCACGGGACGCCGTTGGCGACGCCGCGGCGCACCAGCTCGTCCAGGGTCGGCAGCTGTGCTCCGTCCGTGGCGACGACGAGCTTGCCGCACCGGTCGACCGTGATGCCGTGCCGCGACGCGAACTCGACCATGGACGCGGCGCCCGCCGTGCCCAGCCGGGCCTTCAACGACCCCGGTCGGTAGTAGAGCCCGGAGTGCACGACGCCGGAGTTGCGCCCGGTCTGGTGGGCGGCGAGCGTCGGCTCCTTGTCGACTACGGTCACGCGATGACCGCGCCCGGCCAGACGGTGTGCGGTCGCGAGGCCCACGATGCCCGCCCCGACCACCACGACCTCGTGACGTGGCATCCCTACCCCTGCCGGACGGTCAGGCCGCCGTCGACGACGAGCACCTGGCCCGTGACGTAGCGGGACGCCTCGGAGGCGAGGAAGAGCACCACGTCCGCGACCTCGGGAGGATTCCCGACCCGTCCGAGCGGCACGGCCGAGGCGGATGCGTCGAGTGCAGCGGCCCCCATCGAGTGCTCGTCGTCGAGGGACTGGGCCGTGCGGATGAAGCCCGGTGCCACCGCGTTGGCGCGCACCCCGTGCGGACCGAGCTCGACCGCCAGGGCGCGCGCGAGCCCGAGGACTCCGGCCTTGGCTGCGGAGTAGTGCGCATGCTCGCCCCACCCGTAGGTCGAGCCGCTGACCGAGGAGAGCGCGACCAGCGACCCTCCACCGCGTCGGACCATGGCGGGCGCGGCAGCACGGAAGACCCGCATCTCACCCTGCAGGTCGACGTCCAGCACGTTCTCCCACTCGGCGTCCTCGAGGTCAACGAACGCTCGTCGTCGCGCGATCCCCGCGTTGGCGACGACGGCGTCGAAGCCGTCGCCCTGCGACTCCTCGACGACCGCCCGCACCTGGTCGGTGCTCGTGACGTCGAGTCGGTGGAAGACCGCGGCGTGGCCCTCCTCGCGCAACGAGGCGGCGACCGACTCCCCCGCGTCCAGCACGTCGGTGAGCACGGTGCGGTACCCGGCGCGGGCGAAGGCGGTGGCGCAGGCGGCACCGATGCCGATGCCGGCCCCGGTGATGATCACCGAGGGGGCACCGGACGCAAGGCCCGGCATCAGTCGCGCAGGGGCATGGCGAGCGGGCGCATCGGGGCCGCCGTCGCGCCACGCAGCTTGATGCCGGCGCCGATGAAGCAGAACTCGTACATCTGCTCCTGCGAGAGGCCCTCCATGTCCACGACCTCCATGATCGGGACGCCCGCCTCGGCGAAGAGGTAGGTGTGGACGGGCAGCCAGTTGCCCTCCTCGGCAGAGGGGATCTGCTCGAACGACAGGTTGTCCGACGCGACGAGCGCCGCGCCCGACCTCGCGAGCCACTCCGCGCCGTCGCGGTCCACCCCGGACTCGTTCGTGATGTACGCCTGCGGGTCGTCCCACAGCGTCATCTGGCCGGATCGGATGAGCACCGCGTCCCCGGGCCGGACCTCGACACCCTGACGACGGGCGGCGTCCTCGAGGTCTTTCGACCCGATGCCGTAGCTCTGCGGCAGGACGTCGACGCCGTGCAGCGCCGCGACGTCGAGCAGCACCCCGCGCGTGATGATCGGCGGCTGCTTGTCGGCACCGGCGCACATCCAGTGCCGGGCGCCGAGCCACTCGTCCGCGTCGAAGTTGTTCCAGATCTTGCGGCCGTAGCCGAAGTGGTTGAGCGTGTCGATGTGAGTGCCGCAGTGCGTGTACATCGAGACCGCGTCGCCGGAGTAGCCGACGAGCTCGTTCTGCTCGCCGAAGCCGGTCGCGTCGTCGTTGGCGGTGCCACGCGGGGTGTTGGTCATCCAGATCTGGTACGGCGGCTGGCCGGCCGCGGTGAACGACGGCATGCCGAGGAAGTAGTCGACGCTCAGGTCGAGCGTGTGCCCCGCGTCCGCGCGCGAGACGACCGACCGTGCCATGTCGGGGGTGATCAGGTTGAGCATGCCGATCTCGTCGTCCGGACCGAACGGGCTCTCGGTGATCTGGCGGAAGGTCGCCGACGCCGCGGCGATCTTCTGCGCCGTTCCCTCGTCCACGAAGTTGACTCCACACATGGTCAGTTCCTCTCGTCTGCGCCGGCGTCCCGGCTGTTCTCGGGGGTCGTGCTGAGGGCTCCGTAGAGCTGGGGACGGCGGTCGCCGAACAAGGAGATCGCGAAGTTCACCTCGGGCAGGCGCACGTCCTTGGTCCTGGCCAGGCTCGGCTGGATGTCGGCCACGATGAGTCCGTCCTCGCGCTCGACCGAGGCCAAGACGGTACCGGTCGGGTCGATCACCTGGCTGCGGCCGATGAACTGGGCGCCCTGCTCCTGGTCGCCGCGGTTGGCGGCGATGACGAACACGTGGTTCTCGGCCGCCCGGACCCGCGTGAACAGCTCCGCGACCCGCTCGGCGGGTGCCGGCCAGTTCGTCGGGTTGGCGATGATGTCCGCACCCCCGAGCGCGAGGCAGCGCGCCCACTCCGGGAAGCGCAGGTCGTAGCAGATGCTCAGTCCCACGACGCCCAGCCGCGTCTCGACGAGGACCGGCTCGTTGTCGCCCGGCGTGACGAAGCGGTCTGCGCCGAGGTGGGGCAGGTGCGTCTTGCGATAGACGCCCGATGTCCCGTCCGGCGCGAGCAGCATCGCGGTGTTGTGGAGCACGTCGTCCAGGAGCTCCAGGAAGCCGATCACGACGTGCAGGTCGAGCGACGTGGCCGCCTCCGCGACCCGAGCCACCTCGGGGCCGTCGATCCGGACCGCCGCGGCTCGGGCGGACTCCGGGGTGTCGAAGACGTACCCGGTCAGCCCGCACTCGGGCAGCACCAGCAGCTCGACGCCCTGTTCCCGGGCCTCGGCCATGATCTCGGCCGTCCGGCGCGAGTTCTTGTCGGCCTCGCCGGGGACGGAGCCGAACTGGCCCGCCGCGACGCGGACGGTGTGTGCAGTGGTGGTCATGAGCTCTTCCTCTTTCGGTCCCACGCGCCGTTGATGACGATGGCCACCACGAGGACGACCCCGTAGGCCGCCTGCAGCACGAACGACGACGCCTCGGTGAGGGTCAGGTAGTTCTGGATCAGGAACAGGAGCGCGGCCCCGCAGGCAGCGCCGAGGAGGCCGCCGCGGCCGCCGGCGAGGCTGATGCCGCCGAGGGCGACCGCCGCGATGGCGAGCAGGGTGTAGGTCGGCCCCACCTTCGCGTCGGCCCCGCCGAGCACGGCGGTGAGGACGAGCCCGGAGATGCCGACCATCGCTCCGGTCAGGACGTAGGCGGTGAAGCGCACCGCGGTGACGGGGACGCCGGCCGTGTAGGCCGCGCGGTCGTTGGAGCCGACCATCCGCAGGTTGCGCCAGTAGGCCGTGCGGCTCAGCAGCCACCAGGCACCACCGACGCCGAGGATGACCCAGAGGATGTTCGGCACCACGCCGTCGACGTCGGTGAACCAGGACATCCAGGCCGGCAGGTAGCCGGTGGGTGACGACAGAACCTGCGTGGCGATGCCGGCGAACACCAGGTAGGTGGCCAGCGTCGCGATGATCGGCGGGATGCGCACGATGGCGACGAGGGTGCCGTTGAGCGCCCCGATGGCCGCCCCCACCGCCAGCGCCGCGAGGATGACGATCCAGGCGACCGAGATGTCGTTCGCGATGAGTCCGGCCGCCAGGACGACGCTGACCAGACCGGCGCCCGGCCCGACCGACAGATCGAGGCCACCGCCGCCGCTCAGCACGACCGGTGTCTGGGCCATGGCCAGCAGCACCAGGGGCGAGGCGTACACGAGGACGAGCTTCCAGCCGCCGTCGATGAACTCGCTGCTCCTGGTGACCGTCACCACGGCCATCACGACGACGGCGATCAGCGCCGGGAGGAAGTACGGGACCTGGCGCGCGGTGCGCACCGGTCCGAGGTCGACCGTGGTCATGCGTCCTGCCTTCCGGGAAGGGCGAGGCCGGCCTCCTGGCCGAACATCGCGGAGAGGACCGCGTCGTACGTGAGCTCGTCGGCCTCGAGCACGGCCTCGACCGACTGGTCGTGGCACACGGCGACGCGGTCGCAGGCCGTGAGCAGCTCCTCGATCTCGGTCGACAGCATGACGACCGTCATGCCGTCGTCGGTGAGCTCGCGCAGCAGCGCGTAGAAGTCGCGCTTCGTGCCGATGTCGACGCCGCGGAGCGGGTCGTTGAGGACGAGCAGGTCGGGCTCCGAGGCGATCCACCGTCCGACCAGCACCTTCTGGGCGTTGCCGCCACTGAGTCCCGTGATCGGGTAGCTCGGGTCGTCCGGGTGGACTCCGAGGCGGCGCATGGAGGAGGCGACGAGCTCGGTGACGGCCGCTCCCCGCAGGAATCCGAACCGGGACCGACGACCGTAGGTCGCCATGGCCAGGTTGTCGCGGACGTCGAGCGTGCGGAACAGCCCCTCCTCCTGGCGCTTGCCGGGCACGTAGGCCACACCTGCCGCCACGGCGGCGCGGTACCCCTGAGGGGTGACCGGTCCGTCGGGACCGTCCACCTCGACCTCGCCACCGAGGGCGGACCGGACGCCCGCGAGGGTCTCCAGCAGCGGGACGCCGCCGTGCCCGTCGAGCCCCCCGACGCCGAGGATCTCCCCGCGGCGCACCTCCAGGTCGACCGGGCGGGCGCCTGTGTCGAGCGTGACGGCACGCAGCCGGGCGGCCACGCCGCGGTCGACCCGCGCCCGGGTGGTCGTCGTGTGCGAGCGGTGCTCGGCCTCGCTGCGGCCGTCCATCATGCTGAGCAGACGCGACGGCGTCGCCTCGGCCCGCTCGACGGTCCCGATCGTCCGGCCCGACCGCTGGACCGTCGCCCGGTCGATGAGGATCTCGAGCTCGTCCATCCGGTGCGACACGAACAGCACGCTGCGGCCGTTCTCACGCTCGTCCATCAGCAGCGCGAACAAGCGGTCGCGGGTGGCCAGGTCGAGCGCCGAGGTCGCCTCGTCAAGGATGAGCAGGCGCCACGGTCGCACGAGTGCACGCACCAGGGTCAGCACCTGGCGCTCGGCGAGCGACAGCTTGTAGGGCGACGCCTCGAGGATCGCCGGCGATGCGCCCAGCCGCTCCACGACCTCGGTCGCGGCGGCCAGCTCGTCCGAGTGCGAGCGCCCGCGACGAAACAGGCCGTCGGTGCCGGCGAACACGTTCTCCAGGCCCGAGCACTCGTCGGAGATGAGTGTCTCCTGGAACACCGTGACGACGCCGTTGCGCTGCGCCTGAGCGGGCGAGCGCAGCCCGACCGCTTCGCCGTCGACGAGGACCTGGCCCTCGGTCGGGCGCATGATGCCGCTCAGCAGCTTGACGACGGTGCTCTTGCCGGAGCCGTTCTCGCCGACGAGTCCGTGGATCTCGCCGGGCCGGACCTGAAGGTGGCAACCGTCGAGTGCGACGGTTGCGCCGTAGCGGTGGGTGATCCCGGCCAGCTCGACCAGGGGGTGTGCAGTCATGGGTCGGTCCTCACAGACGCTGCGCGACGTGGCGGTCGCGGCCGTAGGCGGTGATCAGGACGAGGATCGCGATGCCGAGCATCACCTGCTGCATGTTCGGCCCCACGGAGAAGCCGATGAGCAGCGTGGTGAATCCGGTGGTCACGAGGACGCCGGCGATCGTGCGGGCGTAGCCACCGGCGCCGCCGAGCAGCGAGGTGCCGCCGACCACGACGGCCGTGATGGTGGAGAACAGGTAGGGCGCGCCGATGTCGACCGAGGCGCCACCGCTGAACCCGCCGAGCAGCAGGCCGGCCGTGCTCGCGCACACGGCACCGACCGTGTAGACGACGACCCGCACCAGCATCGGACGGACGAGCGCCAGGCGCGCAGCCGTGACGTTCGAGCCGAGCGCGTAGATCTGCCGGCCGATCACCGTGCGGCGCTCGACGACGATCACGAGGGCGGCGACGAGCACCCACACGACGACGGCCGCGGGGATGCCGAGCCCCAGGAACGAGCCGTTCGGCGAGACGGAGGAGGTGATGAAGTCGGGGACGTCGCCACCGGTGTTGCCGTCGACCGAGATGAGCACGCCACCGGTCACGACGGAGGCCACGCCGAGGCTCACGACGAGCGGGTGCAGCCCGAACAGGCTCGACAGCACGCCGTTGGCCAGGCCGATGGCGATCGACAGGACGAGCACGAGCAGCACGATCTGGCCGAAGCCCCAGCCCTTCGCGTACAGCGTCGGCAGCAGCACGTTCGACATGCCGATCGTCGCGGGGATGGACAGGTCGATGCCGCCGATCATGACGGCCCAGGTCTGGCCGACGGCGGCTATCCCGAGCACGGCCGACAGCACGAGCAGCGACATGATCCCCGAGCGCGAGAGCACCTCGGGCGTGGCGACTGCCAGGACCAGGAACATCACCACCGGGGCGAGCGCGACGAGCCAGGGGCCCGTCGCCCCCCGGCGTCGACGACTGCCAGCCGTCGACGCCGGGGCGGACGTCACCTCGGGTGAGGTCGTGATGGACATCGGACCTACTTGACCGGGAGCTCGGCGAGCCCGGCGTCGAACGTCTCCGGCTCTCCGGAGCCGGTGAACAGGTCGTCGTAGTACGACGCGGGCACCGACTCGCCGTCGACCGGCTGGGCGTTGCACGCGCTGCTGAGCTTCATGCCGCTCTTGTAGTACTGGTCGACGTTGGAGCCGTCGATCTGCGCGAGCGGGTAGAGCAGCGTATTGTGCTTCGGCTTCTGGCCGGCGAGCATGCGCAACGAGACGCGGAAGGCCTCGTTCACGCCCTGGCCGGCACCACCGGCGAAGCCGAAGGAGTCGGCGCCGGTCTGCTTCCAGCTGGCGAGCCAGGAGCAGGCACCTTCGAAGCCGGTGACCGGCGGGAGGTCACGATCGGCCTGCTGGAACGCCTGGGTGACCGGGACCGCGCACACGCCGCCGTCCCAGACGCCGGCGATGTTGCCCTGGTGGGTGCTGAGGTAGCTGAGCATCTGCGACTTGATCGTCGAGGTGGTCCACTCGCCCGTGATGTGGTCGACCTTCAGACCGGCCTTCTTGAACGCGTCAGCCGCTCCGGCCTGGCGAGCCTCGGCCGCAGCGACGCCGGGGATGCCGTCGCACATGACGACCGTGTCCTTGGTGTCACCGACCTTGTCGATCAGCCACTCGGCCGACTTCTTGCCGGCGTCGTAGGCGCCGAAGTCGGACTGGATGACGTTCGTGCAGTCGGTGCCGGTCTGCATGACGACGACGAGGGTCCCGGCCTTCTGAGCCGTGTCGAACGCCTTGCAGACGCCCACGGTCGGCGGCTGCATGACCAGGATGACGTCGCAGCCCTTCTGGACCATCGAGGTGATCTGCGTGGCCTGGAGGCTCGCGTTGTTGTTGGCGTCGCTCACCGTGAGACCACCCTTGGCCACACCCTTCTTCTCCAGCTGGGCGACGATGTTCTTCGCGACCGTCAGGCCCTCCTGACGCCAGGAGTTGCCCTGGTAGGCGCTGGAGTAGCAGAACTTGTAGGGCGCCTCGCCCGGCTCCCAGTCGGCGTACGGGTTGGGGCCGACGCGGGTCGCGTGCCAGAAGCCCGCGTACGTGTCGCGGACCGACTCCGGCAGCGCGTCGAGCGCCTCCTTGTCGGCCGCCGACTCCTTGCCGCCGGTGTTGAGCTTGGTGTACGCCCCGGTCCCTGCTGCGTCGTCGCCGTCGTCGGCGGACAGTCCGCCGCACGCGGTCAGGGCGACGAGCAGCCCGAGGACGGTCGCGGCCAGCGCCACCTTCTTCCCGCGACGGGGGCGCGGGAGGCGTGTCGTGAGTCGGTTCATGGTGCTCCTAGCGGGATGGCGCGTGACGTAGCGCACACTGTTTGGTGTGTAACATACAACATGCCACATGCCGCTCTCGTCAATGAGAATCGCGAACTGAAACACGACCGTTACGATCGGCGCACGGACGAAGGCCCGGCCGACCGCGATCCCAGCGGACGGCCCGACTGAACGGAGCAGGATGAAGCCGCTGGCCCACGAGGGATCGATGGCGGACCGCGCCACGTCGGCCCTGCGCACCGCGATCCTCAACGGCGACCTGGAGCCCGACACCCTGCACGCCGTCCACACCGTCGCCGACAGCCTCGGGGTCTCACGCACCCCCGTGCGCGAGGCATTGATCCGGCTTGCCGCCGACGGTCTCGTGCGGGTGCAGCGCAACCGCGGCTTCGTCGTGCTGCACACCTCCGCCGAGGACCTGCGCCAGATCTTCTCGCTGCGCCTGCTGCTCGAGGTCCCCGCGACACGGGCCGCCGCGCTCGCGGCGACAGGAGCCGACATCGCGGCGCTCGAGGCCGACATCGGCCGCATGCGCGAGGCGCGCGACGCCGACGACGCCGAGACGTTCCTGCGGGCGGACCGTCAGTTCCACCGCACGCTGCTCACCATCAGTGGCAACGACCGACTCGCCGAGTTCGTCGACGGCCTGCGCAACGTGGTCCTGGGGACAGGCGTCTCGACCGCCAACCGGACGGAGTCGATCGAGGAGATCCTCCAGCCGCACGTCGAGATCCTCGGACTGGTGCGGACCCACGACGCCGACGGCGCCGCGCGTTCCATGCGTGAGCACCTGCTGCACACGGCCCGCAAGCTCATCGGCCAGGAGTTCGGCGAGGACGAGAGCATCGCGTTCGACGAGGTGCTCGGTCGGTTCGGGGCCACGTAGACGACGTCCCACACCGCGGGTCCGTCAGGCGTGGTGCTCCTTGTGCCACGCGACGAGCGCGTTCGCGTGGCCGTGCCCGAGGCCGTGCTCGGACTTCAGCGCCGCCACCTTCTCCATGTGCTTCACGTCGCCCAGCGCGCTGATGACACCCATCCAGTGGTCGATCGACTCCCCGTAGGTCTTCTCGATCGACGGGAAGTACGACGCGGGGCCCTTCGTGGGCCACTCCTGCTCAGCCATGGCCCGAGCGTAGGCCCCGGACGTAGCCTGAGGCCATGGCCGACGTCGCTCCTGCACCGCTCACACCGCTCGACGAGGACTGGGAGCGTGCGCTCGTGGTGGTCGCCCACCCCGACGACGTCGAGTTCGGTGCCGCGGCTGCCGTCGCCCGGTGGACGGACCAGGGCAAGACCGTCGTCTACTGCATGGTCACCAGCGGCGAGGCCGGCATCGACGCCCTCGCGCCGGACGAGTGCCGCACGGTGCGGGAGGCCGAGCAGGTCGAGTCGGCCCGCGTGGTCGGCGTCGACGTCGTGGAGTTCCTCGGCTTCCCCGACGGCGTCGTCGAGCCGACGATCGCCCTGCGCGCCGCCATCGCCGAGCAGGTGCGCCGGCACCGTCCCGACGTCGTCGTCACCGGCAACCACCATGACACCTGGGGCGGCAGCTCGCCCAACCAGGCCGACCACATCGCCGTCGGGCGGGCCACCATCCACGCCGTGCAGGACGCGGGGAACCGGTGGATCCACCGCGAGCAGCTGACCGGCGGGCTCGAGCCGTGGGGCGACGTCCGTCAGGTCTGGGTGGCGGGCTCCCCCGTCGCCGGGCACGGCGTCGACACGACCGCCACGTTCGACCGTGGCGTCGCCTCGCTCGAGGCCCACCGCGCCTACATCGACGGGCTGGGCTGGGAGCACTTCGACGCCGCCGAGTTCCTCGAGGGCATGTCGCGCCCCACCGGATCGCGTCTGGGCACCACGCACGGCGCCGCGTTCGAGGTCGTGTCGATGACCTGGGGCGAATGACCCGCGTCGTCGTCAGCGGCCGTCGTAGGCTCCGAGCGTGACCTCCGTGCAGCACGTGCCCTCGTTCACCGTCGCGCAGCGCTTCGCGATGACCACCAACCGCTACGAGGTGGTCGCCTCCGACGGCACGCCCATCGGCTTCGCCGAGCAGAAGCGCATGGCCCTCAAGGAGAAGGTGACGTTCTTCGCCGACGAGGCCCGCACTCGGCCCGCCTTCTCCTTCACGGCGCGCAACGTGATGGACCTCGGCGGCGGCTACGACGTGGTCGACGCCGAGGGCGCCTCGCTCGGCTCGTTCCGCAAGCTGTTCGGCCAGAGCCTCATGCGCACCACGTTCGTCCTCGAGGGTGACGGTTTCACCGGTACCGGGCAGGAGCGCAGCCAGCTCGTCGCCGTGCTGCGCCGCTTCACCGACGTGCCGTTCCTGCGCTTCCACTTCGACGTGGTCGACGACGCCACCGGCTCACCGCTGATGTCGGTCGAGCGCGCGGTGTCGGTGCGTGACCGCTACGAGGTCTCGGTCCCCGACCCGCGCGTGGACGTGCGGCTGGCCGCCGCCTTCGCGGTGGGTCTCGACGCCCTCCTGGGTCGTTGACCGGCACGCTCCCCCTCAAGCTCGACGTCGCCGGTAGGCGCCCAGGCCCCAAAGAACGAGGGCTACGGCCCACACCGTAGCCACCATCGACGAGATCCAGAACCAAGCGCCGGCCCCTCGGTCGATCACACCAGAAAGGTCGAGGATCGACAAGATCGGAACTACGGCCCACATCATCCAGAAGGCCCGTCTCGACCGATCGGCCCATGCCTCGAGCTCTGGTAGGTCGCGCGTCGCCATGAACCCCATCGTCGCCTGCGACCCTTCCCGCGGCACCCCGACCATGGAAGACGGGGACCGGCTCGCATGAGCCGGTCCCCGCTGTCCTCGTCATCGCTGACGTGATGCTCCCCCGATTGGACTCGAACCAATAACCCTTCGATTAACAGTCGAATGCTCTGCCAATTGAGCTACGGGGGAATGGCTCCCACTCGGGGAGCACGGTGAGACACTCTACCAACCTCCTGGCGCAGTCGTGACACAGCCCGGTCCCCCGTACGTCGTGCCGTCGAGACGCTCACGCCGAGGTGCTGGGCGACGTCGGCCCAGGGTGTCGGGCAGGTGCCATCGGGAGCCCTCCCGAAGCGCAGCAGGAGCACGTCGCGCTCGGCCGTGGTCAGCGCCGCGAGGTCGTCGAGAAGGGCCGGGGCGTGGTGTCCACGTGGGACCGTCGGAGGCTCCGGAACCACCTCGTGGGGCACCTCGAGGCGCGCTCGGCGGTGATCCTGCAGTGCGCGCGTGATCCACGGCCAGGCGTAGGTCGCGAGACGTGCGCCACGGTCGGGATCGAAGCGGGCGACGGCGGACAGCAGGGCCATCGCGCCGACCTGGAAGGCGTCGTCGATGTCACCCGGACCGAACCCGAGGGCCCGCACTCGCATCGCCACCAGGCGCAACGAGCCTCGCGCCAGCGCTTCGCGCGCCTGGAGATCGCCGGAGCGGGACGCCCGTGCGAGCCGACGCTCCTCCCCCGGCGCCAGCGGCGCTTCCTGCAGGAGTCGACGCACCAGGTCCATGTCTCCACCGTGCTGCGTGGTGGCGAAGGGATCCAGGGTGCTCGGCAGGGCTGTGGACGGCGGTGCGGGACCCCTCCCCGGCCCACCCACGGCTGGGGACGAGGCGGTGGAGCTACTCGCCGCCGAAGGTCTTGTCGCGCAGCTCGCGGAACTCGCCCTGGCGAGCGAGGAGCTGGCTGAACACCTCGCGGTACTCGTCGGGCTGCTCCGCCGGGTCGGTGCGCTGCAGCTTGGACCGCAGGTCCTCCACCAGCCGCCCCACCGTGAGCAGGCGGAGCCGGGCCATGACCGCCGTCACCACGCGCGCCGTGGAGCCCTCGGTGGAGCTCAACGGCTCCATGGCGGCCAGGCTCAGCACCCGGCGCAGGTCGTCGGAGACCAGCGCGTCGGAGACCCGCGGCACGAACGTCGGGTCGGACTGCTCCGGCAGGCCGACCTTCACCATGGTGCGCCAGATCTCCTGCGCCACCGGGTGCGTGAAGTCGTCGTCGTCGAGGCTCTGCGCCGGGACACGAGCCAGGTGAGGGTGCTGCGCAAGCGCCTTCAGCGCCTCCCGCTCGTCGGCGAACTGGCGAGCCCCGAAGCTGACGAAGGGCTGTGGTGGCGGCGCAGGTGCGGGCGCCTCGGCCTGCTGCGTCGGAACCCGACGCTCCGGCTTGACCGCCGGCTTGTACCGACGGTGCTCCGTGCGCACCTGGTCGACGTCGACCCCGACGCGCGTGGCCACCTCGCGGAGGAACTCCTCGACCTTGCTCTTGTCGCGGATCGACGAGGCCAGGCCGACGGCCTCGCGCACGGCGTCGACGCGCTGGTCGGCGCGGTCGAGGTCGTACCGGGTGAGCACGTTGTCGAGCACGAACCGGTACAACGGGATCCGCGCGTCGACGAGCGCCCGCACGCCGGCGTCGCCGTCGGCCAGACGCAGGTCGCACGGGTCCATCCCGCGCGGCTCCACGGCCACGTAGGTCTGTGCGGCGAACTGCTGGTCCCCCTCGAACGCCTTCATCGCGGCACGCTGGCCGGCCTCGTCACCGTCGAAGGTGAACACGACCTCCCCGTGCATCGCACCGTCGTCGAGCAGGATGCGTCGCAGCACCTTGGCGTGACCCTCGCCGAACGCCGTGCCGCAGGTGGCCACGGCGGTGCGCACGCCGGCCTCGTGGCAGGCCATCACGTCGGTGTAGCCCTCGACCACCACGGCCCGGCTCTCCGAGGAGATCTGGCGCCGTGCGAGGTCGACCCCGTAGAGCACCTGGCTCTTCTTGTAGATCGGCGACTCCGAGGTGTTCACGTACTTGCCCTGCATGAAGTCGTCCTCGAACATGCGCCGGGCGCCGAACCCGATGATCTCGCTCGTCATCTCGCGGATGGGCCACAGCAGCCTGCCCTGGAACGCGTCGAACAGCCCGCGGCTCGAGCGCCGGGCCAGCCCACCGGTCACCAGCTCGTCGTCGGTGAAGCCCTTTCCCTTCAGGTGGGCGATGAGGGCGGTGCCCGATCGCGGGGCCCAGCCCATCGCGAAGGTCTCGGCCGCACGCTGGTCGAAGCCACGATCGGTCACGAACCGGCGGCCCGGCGACGCCTCGGCCGCCGAGGCGAGGGTCTGCGCGTAGAACTCGCCCGCCAGGCGGTGGGCCTCCAGCAGGCGCTGGCGCTGCTGGGGGTCGCGACGAGGCCCGCGCGACTCGCCCTCCTCGTAGCGCAGCTGGATGCCGTACTTGGCCGCCAACCGCTCCATCGACTCGACGAAGCTCAGTCCCTCGATCTTCTGGATGAAGGCGATCGCGTCGCCACCCTCGCCGCAGCCGAAGCAGTGGAAGGTGCCGCGCGCGGGATTCGCGTGGAACGACGGGGTCTTCTCGTCGTGGAACGGGCAGAGGCCCTTCATGGTCCCGCCGGAACGGCGCAGCGTCACGTACTGCTCGACGACCTCGTCGATGCGGGCGCGTTCACGGACGAGCTGGATGTCCTCGTCGTTGATCAGTCCCGCCACGGGACGATCCTAGGCCGTGGCCGTCAACCGAGGAGCCGGTCGGCCCACAGCCGGGCCGACACGTCGGTCAGGCTCGCCACCTGGTCGATGACGACCCTGGTGCGCGCCGCGTCGTCGTCGGCGCGCATGAGGTCGGCGCGGAACTCCGGCTCCAGGTGCTCGTCGCCCGTGGCGACCAGCAGCGCGACGAGGGCACCGAGCGCCTCGCGCTGGGCGGTGAGCTGGCGAGCGCGGTCGTCCGAGCGCATCACGTAGTGCGCTGCGACGGACTTGAGCACGACGATCTCGTCGCGGGTGTCGGGCGGCACCTCCAGGTCGGCGCCGTAGCGCGTGAGCGGGCCCGGCCCCCAACGCTCGACCGTCGCCCTCTCCGCGGACACCGCGAACCGGCCGATCAACCCGCTGGTCAGGCTCTTCAGCACCGCGTGCGCCTCACGACTCCCGTCGAAGTCCTCGCGCGGCCACTCCGGCATCGCGCGCAGGCGCTCGAGCGCCGCACCGAGACGGTCGTCGTCGGCGTCGGGGTCGTACCAGTCGCGCGCCACGTGGTAGACGTTCGCGAGGTCGAGACGCCCGGGCAGGAGGCTGAACCACCCGCCGACCACGGCGTCCTCCACGTCGTGGACGGAGTAGGCGATGTCGTCGGCCAGGTCCATCACCTGCGCCTCGACCGGGCGTCGCCCCTCGGGGGCACCCAGCCGGAGCCAGTCGAAGATCGGCCGGTCGTCGGCGTAGACGCCGAACTTGGGGCCACCGTCCGGTGCGTCGCCGCGCGCCCACGGGTACTTCACGCAGGCCGCCAGGGTCGCGCGCGTGAGGTTCAGCCCCACGCTCCGGCCGTCGGCGTCGACCGTCTTGGCCTCCAGTCGGCTGAGGATGCGCAACGTCTGGGCGTTGCCCTCGAACCCGCCGACGTCGCGAGCGGCCAGGTCGAGCGCCACCTCGCCGTTGTGTCCGAACGGCGGGTGCCCGAGGTCGTGCGAGAGGGCTGCACAGTCGACGACGTCGGGGTCGCAGCCGAGCGTGGCGCCCAGCTCACGCGCCACCTGCGCGACCTCGAGGGTGTGGGTGAGCCGGTTGCGGACGAAGTCGTCGAACCCGGCGCCCATCACCTGGGTCTTGGCCGAGAGCCTGCGCAGCGCCGCGGAGTGCACCACGCGTCCGCGGTCGCGCTCGAACGGGGTGCGTCCGGCCCGCTTCGTCGGCTCCGCGACGACCCGCGCCCGCGACTCGATGCCGTACGGACTCTCCACGGCGGGAACGCTACCGCGTGGTGCAGCCGCGGCGGCAGTGTGCGGCGTGCCAGGCTGTCGATGTGCTCTCCACGGTCGCGGTGATCTCAGACGTCCACGGTGTGCTGCCCGCGCTGGAGGCCGTGCTCGCCGAGCCGGTCGTGGCCCGCGCCGACCTCGTCGTCGTCACCGGCGACCACACGTGGGGGCCGCAGCCGGCCGAGGTGCTCGACAGGCTCCGCGGTCTCGGCGCGGGGGTCCTGCTGGTACGCGGCAATGCCGACCGCGAGCTGCTGCAGATGTCGCGCGGCATCAACGTCGGCCTCGCGGACGACCCCCTGTCCGTGTGGGGAGCCGGCCAGATGACGGCTGCCCACCAGGAGCTGCTCGACGCGATGCCGGAGCAGGTGACGCTCGAGATCGAGGGGTTCGGTCTCGTCCGCTTCTGCCACGCCACGCCCCGCGACGACCAGGAGGTCGTGCTCGTCGACAGCCGGCTCGAGCGGTGGGCCGAGGTCTTCGCCGACCTGCCCGACGACGTGCGCACCGTCGTCTGCGGCCACACCCACATGCCGTACCTGCGGCTCGTCGACCGTCGTCTGGTCGTGAACCCCGGCAGCGTCGGGCTCCCGTACGGGCACGAAGGCGCGAGCTGGGCGGTGCTGTCGGGTGGGCAGGTCACGTTCGGTCGGACCGCCCTCGACCACGACCAGCTGGTGCGCGACGTCGTCGCGGGTTCGAGCTGGCCGGAGGTGGCGGCCTGGGCCGAGGAGACGCTGCGCCGACCGGCCGGCGACGTCGAGGCCCTCACCACCTTCGGCCCCCGCGACGGCCGCTGAGGCCCCGCACTGACCATGGTTCTCCCCCACTCACCTCGGCGGGCACGCCATGGTGAGTGACAGGGAACCGAGGTGTGCTCGTGGTTCCCATCAGCTGATGGGAATCGCGGAGACGGCCCGTGGGGACGGGAGGGTCAGAAGCGGCCGTTGCGGGGGCGGGGCTGGCAGCGCGGGCAGGTGAAGGAGCTGCGGTTCATGAAGGCGTCGCGGCGGATGGGGGTGCCGCAGCGCGGGCAGGGCTCGCCCTCCTGGCCGTAGGCGGCGAGGGAGCGGTCGAAGTAGCCGCTCTGGCCGTTCACGTTCACGTACAGCGCGTCGAAGGAGGTGCCGCCCTGCTCGAGCGCCTCGCCCATCACGTCGACCACGTGACCCAGCAGCGACTCGACCTCGCGCTTGCGCAGGTTCTCGGTGGCACGTGCGTAGTGCAGCGGCACCCGCCAGAGGGACTCGTCGGCGTAGATGTTGCCGACCCCCGACACGAGGGTCTGGTCGAGCAGCGCCCGCTTGACGCCGGTCCGACGTCGACGCAGGCGCGTGGCGAACAGGTCGGGGTCGAACGCGGGGTCGAGCGGGTCCCGGGCGATGTGGCCGATGGTCACCGGGACCTGCTCGTCGTCCACGTCGGCGAGCATCATGCCGCCGAAGATCCGCTGGTCGACGAAGCGCAGCTGCCTACCGTCGTCGAGGTCCAGGACGATGCGCAGGTGCCTGGGTGCGGGGGCCTCGGCGTCGCTGATGAGCATCTGCCCGCTCATGCCGAGGTGGCACAGCAGCGCCTCGTCGCCGTCGAGCACGAGCCACAGGTACTTGCCTCGACGCCGCGCCGCTTCGACGCGCCGGCCGACGAGCCGCGGGACGAAGTCGGCGGCGCCGGGCAGGTGGCGCTTCAGCGATCGCACGTCGTGCACCGTGACGGCCGTGACCGTGCGGCCGACGACGTGGGTGTCCAGGCCTCGCCGGACGACCTCGACCTCGGGCAGCTCAGGCACGTACGGCTCAGACCTCGACGGCGTCGACCGGGCTCACCTCGGCCGTGATGGCCCGCCACGCGATCTCGGCGACCTGCTGCTCGGCCTCCTTCTTGGAACGACCGGTGCCGCCCTCGTACCGCCGGTCCCCGACGAGCACGGCCGCCGCGAACGTCTTGTCGTGGTCGGGGCCCTCGCTCTCGATGGCGTAGCGCGGCACACCGAGGTCGTGGTTGGCGGCGATCTCCTGCAGCGAGGTCTTCCAGTCCAGACCAGCACCCAGGTCGGCGGCGCGGGCGATGAACGGGTCGAACACCGTGTGCACCACCTGCGAGGCGCGCTCGATGCCGAACTGCACGTAGATCGCCCCGATGACGGCCTCGACCGTGTCGGAGAGGATCGACGACTTGTTGCGTCCGCCCGTGGCCTCCTCGCCGCGGCCCAGACGGATGTGGGAGCCGAGGTCGAGGGTGTGCGCGACCTCGGCGAGCGCCTTGGCGCTCACGACGGCGGCCCGCAGCTTGGCGAGCCGCCCCTCGGCGAGGTCGGGATGGTTGGTGAACAGCGCGTCCGTGACGACGAGACCCAGCACCGAGTCGCCCAGGAACTCCAGTCGCTCGTTGTTGGGCAGGCCACCGTTCTCGTACGCGTACGAGCGGTGCGTCAGGGCGTGCTCGAGGAGATCGGCGTCCAGGTCGGGGACACCGAGCACCTCCCTCAGGGCTTCGTGGCCCTGAGGATCAGAGGACCTGTCGACGCTCACCGCGCGCGCCGTACTGGCCACACTCACCGCACGCACGGTGCGGGACGACCTTCGAGTCGCAGGCGGGGTTGGCGCAGTCGACGAGGGTGGTCGCCGTGGTCTTCCACTGCGAACGGCGGTGGCGCGTGTTGCTGCGCGACATCTTCCGCTTCGGAACTGCCACGATCTACTCCTTGTTCGGCCCCGGGACATCGCCCGGGAGGTTCTGGGTCAAGCGGCCCAACGACGCCCAGCGGGGGTCGATCGGATCGCCGTGTGTGTGGTCTGGATCGTCCGCGAGGCGCGCCCCGCACTCGGGGCACAGTCCCGGACATTCCGGATCACACACGGGGTTGAGCGGCAGTGCGAGCACCACCGCGTCCCGCAGGACGGGTTCGAGGTCGAGCAGGTCGTCCTCGAGGGCGGGAAGCTCGTCTTCCTCCCCGTCGTCTTCAGCACCGTCGCCGGCGCTGATCGGGTCGTACAGGTACAGCTCCTGCAGGTCCACCACGACGGTGTCGTCGAGGGTGTCCAGGCAGCGGACGCACTCGCCCACTGCTCGCGCCGAGGCGGTGCCGGTGGCCAGCACCCCGTCCATGACGGCCTCGAGCCGGAGCTCGAGATCGATGGACGATCCCTCGGGCACGCCGTAGACGTCGTGGCCCAGATCCGCAGGCGCCTCGATGGTCCTGGTGAACGTACGCTCGGTCCCTGGTCGGCGTCCCAACACCTGGGTGTCGAAGACCAAGGGGCCCGGTTGCACGTTCACGTCCGTCCGTCGATGTGCACAGCAGATCACAGCCTGCAAGCAGGCCGCCGTCCATCCTAACCGGTGCCCGCACCGCGACACCAATCGCGTACCCGCACCCCGCCGGGCCACCGGGAGCCTTCGGGGCGTCCTCGGCCCGACGGGCCCCCGCATGTCGGTGGACGGTGGGACCCTCGAGACGTGGAGACGTCGGCCGAGCGCGAGGGAACGGTGCTGCACGCCGACCTCGACTCCTTCTTCGCCTCCGTCGAGATCCGCGACGACCCCGCGCTGCGCGGTCGTCCCGTGGCCGTCGGTGGCGGGGTCGTCATGGCAGCGTCGTACGAGGCACGGGCGCGAGGCGTGAAGGGCGCCATGGGACTGCGGCAGGCCCTGCGGCTGTGCCCCGACCTGGTGGTGGTGCCGCCCCGCCCGGCGGCCTACACACAGGCCAGCCGTGAGGTGTTCGCCGTCTTCGAGGACACCACCCCGCTGGTCGAGGGCGTCTCGATCGACGAGGCCTTCCTGGAGGTCGGCGGGCTCCGGCGCATCCGGGGCGCGCCCTCGCAGATCGCGACCAGGCTGCGCGCCGACGTGCGCGAACGGGTCGGGCTGCCCATCTCGGTGGGCGTCGCGCGCACCAAGTACCTCGCCAAGGTCGGCAGCGCCATGGCCAAGCCCGACGGCCTGCTCGTGATCCCGCTCGACGACGAACGCCGCTTCCTGCTCTCGCTGCCGGTCCAGGCCCTGTGGGGCGTCGGGCCGCGGACCACCGAGAAGCTGCACGCCGCTCGCATCCGCACCATCGCCGACGTCGCCGCACTGGAGCGGGGCGAGCTCGCCTCGCTGGTCGGTGCAGGCGCGGCCGGGGATCTGCACGCCCTCGCGTCGGGACACGACCCGCGGCAGGTGCGCGCCCGTCCGTCGCGGCGGTCCATGGGGGCCCAGCACGCCCTCGGCCGGGGTGAACGGACCCCTCAGGAGGTCGAGGTGGTGCTCCTCGGCCTCGTCGACCGCGTGGCGCGGCGTCTGCGCTCGGCGGGGCGGACGGCGTCGACCGTGGTGCTGCGGGTGCGCTTCGACGACTTCACCAGCTCCACCACCTCGCACACGCTGCCCCGGCCCAGCGCCCACACCCAGGTGCTGCTCGAGGCCGTCATGCGGCTGCTGCGGTCGCGTCACGGCGAGATCGCTCGGCGGGGCATCACCCTCGTCGGCTTCCAGGCCGCCGGCCTCGACGACCACGGCGAGCAGCTGCTGCTCCCGCTCACGGCCGCCGACGACCCCGGGCTCGACTCGGCGGTCGACGCCGTGCGCGACCGCTTCGGCGCACGCGCGGTGCGTCGAGGTGCGCAGCTCGGGCGGGGCGAGCGGCCCGCCATGCCGACCTTGCCGGACGACTGAACCCCCACGGGGCGTTCGTCACCCGGCAGGCGCGAGCGGACTCAGCGGCCGAAGACCTCGTCCAGGCGCGCGAGCACGAAGTCGGGCACCAGCCCGCTCACGTCTCCCCCACCCTTCGCGACCTCCTTGACGAGGCTCGAGGCCAGGAAGGAGTACTCCGGACTGGTGGGGATGAACACCGTGTCGACGTCGGTCAGGTTGCCGTTCATCTGGGCCATCTGCAGCTCGTAGTCGAAGTCCGAGACGGCCCGCAGGCCCTTCACGATGGCCGACACGTCGTGCTCGGTGCAGAAGTCGACCAGCAGACCCTGGAAGGAGTCGACCGACACGTTCGGCAGGTCCGAGGTGGCCCGAGCGAGCAGGTCCATGCGCTCCTCGAGCGAGAACAGGCTCTTCTTGCTCTCGTTGACCAGCACGGCCACGACCACCTCGTCGAACAGCCGGGACGCCCGGCGCACGATGTCGAGGTGACCGTTGGTCACCGGGTCGAAGGAGCCGGGGCAGACGACGCGGGTCACGGCGTCGACGCTATCAGGGCGCTCGATCGTCGGGACCGGCCGCGACCGCTCCGAACCACACGGTCGTCTCGCCGTGCGCCCGCTCCCGGAAGCCCTCGAAGCCTGGCGGCCACACGAACGGCGTGCGGGTCGAGCGCTCCACCACCACCACGGCGTCGTCGGCGAGGGAGTCGGCGAGCACCGCGACGACGGCGGCGACGTCGTCGGTGCTCACGGCGTAGGGCGGGTCCAGGAGCACGAGGTCGTAGGGACCCGCCGCCGACCCCACGAAGCTCGCCGCGCTCGTGCGGTGCACGACGGCCTCGGCACCGAGGTCGCGGACGTTCTGCTGCGCCACCTGAGCCGCCCGGCGGTCGGACTCGACCAGGTCGGCCGAGACGGCACCACGCGACAGCGCCTCGAGGCCCAGCGCCCCGGACCCCGCGTAGAGGTCCAGCACCCGGATCCCGTCCAGGCCCCCGAACAACGAGACCAACGACGCGAAGAGCGACTCGCGCACCCGGTCGGACGTGGGACGGGTGCCGTCGCCGGGCGGCGTGCGGAGCCGACGACCGCCCCACCGACCCGCGATCACCCGCGTCACGTGCGCTCCAGGTAATCGGCCTGGCGGGACTGCTCGAGCCGGTCGACGGCGAGCCGCAGGTCCGGTGCCGAGTCCAGCGCGGGATCGGACTCGACGAAGGCGGTCGCGACCTCGCGCGCCTCGGCGATGACCTTCTCGTCCTTGACCACCGACAGCAGGCGCAGGCTGCTGCGGATGCCCGACTGCGCGGCGCCTAGCACGTCGCCCTCGCGCCGCTGCTCGGCGTCGAGCCTCGACAGGGCGAAGCCGTCGGACGTGGACGCGACCGCGTCGAGGCGCTCGCGCGACGGCGACCCGTCCTCCGCCGACGTGACCAGCAGGCACAGACCCGGGTGACCACCACGTCCGACCCGGCCGCGCAGCTGGTGCAGCTGTGACACCCCGAACCGCTCGGCGTCGACGACCACCATCACCGTGGCGTTGGGCACGTCGACCCCCACCTCGATCACCGTCGTGGCCACGAGCACGTCGATCTCGCCCCGCGCGAAGGCGGTCATCGTCGCGTCCTTCTCGTCGGCCGGCTGGCGTCCGTGCAGCATGCCCAGCCGCAGGCCCTCGAGGGGCCCCGCGGCCAGCTCGTCGTGCAGGTCGAGCAGGGACCGGGTCGGTGGGGCGTCGGGGTCGGCGGTCTCGGCCCCTGCGCCGTCGGCGTCCTGGCCGATCCGCGACACGACCACGTAGGCCTGGCGACCCTCGGCGACCTCCTCCCGCACCCGGTCCCAGGCCCGAGCGAGCCAATCGGGCCTCTCCGCCGCCGGGACCACGGTGGTCTGGATGGGCCGACGGCCGCCCGGCAGCTCGGTCAACGTCGAGGTCTCGAGGTCGCCGAACACCGTCATCGCGATCGTGCGCGGGATGGGCGTGGCCGTCATGACGAGGACGTGCGGCTTGACCTCCGTGCGGTCGACCAGCACGGCGCGCTGCTCGACGCCGAACCGGTGCTGCTCGTCGATCACCAGGAGCCCGAGCTCGGCCAGCTGCACGGTGTCCTGCAGCACGGCGTGGGTGCCGATGACGATCCCGGCGGCACCGGAGGCGGCGTCGAGCAGGGCCTCCTTGCGCGCCTTGGCCCCCACGGACCCGGTGAGCAGCCGCACCCGTGTGCCCTCGGCGGCTCCCCCGAGCATGCCGCCCTGCGCGAGCGCCCCGAGCATGGCGGTGATGCCGCGGTGGTGCTGCGCTGCCAGCACCTCGGTGGGGGCCAGGAGCACGGCCTGCGCACCGTCGTCGACGACCTGGAGCATGGCCAGCAGGGCCACGATCGTCTTGCCCGAGCCGACCTCGCCCTGGAGCAGCCGGTGCATCGGGTGCTCCCGTGCGAGGTCGGCCTCGATCTCGGCCACCACGGCACGCTGGCCGTCGGTGAGCGTGAACGGCAGCTGCTCCTCGAAGGCGTCGCGCAGACCCCCGACGCGACGCGGTCGTGGCGCTGCGGACTGACCGAGGGCGGCGTGCCGACGCTGGGCGAACACCGTCTGCAGCACGAACGCCTCCTCGAAGCGGAACCGGTCGCGTGCGAGCTGCCACTGCTCGCTGGAGCGGGGCCGGTGGATCATCTCGAACGCCTCGGGTGCGGCCGGCAGGCCGCGGGAGGCCCGGACGTCGGCCGGGACCGGGTCCTCGACGTCGGCGATCGCCAGCACCGTCTCGACGGAGCGCTCGATGGCGAGCGAGGGGATCTTCGCGCTCGCCCGGTAGATCGGGATGATGCCGCGCGCGATCCGCCCCTCCATGGCGTCGGGGCCCTCGAGCGGCTCGTACAGGGGATGGGTCAGCTGCAGGCGACCGTTGAACGCACCGACCTCGCCGGCGAACAGCCCGACGGTGCCGGGTGCCAGCTGCGCCTGCCGCCACGGCTGGGAGAAGAAGGTGAGGGTGAGCCGTGCGTTCCCGTCGGTGATGGTCACCTCCGTGCGGGTCTTGCGTCCGCCCGGCCCGAAGCGTCGGTTCACCGCCTCGACCACGCGGGCCATGACCGTGGCGTACTGGCCGACCTGGAGCGCCGCGAGGTCGGTCATCTCCCCGAGCGACACGTAGCGCCGGGGGTAGTGACGCAGCAGGTCGTCGATGGTCTCGAGTCCGAGCGTGGCCAGCTTCTTGGCCGTCGCGTCGCCCACGACCGAGCGCAGCCGACGATCGGGCGGGTTGGTCGGCGTGCTGGTGGGGGTCGTGCTCACTGCCCCACCTCTACTCCACCGCGACGAACAGCGGGTAGTTCTCCTGGCCGCCCTGGTAGACGACCACGTCGACGTCGACCCGTTCGGCCCGGAGGCGGCGGGACAGCTCCTGCGCGACGTCGTCGTCGGCTCCGTCGCCGACGACCAGGGTGACCAGCTCGGCCGCCGGGGACACGAGCCGGTCGAGGACCGCACCCGCGACCTCGGCGACGTCGTGACCGACCACCGCGAAGTCGCCGGAGACGACGCCGAGCACGTCGCCGACGTCGCACGGGCCGGCCATCGTGATGCCCGGCTCGGTGGCCACCGTGACGGCCCCGTGCTGGGTGTGGGCGGCCGCGCTCGACATGGCGACGACGTCCTCGTCGAAGTCGAGACCGGGGTCGTGGACGGCCAGCGCCGCCAGACCCTGCACCTGGGCATGCGTGGGGATGACGGCGACACGCACCCCGTCGGCGCGCACCTGCTTGGCCGCTGCGTCGAACAGGCCGACGTACCGCGGGTTGTTGGGCAGCACCACGATCTCCGCGACGTCGAGGGAGCGCAGCGTCCCGAGCATCGTGGCGACGTCGACGGGGCGGTCACGGGTGAACTCGAGGACGTGGGCGCCGGCCTCGCGGCACAGGTCGGCCAGCCCGGCGCCGGTGGCGGCCACCACGACGGCACGACCGACCGCGGCCTCGCCCCGCTGACGCGCGATCTGGTCGGCGAAGTGGGTGACGGCGATGCGGTACGGCCGGCCGGCCTGCATGCCGGCCTCGATGGCGGCGCCCACGTCGTCGACGTGCACGTGGACGTTCCACAGCCGTTCGCCACCCACGACGACGAGCGAGTCGCCCAGCCCGTCGAGCGCCCTGCGCAGTGCGGGGATCTCGCTGTCGTCGGCGTCGAGGAGGTACATGACCTCGTAGCCCGGACCCCCTTCGACGAAGTCGTCGCCGGCGGGCGCCACGGGGCGCGGCACGTGGTGGGCCGCCGGCTCGGGGGCGCGGCCGGTGAGGGCCCGCTCGGTGGCGTCGAGCACCACCACGAGGGCGCGCCCGCCCGCGTCGACCACACCGGCCTGGGCGAGCCTCGGCATCTGCTCGGGCGTCTTCGCCAGCGCGACTCGCGCGGACGCGGCCGCCAGGGCGAACACGTCGCGGGCCTCCGCACCGGACTCCACCGCGTGCTCGGCCCCCTCGGCCGCCGCCCGGGCCACCGACAGGATGGTGCCCTCGACCGGCCGGCCCACGGCGGCGTGGGCGGCGTCGGACGCGGCCCGGAAGGACCGCGCGACGTCGGCGGGCTCGACGGCGGCGTCGAGGGACAGGTCGTGGAAGGTGGCGCGCACGAGCTGGGAGAGGATGACGCCGCTGTTGCCCTTGGCGCCCGTGAGCAGACCGTCGGTGTGGGCGCGGACGAGGTCGGCGAGGGCGACGTCGTCGGGCAGTGCCGCCACCGCGTCGGCGCCGGCCACGAAGGTCAGGTAGGCGTTGGTGCCGGTGTCGCTGTCGGGGACCGGGAACACGTTGAGCGCGTCGATCTCGGCCCGGGTGGCCGACAGCGCCTGCACGCACAGCTGGGTCCACGCACGGAAGGCGTCGGGACGCAGGCGCAGCACCATGGGGTGAGGTTAGCGTGGCCCCACGACGTACCGGTGGCACCCGCGACGGGCGATTGGCCCCGCCCGGTGGGCATCGGCTATCCTTGAGCGGTTGCCCGCCGTGCGGGCGCCCCTCATCTTTCGTCGTCCGACGAATCCCCGTATCGAGTTAGCAGGAGTGGTCACTGTGGCAGCGGTTTGTGACGTGTGCACCAAGGGACCGGGCTTCGGCCACAACGTGTCCCACTCGCACCGACGCACGAAGCGTCGTTTCGACCCCAACATCCAGCGCGTGCGCGCCGTCGTCGACGGCACGCCCAAGCGCCTGAACGTCTGCACGTCGTGCCTCAAGGCCGGCAAGGTCAGCCGCTGAAGCACGTCCATGCCTTCGGCGACGACGCTCTCGGTGAGCTCGACGCCGTCGGCGTGGCAGCCTCGATCGCCGATGGAAGCATCAGCGCCGTCGAGGCTGCTCAGGCTGCCGTCGCCCGCGCAGCCGCGGTCGAGCCGCACCTCAACGCGATCGTCGTCGACGACTTCGAGCGTGCGCTCGCCCTGGCGGCCGGCCCCCTGACGGGTCGGCTCGCCGGCGTCCCGTCGTTCGTCAAGGACAACACCGACGTCGCGGGCCTGCCCACGCGGCAGGGCTCGCGTGCCATCCCGGCGACCCCGGCCGCTGCCGACGCGCCGTTCACCACGCAGCTGCGCGCCGCCGGCCTCGTCCCGCTCGGCAAGTCCTCCCTCCCGGAGTTCGGCTGGAGCGCCAGCACGGAGTTCGACCGGGCCGATCCCACCCGCAACCCGTGGGACACCGACTTCTCCAGCGGCGCGTCGTCCGGCGGCGCTGCTGCGCTCGTGGCGTCCGGCGTGGTGCCGATCGCCCACGCCAACGACGGCGGGGGCTCCATCCGCATCCCCGCCGCCGCGTGCGGCCTCGTGGGGCTCAAGCCCACCCGGGACCGGCTGGCGCCCGACGCCCACGCCGCCCAGATGCCCGTCGACGTCGTGTGCAACGGCGTCGTCACCCGCACCGTGCGCGACACGGCCCACTTCCTGGCCGCCGCCGAGGCCCACCGCACCGCCCCCGGCCTGCCGCTCGTGGGCCTGGTCGAGGGCCCCGGTGACCGTCGCCTGCGCATCGGTCTGGTCGTCGACTCCGTTCCCGACTCCCCGACCGACGACGAGACGCGCGCCGCCACGCTGGACACCGCCGCGCTGCTCACGTCGCTCGGGCACGAGGTCGTGGAGGTGCCGCTGCCCGCCGCGGACGCCTTCGCCGAGGCGTTCAAGCACTACTGGGCGATGCTGGCCTTCTCGACCCACCACTTCGGCAAGCGGGTCATGCACCCGCAGTTCGACAAGTCGGGCACCGACCCGCTGACGCAGCACCTGGCACGCCGCTTCGCCCGGTCGTTCTGGCGCACCCCGGGCGCGCTGCGCACGCTCAAGCGCAGCGAGCACGAGCTGCGGGAGCACTTCGCGCAGCACCGTCTCGACACCGCCCTCTCCCCCGTCCTGGCGCACACCACCCCCCGGCTGGGCCACCTGTCCCCGAACGTCCCGTTCCCGGAGATGTTCGAGCGCCTCGTGCGGTACGCCGCGTTCACCCCGCTCAACAACGCGACGGGCTCCCCCGCGATCTCGCTGCCGATGGGTCGCGCGGGCGAAGGCCTGCCGATCGGGGTCCAGCTGCAGGCCCTGCACGGTGACGAGCGCACCCTGCTCGAGCTGTCCTACGAGCTCGAGGCCGCCCAGCCGTTCGCTCGCATCCAGGACTGACGCGCCCACTCCGAGGTGCCTGCGTGCCGTCGGTCAGCGCCAGTGCTGCCAGCCGGTGTCGCCGTCCCAGGGGGCGTCGTCGACGTGCACCCCGGGTGACTCGTCCCCGGCGACGTCGCGCACCGAGCCGATGGCGGACCACCCGTCCGGCAGGTCGGTCGCCGAGCTGAACGTGGCCGCGAGGGCGAAGTCCTCGCCCCCGGTCAGGACCATCGCGAGCGGATCGGCGCCGAGCGCCTCCGCCACCGTGCGCACGGGCTCGTCGATCGCGAGCGTCGACGACCGCAGGTCGATGAGCACCCCACTGGCCACGGCGACGTGCCCGAGGTCGGCGAGGAGACCGTCGCTCACGTCGATCATCGCCGTCGCGCCGGCATCGGCGGCCGCCGGACCCGCCGCGTACGGAGGCCGGGGACAGCGGTGCGCCTCCACGGCGGCCTTCGGCGAGCGGAACCCGCGGCTCATCGCGGCGTAGCCGGCAGCGGACCAGCCGAGCCGTCCCGCCACCGCCACGACATCGCCGGGCAGCGCGCCCGAGCGGCGCACCGGTCGCGGCGCGTCGCCCATGACGGTGACCGCGACCACCACGACGTCACTGGCCGTCATGTCGCCGCCCACCACGTGCGCACCGACGAGGGCGGCCTCCTGCTCGAACCCCTTCGCCAGCTCCACGACCCAGGCCGACGGGGTGTCGGCAGGGACGCCGAGCCCGACCGTGAGCGCCGTGGCCACACCTCCCATGGCGTTGACGTCCGACAGGTTGGCCGCGGCGGCCTTGCGGCCGATCTCGAGCGCCGAGGACCAGTCCCGACGGAAGTGCCGGCCCTCCACGAGCAGGTCCGTGGAGACCACGAACGTCCCGTCGTGGGTCCGGACGTGTGCAGCATCGTCACCCGGCCCGATCAGCACCCGATCGTGCGAGCCCGCAGCCGCCTGCACCTGGTCGATGAGGCCGAACTCGCCCACGTCGGACACCGACGACGAGCTCGAGCCGTCGACCGCTCCCTGCTCCTGTGCTGGCACCCGCCCATTGTGGACCAGCCGGGCGGCGACCCACCTGCGAGGTCGAGTATGGTGTCGAGGTTCCCGAGCACGGAGGTCAGCATGACGGTCCAGGCCTACATCCTCGTCCAGACCGAGGTCGGCAAGGCCTCCCAGGTCGCGCAGGAGATCGCCGCGATCCAGGGTGTCACGGTGTCCGAGGACGTCACCGGTCCGTACGACGTGATCGTCCGCGCCGAGGGTCCCTCGATGGACCAGCTCGGCACGCTCGTGGTCCAGAGCATCCAGAAGGTCCCCGGCATCACCCGCACGCTGACCTGCCCCGTCGTCAAGATCTGACCGTGCCCCGCCACGTCGGGCGTCGTCTCGGCCTCGTCGTCGCCGCGAGCCTCGTCCCGCTGGCGGCCTGCGGCAGCGGCGTCCTCGTCGACGCCTACCCCACGGCACCGGGTACCGACGTCGACTGTGGTGCACTGATCGCCGACCTGCCCTCGTCGGTGGCCGGCCTCGAGCGGCGCACCCTCGAGCAGGACGTCCCGGCGGCTGCGTGGGGCGACCCTCCCGTGGTGCTGCGCTGCGGCGTCCCCACGCCCGAGGCGTTCGAACCGACCTCCGAGTGCAAGCTGGTCGACGGGATCGACTGGTTCGACGAGCAGACGGCCGACGGCTTCCGCTTCACGACCGTCGGCCGACGCGCGAACGTCGAGGTCGACGTCCCGGCCGTGCACGACCCCGCGGCCGACGTGCTCGTCGACCTCGCCGAGAGCATCGACAAGCACCTCCCGGTCGAGCAGCCCTGCCGCGGCTGAGCGTCGACTGATCCAGGACTGACCGCTCGTGCGCTGGCGGTGGCTCGTCCGCAGCGTCGCTGCGTCGGCTGCGGTTCGACTCGACTTCCTGCTGCGCTGCCGGCGGGTCGTCCCGACCTGCTGCTGCGCTGCTTGCGGGTCGTCCCGACCTGCTGCTGCGCTGCTTCGGCTCACGCTGCGCGTGGTCTCCGAAAGGAGCCTCGACCGGGCGGTCGGCGTCGGGCTCGGCCCGGAGTCTCGGGCTGCGGGTCGCGCCGGGGCGGCGCCACGATTCTCCTTCAGCGTTCCCGGGCGGGCAAGGCTTCTTCGTTCTCGTGGACCGTTCCACGCGAAGGGAGAAGCCCTGACGACCGCCGGCATCGTGCGGTGGAAATTCCACCGCATCAGCGCCCCAGCGGTGGAGAATCCACCGCTGGAACGCGCGAAGGAAGAATCGTGCGTCCACCCAGCACCGGCCAGACCCCGAGACCCGGACCGGCACTCATCCAGCCCGTCGGTCGAGGCCTCTTTCGCCAGACCACACCCAGCGCGAGCCTGAGCAGCGCACCAGCGAGTCCACGAGGACCGCAGGCCACACAGCGACCGACCTAGCGCAGACCGGGCTCGCGCTGCAGGGCCAGCTGGAGCAGGCGGTCGACCAGCTCGGCGTACGAGACACCGCTGGCCTCCCACAGCACGGGGAACATCGACGTGGAGGTGAACCCCGGCATCGTGTTGATCTCGTTGACCACGAGGCCGTCGGGGGCCGTGCCGGTCAGGAAGAAGTCGACGCGGGCGAGGCCTTCGCAGCCCAGCGCCTCGAAGGCCTGGATCGCGTAGGCGCGGATCCGCTCGGACAGCACGTCCGAGATGTCGGCGGGCACGAGGTTGGCGCTCGAGCCGTCGAGGTACTTGGCCTCGAAGTCGTAGAAGTCGTGGGTCGCGTCGTCGTTGCGGACCTCGCCCACCACGCTCGCCTCGGCCGTTCCGTCGAGGCGCTGCACCACGCCGACCTCGAGCTCGCGCTTGTCGATCGCGGCCGCCTCCACGATCACCTTCGGGTCGTGCTCACGAGCCGCCTCGACCGCGGCCACCAGCTGCGAGGGGTCGTCGACCTTCGTGACCCCGGAGCTGGAGCCGGCGCGCGCGGGCTTGACGAACACGGGGAGCCGCAGCGCCCGCACCCGGTCCAGCACCTTCTCGCGCTCGAGCTCCCACTGGCGGGGCGTGATCGTCACGTAGGCGATCTGCGGCAGCCCGGCGGCCGAGAACACGGTCTTGGTGAACGGCTTGTCCATGCCGACGGAGCTGGCGAGCACCCCGGCGCCGACGTACCGGACGCCCGCCATCTCGAGCAGTCCCTGGATCGTGCCGTCCTCGCCCCACGGGCCGTGCAGCAGCGGCAGCACCACGTCGACGTCACGCAGCTCCTCCCACGCGAACGGCGCCCCCTCGGGATCGACGTGCGGCAGCCCACCGTCGGGGACGACGCCCCCGAGGTCGTCGCGCACCCACCGTCCGTCGGGGGTGATCCCGACGGTGGTCACGTCGTACCGACCCCGGTCGATCACGGACACCACGTTGCGGGCGGTGAGGCACGAGACCCCGTGCTCGCTGGACCGACCGCCGAACACGACGGCGACCCTGGGTCGAGCGGTCGAGTCCCCCGTCGGAGTCACTGCCGGTGCGCTGGAGTTCATCGCACGACAGCCTAGCCCGGCCGCCCCGGTCCCGAGCGTGCGCCACGTCACCGCGAGAAGGGGGTCCCCGGACCCTGGGCCGATGGGGACCGGCGGGGCACAATGGGCGCCATGCACGGACCCGACCTCTCCTCCTCGACGATCGCCGTCGGAGCCGGTCGACCCGCTCGCACCCCGGGGGCACCACTCAACGCACCGATCACGCTCGCGAGCGCGCTCGTGCCCGGCGGGGACTCCGAGTACGGGCGGCACGGCAACCCGGCCTGGACCGCGTTCGAGGAGGTGCTGGGTGCCCTCGAGGGCGGACGCGCCCTGGCGTTCGCCTCCGGCCAGGCCGCCACGACCGCGGTGTTCGACCTCGTGCCCGCGCGTGCAGCCGTCGTCGCGCCCGCTGCGGCCTACTCCGGCACCCTCGTGCAACTGCGCGAGCGCGCCCGGCGCGGACTGATCGACCTACGGCTCGTCGACGTGACCGACACCCAGGCCGTGATCGACGCCGCCGACGACGCCGCCCTCGTGTGGCTGGAGTCGCCCACCAACCCGCTGCTGGAGGTGGCCGACATCGAGCGCATCGCGAGCGAGGCCGCGCGGTCCGGCACGGCCGTGGCCGTCGACAACACCTTCGCGACGCCGCTGCGCCAGAAGCCGCTCGAGCTCGGAGCCGACTTCGTGGTGCACTCGGCCTCCAAGCTGATCTCCGGCCACAGCGACGTGATCCTGGGCGCGGTCGTCACCGGCAACGACCGCGCGCACCGGGCCATCGAGACACGACGTGCGAACCTCGGTGCCATCCCCGGCGCACTCGAGTGCTGGCTCGCCACCCGGGGCATCCGCACCCTGCACGTGCGCCTGGACCGCGCCGAGGCCAACGCCCGCGAGATCGCCCGCCGGCTGGAGACGTCGCGCGTGGTCACCAGCGTCCGCTACCCCGGCTGGGGCACGATCGTCTCCTTCGAGGTCCTGGGCGGTCCCGAGACGGCGCAGAAGGTCACCGAGCTGTCCGACGTCATCACCTACGCCACGAGCCTCGGCGGCGTGGAGTCCACGTGGGAACGGCGCCGCCGCCACGAGCAGGAGCCGACCGGCGTGCCGGAGAACCTCGTGCGGCTGTCCGTCGGCATCGAGGACGTCGAGGACATCTGGTACGACGTGGAACGGTCCCTCGCGTCGATCTGACGCCTCGCTAAGGCGCCTGCGTCAGCGGACCTCGGGCTTGGCCTCGCGCGAGATGAGGGCCTTGACCAGGTTCTCCGGGTCCATCTCGCCGGCGATGAGCGCGGCGACGTGCGCGACGATCGGCATGTCGACGTCGTGCGCGGCGGCGAGCTCGGCGACCGACTGGCAGGACTTGACGCCCTCGGCGACCTGACGGGTCTGCGCGGTGACCTCCTCGACGCTGAGCCCCTGGCCCAGCTTCTCGCCGAAGCTGCGGTTGCGCGACAACGGGGACGAGCAGGTCGCGACCAGGTCGCCCATGCCCGCGAGCCCGGAGAAGGTGAGCGGGTCGGCCCCGATCGCGATGCCCAGGCGGGCGGTCTCGGCCAGCCCGCGCGTGATCACCGACGCCTTGGTGTTGTCGCCGAACCCGAGTCCCACGCACACCCCGACCGCGAGGCCGATGATGTTCTTCGTGGTGCCGCCCAGCTCGCAGCCGATGACGTCGGTGTTGGTGTACGGCCGGAACGCGGCGGTGTGGCAGAGCTGCTGGAGGCGTTCGGCCACGGCCTGGTCGGCGCACGCCACCACGCTGGCAGCCGGCTCGCGGCGGGCGATCTCCTTGGCGAGGTTGGGCCCGGTGACCACGGCGATGCGCTCGGGGCCCGCACCGGTGAGCTCGGCGATGACCTCGCTCATCCTCAGGTGGGTCCCGAGCTCGACACCCTTCATGAGGCTGACCAGGACGGCGTCGTCACCGATCGCGGCGCCCCAGTCCCCGAGGTTGGCACGCAGCTGCTGCGACGGGACCGCCAGCACGACCACCTCCGCGCCGTCGAGCGCCTCGCGGGGGTCGTTCGTGGCCCGGATGGCCTCGGGCAGCTCGATCCCCGGCAGGTAGTCGGCGTTCTCGTGAGTGGCGTTGATCGCGTCGCAGAGCTCGGCTCGGCGTCCCCACAGCCGCACCTCGTTGCCGGCGTCGGCCAGCACCAGGGCGAACGCGGTGCCCCACGATCCTGCTCCCATCACGGCAGTCCTGACCATCACGGCTCCTTCGGGGTGTCGGCATCGCCGGGCTCGGCGGATGCAACGTCATGCGGTGCGGGGTCGTCGGCCGATGGCCGCGGGCTCTCTGGAAGGGGCGCCTGGAAGTCGCTACGGGGCCGGGCCAGCGTGTGCACGTCGATGCGGGGCCCGGTCGGCAGCTCACCGCGGATCTCGCCGACCATGGCCGTGAGCGCGTCCATGAGGCGTCCCGTGGCGGTGCGCAGGACGTCCTCGGTGAGCGGCCGGTCCCTGAGGTCGGACAGGTCGATCGGGTCGCCGATCACGACGTGGATGGTCTTGCGGGGCAGGAACTTCGGGACCTTGGTGTAGGGCCACAGGATCTTCTGGGCTCCCCACTGGGCCATGGGCACGAGCGGTCGACCGGTGGCCAGCGCCACGCGCACGGCCCCGGTCCGTCCGCTCATGGGCCAGAGCTCGGGGTCGCGGGTGATCGTGCCCTCGGGGTAGATGGTGACGACCTTGCCCGACTCGACGGCGGCCACGGCCGAGCGCAAGGACTCGGCCGCGCCCTCGGTGCTGCGGTGGACCGGGATCTGCTCCGCGCCGTGCAGGATCGCCCCCAGCCCCTTCACCGAGAACAGCGTGTCCTTCGCCAGGAACCGGGGCGCGACCTGGTGGTCGACCATAAAGTGGCTGATGAGGATCGGGTCGAGGTGGGACAGGTGGTTCGGGGCGAGCACGTAGCCACCGTCGGTCGGCAGCTTCTCGACGCCGCGCCAGTCCCGCTTCGTCGCCACCATGAGGAAGGGACGGAGGATGCGGACGATCCACCGCGTGGCTCTCGGCAGCACGAGGCGATCCGCAGGGCGATCCATGGGGGCGAGCCTATGACGAGAGGGGCTCGTTCGACGTCGCGGTCCCCGCGGTGGGGACCGTGTCGGCGCCCGGGGTGACGAGAAGCCCTCCGGCTCGTTGGTCGTGCATGGCCCTCCTCCCCGCGAATCCCGCCGCCGTGCTCAACCGTGCCGACACGGTGCTGAAGAACGTGGACGGCGTGCTCGGTCGCGTCGACGGCACGCTCGGCAGCGTCGACACGACCCTCAGCACGGTCGACGTCACGCTGGCCGAGACCCGGCAGGCCCTCGGTGAGGTCAAGGAGCTCCTCGCCGCGCTGCAGTCCGAGCTGGAGCTGCTGCACCAGGTGCCGCTCATCGCCGAGCAGGTCGCCCAGATCCACGCCGCGGTCACGAAGCAGCCCTAGGGACCGGTCGACCGCGCGGCGCACCACCGCGCGAGGCGCCGGTGCCGGTGGCCGAACAGCGCGCCGACGAGCCGGCGGACCACGGGGGCCGCGAGCGCGAACCGCGGCTCGACCGTGAGCCGGTCGTGCACGTGCGTGCCTCCGCCCGGGCCGGGCGTGAGCGTGCGCTCGTGCTCCCACCGCCGCGCGCTGAGCATCCGCGAGACCTCGTGGAACCGACGGCCGTGGTCGAGCTCGACCACCGTGAGGTCGTCATACTCGACGGGGAGCACCCCGAACAGACGGATCCACGCCCTCCCGAGGGGAACCCCCACCGGGAGCGAGTGCACGTCGAGCCCTCTCGCGTCGCGAGGCAGCGTCATCGAGAGCCATGGTCGCAGCTCGTGGTCGATGCCCTCGACCGAGGTCACACGAGCCCACACCACCTCCCGCGGCGCGGGCACCACGGAGGCGACCTGCACGACGATCCTGGTCATCGCGGTCCGCTCACGACGCAGACGTCCACGCCCGGATGCCGCTCGCGATCGTGTCCTCGGTCCCGCGCTCCGACGAGCTTGCGACCCACGTGCCCGCGCGCCGGTCGATGCGCAGGACCACCGACGCCTGACGCCCCTCCGGGTCCTCGACGCCGATCGACATGCTGAGAGACGTCTCGGGGCCCTTCCAGCGGGACAGCACCCGGGCCACGTCCTGCACGACCGCGTCCAGCTCGTCGATGCCGGGTCTCTGCGCCCGGACGGACACGAAGGCGTCGGTGTCGGAGGGCGGCTTCAGGTAGTCGTACGTCTCGCCGTGCGCCTGCACCCCGACCGCACCGGCGCCGTCGACCTCGCCGAGGTCGGCCACGAGGTCGAGCAGGTCGAGGCTGCCGACCGTCGACAGGTCGATCTCCTGCTCCTGCGGATCACCTGTCCCAGAACCGGGCAGCACGGTGTCGGGCTCGACCGTGACGGGCACGCGGGCGTAGGCGTCCGGGTGGGCCTGGCGAGCACGCTCGAGCGCGGCGCGGACCTCGGCGAGCGTCCCCACGGCGCGGACACGCAGGACGTTGGCCTGGACCGAGGCGCTCACCGCAGGCTCGTCCTCGAGGCTGCTGAGCAGGGCGCGGCGGTCGGCCTCGGTGCCGGCGCCCCTTCCGTCAGGGTCCTGCGTCGGGTCGGGACGGGCCGCGAGCACGTTGTCGGCCACCACGACGGACACGGCGAGCCCGTCCCCGCCGGGAACGTCGTCGAGGAGGGACTCGAGCGCCGTCGCGTCGGAGGCGGACCGGACCGCGAGCAGCACGCCCGTCCCGTCCTCGCCCTCGTCCTCGGGGCCGGACCCGGACCCGGACCCGATGCTGACGCCGGTGAGCCGCGAGGCCCCGAACTCCTCGGCGACGGCGACGGTGAACGCGACCGCGCGCTCGGGGTACTCACCGGAGGCCACGAGACGGCTGGGGCCGGCACTGTCCACCGATCGGGAGGTGAGGACCATGTCAGGACCGGGGAGCGTCGATACGCCATCCCAGAGCGCACGTCCCTTCGGCCACCGCAGAGCCGGCGCCCCCTGCACCGAGGCGGCGAGGGACGAGCGCCCTTCCCTGCGCGACAGACGCCACGACGAGACCCCGCCGAGATCGAAGCTGGCTACCGCGAGGCGCGCCGTGGCGCCGTCCGCGGACCGCTCGCTGTCCTCGTCGAGCTCCACGGAGACCCGAGGGTCGGAGTCACGCAGATCGGACGAGGCAGCGTCGTCGGTCTCTCCCTCGACGACCTCCACCGTGGTGGCGCCCGTGTCGCGAGCCTCGCCGAAGACCGCGGTGAGCTGGGCCGCACGGATGGTCGGGCGGACCTCCACACGGACGCTGCAGCGGCCGAGCTCGCAGCTGGAGCTGGCCCGCTCGACGCCGGCGAGCTCCTCGAGCGCCGCCACGTCGTCGTCGTCGACGCCGCAGCCCGTCAGCAGGGCCGTGGCCACGAGACCCGCCAGGACCGTCGCGGCACGCCTGGTGCCGGCCCGGACCTCCCCCGTCGTCATGGACGGAGGGTAGCGCCCCCGTGCTGCTCGGGCGTGCCGTCAGAGCGTGGCGGGCTTGAACGCGGGGCGCCGGCTCTCGTACGTGGCGATGTCGTCGTCGTGCGAGAGCGTGATCGCGATGTCGTCGAGACCCTCGAGCAGGCGCCAGCGCGTGTAGTCGTCGATCGTGAACGAGTCCTCGATGGCGTCAGGGCCCTCACCGGCACGCACCGTGCGCGACTCGAGGTCGACCGTGACGGTCGCGCCCGGGTTCGCGTCGAGGTGGTCCCACAGGCGCTGCACGACCTTGTCGTCCACCTGGGCGGCCAGCAGCCCGGCCTTGCCGGAGTTGCCACGGAAGATGTCGCCGAAGCGGGAGCTGATCACGGCCTTGAAGCCGTAGTTCTGCAGCGCCCAGACGGCGTGCTCGCGCGACGATCCGGTGCCGAAGTCCGGACCGGCCACCAGCACGGTCGCGTCGCGGAAGGCGTCGCGGTTCAGCACGAAGTCGGGGTCGCTGCGCCAGGCCGCGAACAATCCGTCCTCGAAGCCGGTGCGCGTGACGCGCTTGAGGTAGACGGCGGGGATGATCTGGTCGGTGTCGACGTTGCTGCGTCGCAGCGGGGCGCCGACGCCGGTGTGCGAGGTGAACTTCTCCATCGTGATCAGGCTCCTGTGGTCGCGGGGACGGGCTCGAGGTCGGCCGGGCTGGCCAGGTGGCCCAGCACGGCCGTGGCGACGGCGACGTCGGGCGAGACGAGGTGGGTGCGGCCGCCCTTGCCCTGGCGGCCCTCGAAGTTGCGGTTGGACGTGGAGGCGCTGCGCTCCCCCGGGGTCAGCTGGTCCGGGTTCATGCCGAGACACATGGAGCATCCCGCTCCGCGCCACTCCGCACCGGCCTCGGTGAAGATCCGGTCGAGACCCTCCTCCTGGGCCTGCAGGCGGACCCGCACCGAGCCGGGCACGACGAGCATGCGCGTGCCCGCGGCCACCGTCCGGCCCTCGATCAGCTCGGCCGCGCGTCGCAGGTCGGAGATCCTGCCGTTCGTGCACGAGCCGACGAACACGGTGTCGACGGCGATGTCGCGCAGCGGCGTGCCGGCCTCCAGGCCCATGTAGGCGAGCGCGTTCGCGGCAGCCTCGCGCTCGGTCGGCTCCTCGAAGCTCTCCGGGTCCGGCACCGTGCCCGAGAGCGGAGCGCCCTGGCCGGGGTTCGTCCCCCAGGTGACGAAGGGCGTGATCTCGGACGCGTCGATCCGGATGACCTTGTCGAAGTGGGCGTCGTCGTCGGTGGCGAGGCTCGTCCAGTACGCCACGGCCTCGTCCCACGCCTCGCCCTGCGGAGCGTGCGGGCGGCCCTGGATGTACTCGAAGGTGGTCTCGTCCGGAGCGATGAGCCCGGCCTTGGCGCCCCACTCGATGCTCATGTTGCAGATCGTCATGCGCTCCTCCATGGAGAGCGCACGGATCGCCTCGCCGCGGTACTCGACGATGTAGCCCTGGCCGCCACCGGTCGTCTCCTGGGTGATGAGCGCGAGGATGAGGTCCTTGGCGGTCGACCCGGGAGGCAGCGTGCCGTCGACGTCGACGGCCATCATCCTCGGCTTGGCCTGCGACAGCGACTGCGTGGCGAGCACGTGCTCGACCTCGCTCGTGCCGATGCCGAAGGCGATCGACCCGAAGGCACCGTGGGTGGACGTGTGGGAGTCGCCGCACACGATCGTCATGCCCGGCTGCGTGAGGCCCAGCTGCGGTCCGACCACGTGGACGATGCCCTGGTCGATGTCACCCATCGGGTGCAGGCGGACGCCGAACTCCTCGGCGTTGCGACGCAGCGTCTCGACCTGGGTGCGGGAGACGGGGTCGGCGATCGGCTTGTCGAGGTCCGTCGTCGGGATGTTGTGGTCCTCGGTGGCGAGGGTCAGGTCGGGCCGGCGGACGGGGCGGCCGGACAGACGCAGGCCGTCGAAGGCCTGCGGGCTCGTGACCTCGTGGATGAGGTGGAGGTCGATGTAGAGCAGATCGGGCTCGCCCCCGTTGTCGGTGGAGCCCGTGCGGACGACGTGGTCGTCCCAGATCTTCTCCGCGAGCGTCCTGCCCATCGCGATCATCTCTCCTCTGCATCGTGGTTCAGTGCAGCGTCAGCGTAGCACTTGCGTCTCACCATACGATACGGCAGTATCAAGGCATGGACAACGCCAGTGGAGTGGGTGTGCTCGACAAGGCCGCTCTCGTGCTCTCGGCCCTCGAGCCCGGACCCGCCACCCTCGCCGGGCTCGTCGCCGCGACCGGCCTCGCCCGACCGACGGCCCACCGGCTGGCCGTGGCGCTCGAGCACCACCGTCTGGTCTCGCGCGACATGCAGGGCCGCTTCGTGCTCGGACCGCGGCTCGGCGAGCTCGCCGCCGCCGCCGGCGAGGACCGTCTGCTGGCCGCCGCCGGCCCGGTGCTCGCGCGTCTGCGCGACATCACCGGCGAGTCGGCGCAGCTGTACCGCCGCCAGGGCGACTTTCGGGTGTGCGTCGCGGCGGCGGACCGGCCGACCGGTCTGCGTGACTCCATCCCCGTCGGCGGCCAGCTCACCATGGCGGCCGGGTCCGCCGCCCAGATCCTCCTGGCCTGGGAGGACCCCGAGCGCATGAACAAGGGCCTGCTCAAGGCCACCTTCTCGGCAGCCGAGCTGTCCGCCGTCCGGCGCCGCGGCTGGGCCCAGAGCGTCGGCGAGCGCGAGCCGGGCGTCGGGTCGGTCTCCGCCCCCGTCCGCTCCCCCTCCGGCAAGGTGGTCGCGGCCGTGTCGGTCTCCGGCCCGCTGGAGCGCCTCACCCGGCAGCCGGGGCGCATGCACGCCCCCGCCGTGGCCGCCGCCGCGGAGCGGCTCAGCCAGAGCCTGCGCCGCGCCGGCTGACCTCCGACTACCCGCGCAGGGCCTCGAGCAACGCGCCCTTCGTCATCCGGGACGCACCGGGGATCTGCTGCTCGCGGGCCGCCGCGCGCAGCCGCACGACGGTCCAGGACTCGTCGGGGACGAGCGACTCCTCGACGGGCAGGTCGCCGCGCTCCGCAGGTGGAGCATGGTCGACCGGGGCGTCACGGGTGGCGCGGCGCAGCCTCGCCTCGAGCTTGGCCACCTTGGAGCGCTCCTGCCGCGCCTCGGCCTTCCACTGCGCCGCCTTGCCCTTGGCCTTCTGGAGCCTGCGCTCGAGCTGGTCCACCGAGCCGCGCAGCTTCTCGACCTGCCCCTGAGCCTTGGCCAGCTCCTTCGCGCTGCCCTGACCGCCCTTCTTCGAGGACTTCTTCGCGCCGCCACCGGACGTCTTCTCGGACTTCTTCACCTTGGCCATCTCGCTCCTCGCATGGTCGGACTCGGCCGAATCATGGCAGACCGAGGTGACGCGGAGGTGAACCTGCAGGGGCCCGGAGTCCGGCTCACAGCGTGGGCGCGGTGGCGGTCGCCACGGTGACGCCGGAGGCGTCAGCCACGCGCAGGCCCGCGACGTCCTCGCGCAGCACGGCGGCGTTCATGCGGCAGTGGACCTCCACCGCCGAGCCGAGGAACGCGCCCGCCTCCACGTCGCGCCCCTGCTCGTCCACCACGTAGACGACGTAGACGGCGCCGGGCCGGGTGCCGGTCACGTCGAGCACGGCCTCGGTGCCCCAGGTGTGGGCGACGAACGCGGCATCGACGCGCCCGGGCAGCGGGCTGTCGTCGCTGACCGACGGGGTGAGCCGCTCGACGGCGCCGAGCGTGCCGGGTGGACCCTCGACGGTGCCGTCGTCCACGACCGCCTGGACACCGAGCGTGGTCGCCGAGCCGGCCGCGACGAGGGCCACGGCGGCGGCGGCGAGCCCCAGCCGACGACGGCTCGGCCGGGGACGGGGCGTGGGAGTGACAGGCGCTGCCTCGGTGGCCCCGATCCGGCCGACGGCCGCGTCGAGCGCGGGCGAGGACGGCACGTCGCTCCACGCACCGCCCGCGAGAGCCCAGTCGTCGAGCGCCCCCACGGTGCCGCGCAGCGCGTCGAGCTCGGCGCGCAGCTCGGGCCGTTCGGCGAGCACCGACTCCAGCTCGGCGGCCTCGACCTCGTCGAGGTCGCCCGTGGCAGCCGCCGCGAGCAGCTGGTCGATGCGGTCCTGTGGCGTGGTCATGAGGCTCCCTCCTCGTCGAGCAGTGCACGCAGGGCGCGCAGTCCGTGGAACATCCGGGTGCGCAACGTCGCGACCGGCACCCCGTCACGATCGGACAGCTGATCGTAGGTGAGACCCTCCAGGCGCACCGCCACGATCACGCGGCGCTGGTCCGCGGAGATCTGGGCCAGCGCCCACACCAGGCCGACGTGGTCGTCGACCTGGTCGCTCTCCGGCGATCGGACCTCACGCGGCTCCCGGACGTCCGGCACCAGCGTGATCGGACGGCGCCCGCGATGCCGCAGCGCGTCGATCACGACGTTGCGGGCGATCGCGAACAGCCACGTCCTCGACGACGCCCGGGCGGCGTCGAAGCGCCCCCGTGCCTGCCAGGCGCGGGTGAAGGTCTCCTGCACGCACTCCTCGGCGAGGCCACGGTCGCCCACGGCGTTCACGGCGAAGCCCAGGAGGTCACGGCCGTGCTCGGCGTACGCGGAGCGCACGTCGAAGCCCTCAGCCGCCATCCGGACCGCCCTTCTCGCGAGGTTGCTCCACGGTAGGCCCGTCGGCGTGCCGGGGCACGGCAGGGCTGTCACGGAGGCGGTCATGGAGAGGTGTACGCCGTGTCGACCGCGAACGTTCTCCGCGAAGAATCCTTGCCTCCTGCGTGAACGCACCGGCGAGCCGCGGCGTATTCCACCACGACCGGCGTCGCAGGACGCCACACGACGAAGGGACGACCATGACCCGATCGACTCGATGGACCGGAGCAGCCGGTCTCGCCGCCGCACTGCCCCTGGCACTCGGCGGACTCGCCTCGACCGCGACAGCCGACACCACTGAGCAGGTCGAGCGCCCCCAGACCTTCACCAGCGCGTTCTTCGCCGAGGCGACCGGCGACCAGGTCGTCGGCCCGGACGGCACCGTCGGCGTGGGCCAGGAGGACGGTTCCGGCACGTTCGTCTTCCTGATCAACTCCGACGAGGAGATCATCTGCTGGGACATCACCACCGAGGGCGTCGACCCGCCGTACCAGAGCGCCGCCCGCACCTCCACGCACATCCACCAGACGCCGGCCGGCCAGAACGGGCCTCCGCGTCTGTCGTTCCCGAACCCCGGGCCCGAGGACTCCGACATCCGCAACAGCAGTGGTTGCTCCGAAGGACCGTTCACGACCGGTCTGAGCGCGGACGGTCAGGACACCGGGACGGGCTTCACCCTCGACCAGATCGAGGCGAACCCGGCCGGCTTCTCGGCCGACACCCACACGGCCGCCAACGTGCCCGGCGCCGTGCGCGGCCAGCTCGCCTTCAGCCAGGACCTGCTGGACGAGGCCAACGGGACCGGTGGCCCGCAGAGCGGCGGCGACGACGGCGACGCGGAGGCCGACGACGAGGACCGCGTGGTCCCGCGCAACGGCGTCGACACCGGTGAGGGCGGAACCGCCGCCTCCACCCCGGCCGCGCCGTACGTCGCGCTGACGCTCGTCGGCCTCGCTGCCGCGGGTGCGGTGGCCGTGCGTCGTCGTCAGGGTGCCTGAGCCTCGCCGGCTCGCGGGCCTAGTCCTGCTCGTCACGCTCCTCGCGGGGTGTGGCGGGCAGGACCGGGCTCCTGCACCACGGCCGACCGAGACGACCGCGACGGCGTCGCCGTCGGCGTCGAGCCAGCCCCCGCGCGTCGCCGCGGCTCCGATCAGGGTGACCATCCCGCCTCTCGGTCTGGACGAGTCGCTGATCGACCTGGGCATCGACGAGGAGAGCGGCGAGCTCGAGGTGCCCGAGGATCCTGCTCGCGTCGGCTGGTTCACCGGAGGCGGCAAGCCGGGCGAGACCTACCCCACCGTCATCGTGGGCCACAAGGACTCGCGAACGGGCCCCGCGGTGTTCGCGCGGCTCACCGACCTCGCGGTCGGCGAACGTCTCAGCGTCCTCGATGCTCGTGGGGAGCGCCGCACCTACGAGGTGACCGAGGTACGCGACGTCCCCCAGGACGCCCGCTTCCCCACCGAGGACGTCTACGGCGAGACCGACGACTCCCAGCTGCGGCTCATCACCTGCACCGGACCCTACGACCGCGGGATCGGGCGGTACACCGAGAACCGGGTCGTCTTCGCCTCCGAGGTCTGAGCCTCAGAACAGCCCGGGTCGCTCCAGCTCGAGGAGCACCCGCTTGCGCTCGATGCCACCGGCGTAGCCGGTGAGGGAGCCGTCGGAGCCGACGACCCGGTGGCACGGCACGACGATCGGCAGCGGGTTGGCCCCGTTGGCCGCTCCTACGGCGCGCGAGATCACGTTCTCGTAGCCCAGCCGCCGGGCGATCTCGCCGTAGCTGGCCGTCTCCCCGAACGGGATCCGACGCAGCTCGCCCCACACCTTGCGCTGGAACTCGGTGCCGTCGTTCGCGAGCGGCAGGTCGAAGCTCCGGCGGTCGCCCGTGAAGTACTCCTGCAGCTGCTGCTGGGCGTCGTCCAGCAGCGGGTCCGGGGTGGGACGGCCCTGAGGCTCGGCCCCGAACTCGATCGCGGTCAGGAGACCGGCGGAGGCGTGCAGACGCAGCCCGCCGATCGGTGAGTCCATCCAACGCGTGCTCATGCTCTCGATCCTCTCGTCCTGCTCGCGGCCTGCTGCGCGAGGTGCTCGGTCCACAGGTGCATGCCGGCGTAGGAGCGCCATGGGCTCCACCGGCGGGTGTCGGTCTCGGTGGCGCCGCGCGCCTCGAGGATGCGGCGGAGCACGAGGTCGGTCTCCAGCAGCACGTCGGGGTCGCCAAGCCCGCGCATGCGCACGTAGCCGACGGTCCACGGCCCGATCCCCGGGAGGGCGAGCAACGCGCGGCTCGCGTCGTCTCGGTCGACACCCGGGTCGAGCGACACCTCGTCCGACGCCACCGCGTGCGCGAGGCCGACCACGGTGCGCCCGCGCGAGCGCGGCATCGGCAGCGTCTCGGGGTCGAGCGCGGCCAGGGCCTCGGCCGTGGGGAACGCGTGCGTGAGACCGTGCTCGCGCGCCAGCGAGAGGTCGACCGGCTCGCCCGACATCTCGACGACGCGGCCGATCACCGTGCGCGCCCCGCTCACCGAGACCTGCTGCCCGACGACGGTGCGCACCGTGGTCTCGAACGCGTCGACCGTGCCCGGCACGCGCAGGCCGGGCCGTGCGGCCACCATGTCGGCGAGGTCGGTCGCGGCCGGACCCGGCGCGGCCAGGGCGGCGTCCACGGCGGTGGGGTCGGCGTCGAGGTCGAGCAGGTGACGCACACGGGCCACGGCAGCGGTGAGGTCACGCTGGTCGACGAGCTGGAGGCAACAGGCCACGTGGTCGTCGTGCAGCAGCATCTCCACCACACCGGCGCCGTGGGGCAGCGACAGCACGCGGGCGAACAGCCGTCCGTCGCCACGCTCGAGCCCCGGAACCGCGTGGTCGGCGAGGAACCGGGCGAGCGCGTCGGCGTGGAACGGGCGACGCACCGCCAGGCGCAGTGGGAGGGTCTCCCCCGTGGCCACCGCGCCCGCGCCCCGGGTGCGGACCTCGCGCGGAGTGCGGTCGAAGGCACGACGGAAGGCGTCGTTGAACTGGCGCACCGAGGAGAAGCCCGACGCGAACGCTACGTCCGCCATGGGCAGGTCAGTGGTCTCGACGAGCAGCCGGGCCGTGCGCGTGCGTTGCGAGGTGGCCAGTGCGAGCGCCCCCACACCGAGCTCCTCGGTGAGCATCCGGTTCACGTGGCGCTCGCTGTAGCCGAGCCGGCCGGCCAGACCGGTGACGCCCTCGCGCTCCACCACGCCGTCGCGCACGAGCCGGACGGCCCGCCCGACCACGTCGGCGCGCACGTCCCACTCCGGCGAACCCGGCGTGCAGTCCGGGCGGCAGCGTCGGCAGGCGCGAAAGCCCGCCGCCTCGGCCGCCGCGGCCGTGCGGTGGAACTGCACGTTGCGCGCCTGCGGGGTGGTGGCGGGGCACGACGGTCGGCAGTAGATGCCGGTGGTGCGCACCGCGGTGTAGAACACGCCGTCGAACCGCTCGTCACGCGAGCTCACGGCCCGGTAGCGCGCCTCGAAGTCGTCCATGCCCCCATCCTGCCCGACCGGACCGAGCCGTTCTCGCGGGAATCGGACGTGGGCGTCCGGCCGTCCTAGCGCCCGCGACGCTTGCGCTTGACCATGACGGACTTGCCGTCGCGCTTGACCTCGAACAGGTCGATGGCCTCGATCAGGCCGCTGAACTTGGCGTAGCCGTAGTTGCCGGGCTGGATCGAGGACTGGTTGCGGATCTGGTCGCTCACCTGTGACAGCACGGCCCAGCCGTCGTCGTCGGCGGCCTCGTCGACGGCGGTGCGCAGCATGCGGACGAGCTGACGGTCGCTCTTGAGCGTGGCGGTGTCGACGCGCTGCGACGGCCGGGTGCGGCTGGCCGACGGCTTGGTGGTGGCAGCGTCGTCCTCGGTGCTGCCGGGGACGTCCTCGACGTCGTCCTCGGTGTCGTCGTCCTCGCGCAGCGTCTCGAGCTTGTAGAACGTCGAGCAGGCGTTCTGGAAGGCCTTGGGCGCCTTCTCGCCGCCGAAGCCGAGCACCTCGGCGCCGGACTGCCGCAGGCGCATGACGAGCGGCGTGAAGTCGGCGTCGCTGGAGACGATGGCGAAGCCGTCGGCCACGCCCGCGTGCAGCAGGTCCATGGCGTCGATGACCATGGCGATGTCGGAGGCGTTCTTGCCCTTCGTGTAGGCGAACTGCTGCACCGGCGCGATGGCGAACTCCTGCAGCCGGCTCTCCCAGCCCTTGAGGTGGGAGTTCTTCCAGTCGCCGTACGCACGCCGCACGTGTGCGTTCCCGGACTTCGCGACCTGCGAGAGGATCGCGCCGATCTTGGAGGCAGGAGCGTTGTCGGCGTCGATGAGCACGGCGATGCGAGCAGGAGGCATGGGTCCACCCTAGGCGCGCCGACTCCCCTCCTTCACCACTCCCCTCGCCGCTCCCTGGCCGCCGAGGACACGGCCTCTTGCTGCGGCGCTCGGCTGGGCTCTCGCCTGCTGCTGCGTCTCTCGGCCAGCGTCCGCTCGCTGCTGCGTCGCGCGGCTGGGCGTCTGCTCGCTGCTGCGTCGCTCCGCTGGGCGTCCGCTCGCTGCTGCGTCGCGCGGCTGGGCGTCCGCTCGCTGCTGCGGCGCTCGGCTGGGCGTCCGCTGGCTGCTGCGTCGCTGTGGCTGCGAGTGGGCGTGGTCTCCGAAAGGGCCTCGACCGGAGCGGTACGTCTGGGCTCGGTGGGTCTGCGGGGCGCGGCCACGATTCTCCCTCTGCGCGGGATCCACGCACGATTCTTCCTTCGCGTGGACCGTGCCTCGCGAAGGAAGCATCATGGCGACGACTTTGGCCCCGCAGGGGCAGAGATTCTCCATCGTCGTGGAACGGTCCACGAGAAGGGAGAATCCCTACCCCACCGCCGCGCACCACCGCCCCATCGGACGCACGATTCTGCCTTCGCGTGCAGAAGCCCGAACGATGCTGCGTTCACGACGGGATCCGACCACGAACGCAGCATCCTTGGCGCTCCCACGCACGAACGCAGAACCTTGCGTCCCCCGAGCCACGCTCCGAGAGCCCAGCCGACCCCGGACCCGACCGCCGGTCGAGGCCCTTTCGGAGAGCAGGTCGACGACGAGCCGCAGCGACGCAGCAGCACGGCACGACCCACCCGGAGCAGCGCAGCCGCAGGACGAAGCCCCAGCCGAGCAACGCAGCAGCAGGACGACGCCGAGCCGAACGACACACCACGCCACAGCCGCAGGAACGCGCAAGACCCCCCGACCATGGGTCGAGGGGTCTGCGGTGGTGCGTGGTAGCCCCGACGGGATTCGAACCCGCGCTACCGCCTTGAGAGGGCGACGTGCTAGGCCGCTACACAACGGGGCCCCGGTCCAAAGGACCATGTGTCAGCTCCGGTCGCGCCTACGACGCGAACAGCACTGACTCGTACCCCGTACCGGATTCGAACCGGCGATCTCCGCCTTGAGAGGGCGGCGTCATAACCGCTAGACCAACGGGGCGCGGACCGGATCGCAGACCCGGTCTTCGCTGGGGTACTAGGACTCGAACCTAGAACGACGGTACCAGAAACCGCTGTGTTGCCAATTACACCATACCCCATGGGGGTATCGAGCACCGTCCTCGCGAACGGCGTCCGAACCAGGGAGAAACCTTACCCGACGCCGCTGCGCTCCCCCAAACCGGGTTCGCACCCGCGCCCCGACGCCAGGGTCGGGTCAGAGCGCCGCGCGCAGACGCTCCAGCGTGCGGGTCCGACCCAGCAGCTCGATCGACTCGAACAGGGGCGGCGAGATACGGCTGCCGGTCACGGCCACCCGCACCGGACCGAAGGCCAGCCGCGGCTTGAGCCCCAGGTCGTCGACGAGCGCGGCGCGCAGCGAGCCCTCGATCGTGGGCGTCGACCACTCGACGGTCGAGCCGATGGCCTCCAGCGCCGTGAGGGCGGCCTGCACGACCTCCAGGCCCTTCTCGTCGAGCTGCTTCGCACGGTCGTCGGGGTCGATCGTGAAGTCCGCCTCGTCGACGAACAGGAACCGCAGCATCGAGACGGCCTCGGTGAGCAGCCCCATCCGCTCGTGGACGAGGGGCACCGCGGCCGCCAGCATGGCGCTCTGCGCCTCCGTGGGCGGATCCTGCACGAGGCCCTCGGCGGCGAACCGCGGCACCAGCCGGGCGCGGAGGTCCTCGTCGGAGAGCAGCCGCACGTGGTCGCCGTTGATCGCCTCGCACTTCTTGAGGTCGAAGCGGGCCGGGTTGGGGTTGACGCGGGAGATCTCGAACGCCTCGACCATCTCCTCGAGCGTGAACACGTCACGCTCGACGCCGTCGACCGCCGGGAGCGACCAGCCCAGCAGGGCGAGGTAGTTGAGCAGCCCCTCGGGCAGGAAGCCCTGCTCCCGGTAGCCGAGGAGGTTGGACTCGGGGTCGCGCTTCGACAGCTTCTTGTTGCCCTGGCCCGTGACGTAGGGCAGGTGGCCGAAGCGCGGGACCATGCCGTGACCCAGACCGATCTGCGCGAACGCCTCGTACATGGCGATCTGGCGGGGCGTCGAGCTGAGGATGTCCTCGCCGCGCAGCACGTGGGTGATGCCCATGAGCGCGTCGTCGGTGGGGTTCGTCAGCGTGTACAGCGGCTGGCCGTTGGCGCGCACGATGACGAAGTCCTGCACGTTCTCGGCGCCGAACGTGATCGGTCCGCGGACCAGGTCGTCGAAGGTCCAATCCTTCTGCGGCATCTTGAACCGGATGACCGGCTGCCGGCCCTCGGCCTCGTAGGCGGCCCGCTGCTCGGGCGTGAGGTCACGGTGCAGGCCGTCGTAGCCGCTCGGTCGGCCGGCGGCTCGCGCGGCGTCACGACGCTGCTCAAGCTCCTCGGCCGTGTCGTAGGCCTTGTACGCCAGTCCTGCGTCGAGCAGGCGCTGCGCGACGTCGGCGTACACGTCCATCCGCTGGCTCTGGCGGTACGGACCGTTCGGGCCGCCGACCTCGACGCCCTCGTCCCAGTCGAGTCCGAGCCACCGCATCACGTCGATCAGCAGGTCGTAGGACTCCTCGCTGTCGCGGCTCGCGTCGGTGTCCTCGATGCGGAACACGAAGCGGCCACCGCGGTGGCGTGCGTACGCCCAGCTGAACAGCGCCGTGCGCGCCATGCCGACGTGCGGGTTGCCGGTCGGCGAGGGGCAGAACCGCGCCACCACCGGCACGTCGTCGCCCACGGTGGGGACGGACGCGGTGCTGGTCGTGTCGGGGCTGGCCGCCTCGGGGCTGGTCGTGCCGGGGCTGGCGTCAGTCATGGGAGACCACCTGGTTGGTGAGGGTGCCGATGCCCTCGACGGTCACGCTCACCGAGTCACCGACCTGCATCGGTCCGACGCCGTCGGGGGTGCCGGTCAGGATGACGTCGCCGGGCAGCAGCGTCATGAAGGAGGAGACGTAGGCGACGATGTCGGCGACGGAGAACACCATGTCGCTGGTGCGGCCGTCCTGCTTGACCTCGCCGCCGAGCTCGGTGGTGACGCGGAGGTCGGCGGGATCGAGGTTGGTCTCGATCCACGGGCCGAGCGGGCAGAAGCTGTCGAAGCCCTTGGCGCGGGCCCACTGGCCGTCCGTGCGCTGCAGGTCTCGCGCGGTGACGTCGTTGGCCACCGTGTAGCCGAAGATCACCTTGGCGACGTCCTCGGCGGGCACGTCCTTGCAGATGCGCCCGATCACCACGGCCAGCTCGCCCTCGAAGTGCACGTCCGAGCTCTGCGCCGGGTAGACGATCGGGTCACCGGGCCCCACGACACTCGTGTTCGGCTTGAGGAAGACGAGCGGCGTCTCGGGCACGTCGTTGCCCAGCTCGGCCGCGTGCGCGGCGTAGTTCCTGCCCACGCACACCACCTTGCTGCGCGGGATCACCGGCGCCAGCAGGCGCACGTCGTCGATCGCCACCTTCTGGCCCGTGAGCTCGTACCCCGCGTACAGCGGGTCACCCTTCAGCACCGCGATCGTGGGGGTGCCGTCCTCGTCACCGACCACTCCGAAACGGGGATCGTCGTCCCCGGCGAACCTGGCTACACGCATGCCTCGACCCTACCGAGCCGGGGCAGGCGCTACTCGACCGGACGGACCGAGTCGATGACGATCGGCTCGGCCGGCGGTCCGTCGGGGGCGCCACCCTCGGCGCCGACCGAGGCGACGTCCTCGAGCGCGGCCAGGCCGTCCGCCGAGATCGTGCCGAAGACCGTGTAGTCCGGCGGGAAGTCCGAGTCGGCGAAGTTCAGGAAGAACTGCGAGCCGTTCGTGTCGGGCCCGGAGTTGGCCATGGCCACGCTGCCCGCCGGGTAGGCCTCCTCCCCCGTCAGCTCGTCGGCGAAGGAGTACCCGGGCCCGCCGGTACCGGTGCCGGTCGGGTCGCCGCACTGCACGATGCCGTAGGGCACGGCCGCCGGGTCGCTCACCCGGCTGCAGGGGGCGTCGTCGAAGAAGCCCTGCTCGGCGAGCGACGTGAACGACGTCGCAGCGCACACGGCCTCGGTCGAGAGCTCGACGGGCACGTCCTGGCCGTTGATCGTGATGACGACGGAGCTCGCGGGCTCGGCGTCGTCGGCGGGCGGGTCGACGGGCTTGGCCGCGCCACCCGTCTCGGTCCAGGTGCACCCCTCGTCGGAGGCGGCCTTCGAGGAGTCGGAGTCGTCGCCGCAGGCGGCGAGGCCCAGCATCGGGACGACGGCGAGCAGGACGGCGGATCGACGCAGGCGCATGCAGGGATCGTAGAGAACCCTCACAGCCGGGCGTGGACCGCCCGGAACCGCTCGACCACCGGGGAGTCCGGATCGGGACCCACCTCCACCCGCACCTCGACCAGGCCGGGCGCGAGGTCGGGCGGTACCGGTGCCTCGCCGATGACGACGAGCAGACCCGCCTCGGCCACGCACGGCTCGACCGCTGCCGACGACGCGACGTCGGCCACCACCAGGGCGAACCGGTCGTGCCAAGCCTGCGGGACCTCCGCCGCGGCGATCGGCACCACGTGCACCCGCGGCGGCGTGGAGTCGTCGGGCGTGACCGTGTCGAGCACGAACACCTCGTAGCCCAGCGTCGCGAGATGGATGGCCTCGGCCACCGAGTCCGCGGCCGCCACCAGGGCCGCGAGCCCGTCGCCGGCGACGCCTGCCGTGGTGGTCCAGTCGGTGAGCAGGCGCCGAGGTGGTGCCTTCGGTCCGCGCACGGGCGCGCCCCCGCCCGTGTCCATGCCGCCCCCGCTCATGCCGACCCGAATCGACGCTGACGGCCGGCGTACTCCTCGACCGCGGCCCACAGAGCCAACCGGTCGACGTCGGGCCAGGCGATGTCGGAGAACACCAGCTCGGCGTAGGCCGACTGCCACGGGAGGAAGTTGCTCGTGCGCTGCTCGCCCGACGTCCGCCAGAACAGGTCGACGTCGGGGAGGTCGGGCTCGTCGAGGTAGCGGGCGAAGGTGCGCTCGGTGACGCGGTCGGGGTCGACCTTGCCTGCCTTGACGTCGCGGGCGAGTGCCGCGGCGGCGTCGGCGATCTCGGCCCGGCCGCCGTAGTTGACGCACATGGTGAGGCTCAGGACGTCGTTGTGCCGTGTGAGGCGCTCGGCCGTCTCGAGCTCGTTGATGACGCTGCGCCACAGCCGGCGAGGACGACCCGCCCAGCGGACCCGCACCCCCAGGGCGTGCATCTCGTCGCGGCGACGGTGCACCACGTCGCGGTTGAACCCCATGAGGAAGCGGACCTCCTCGGGCGAGCGCTTCCAGTTCTCGGTGGAGAAGGCGTAGACGCTCACGGCCTCGATCCCCACCTCGATGGCGCCCTTGACCACGTCGAGCAGGGCGAACTCGCCCCGCTTGTGACCCTCGGTGCGCGGCAGGCCGCGTTCCTTGGCCCACCGCCCGTTGCCGTCCATGACCACGGCGACGTGGCGCGGCACCTGGTGCGGCTCGAGCTGGGGCGCACGGGCGCCCGACGGGTGCGGTTCCGGCGCGCGCGGCTCGGGCCGGGCGCGGGCAGGACGGGCGGGTGCGGGGCTCATGACTCCTGGCCGGGTTCGGGGTGGCTCAACGGTCGACGTGCCCCATGGAGCGCAGTCCGCGCTCCAGGTGCCACGACAGGTACGCGTTGACGATACCGGCGGCCTCGCGCCGGGTGCGGTCGTCGGCCTCGGCGACCACCGGCCAGTCGCCCGCGAGCAGTGCCGCCAGGAGCGTGACGGCGAAGGGCGAGGGTGCCGACGACCCGGGCAGGCGGCAGCCGTCGCACAGCATGCCGCCGGAGGGGACGTGCAGGTTGCGGTGCGGCCCTTCGAGCCCGCACCGGGCACAGCCGGAGAAGCTGGGGGCGTAGCCGGCCACGGCGAGCGCCCTCAGCTGGTAGGAGTCGAGCAGCGTGCTCGGCGGCTGGCGCCGCGTGGAGAGCGCGGCCAGTGCGCCGACGAGCAGCTGGTACTGCTGGACGGCCGGCTCACCGTCGTGCGTGACCAGCCGTTCGGCCGTCTCGAGGATCGCCGTGCCCGCCGTGTAGGCCGGGTAGTCCAGGCCGAGGTCGCGGGCGTAGGCACCGAGCGTCTCGACCTGGACGATCGTGTCGAGGGTGCGCCCCTCCGCGAGCTGGAGGTCGACGTGCATGAACGGCTCGAGCCGCCCACCGAACCGCGACGACGTCTTGCGCACCCCCCGGGCGGCCGCGCGGACGAGGCCGCGCTGACGGGTGAGCAGGGTGATGATGCGATCGGCCTCGCCCAGCTTGTGGGTGCGCAGCACCACACCCTGGTCGCGATAGAGGCTCACCGCACCATCATGCCTGGCCAGGCCGACGGTTCGGGGCCGGCGAGGCCGTCAGTCCAGGCAGAACTCGTTGCCCTCGGGGTCGGCCATGGTGATGAACCCGGCCTCCATGCCCCCGTCGGGCTCGACGCGGTAGAGCTCGCGGGCACCGAGACCCTGCAGGCGCTGGGACTCGGCCTGCAGCGCGTCCATCCGCTCCTCGCCCTCCAGACCCGGCGCGGCCCTGACGTCGAGGTGCACGCGGTTCTTGGCCGGCTTGCCCTCCGGGACCCGCTGGAAGAAGACCCGCGGCCCGACGCCGGCGGGGTCGACCACCGCGGACCGCGAGTCGCGTTCGGACTCCGGCACGCCGAACGCGTCGAGGGCCTGCTCCCACGACGCGAAGGGCGGTGGCGGGGGCTGCACCTGGTAGCCGAGCACCTCGGCCCAGAAGACGGCGAGGGCACCCGGCCCCGCACAGTCGATGGTGACCTGCACGTCTCGGCTCATGGCTCGAGCATGCCCCCGCCCACCGACACGATCCATGGACGGTGCCACCATGCCGACGTGGAGGTCCTGGGGGTCGACGGCTGTCGAGGCGGCTGGATCGGGGTGCGCTGGAGCGAGGTCGACCTCGCGCTGGCCCTCGTCGCGCCCACGATCGGCGAGCTGGTCGACGCGGCGGGACCGGTCGACGTCGTGGGCATCGACATCCCGCTCGCGCTGCCCGAGACGCAGGGGCGCGCGGCGGAGCGGGAGGCACGCCGCCGCCTGCCGGGCCGGGCGTCCACCGTGTTCAACTCCCCGGCGGCCTCGGCCGTCGACGCCACGGAGTACGCCGAGGCGAACCGGCTGAACCGCGAGGCGACGGGCCTTGGCCTGAGCCGACAGTCGTTCGGCCTCTTCCCCGCCATCCGCGACGTGCGCGACTGGCTGGCCACGGACCCCGGCGTCCCCGTGCACGAGGTGCACCCGGAGTCGAGCTTCGCCGAGCTGGCGGGCGAGCCGCTGGTGGAGCGCAAGAAGCTTCCCGAGGGGGCGGCCCGCCGTCGCGCCCTCCTGCGCTCCGAGGGCATCGACCTCCCCACGAGCCCGCCACGGGGAGCCGCCCTCGACGACCTGCTCGACGCCGGCGCCGCCGCGTGGACGGCACGCCGCATCGCCCGCCGCACGGCGCTGCGCCTCCCCGAGGACCCCGCCGACGGCGCCCCCATCTGGGTCTGAGCCCGCCGTCCTCCGCGTCTCGAAGGGTTCTCGACGTTCCACGACGTCGGGATCGTCGCCAACCCTTCACCAGGCGAGGAGTGATCGGGACGGAGACGTCGACGCGGTCATGGATCCGTGCGAAGGTGTCTGCGAGCACGCCGCAGGAGAATGTCTCGGGAGGGCATCGTGGACGACGACACCCAGGTGATTCCGCAGCCGGAGCCGCAGGGCGGGCAGAAGCAGCCGCCACGCACATGGGTCGTCGTGGCCCTCACCCTCGGCGCCGTGCTGGTGATCGGAGGCGCTGTCGCCGCGGGGTTCGCGTTCGGGCGCTCGTCCGACGGCGACACCGCCACGACACCCTCCGCGGCCGGCGGGTCCGCCCCCTCGAGCGAGGCGCCGGCGGACCAGGACGCAGCGACAGGCGGCCTCGACGAGTGCCTCGTCGGCACGTGGCGCACCACCGAGCACACCGAGACGGTCGACACCGAGCAGGGAAAGTTCACCATCTCCGACGTGAAGCGCACGCTCGAGATCACCGAGGACGGCACCGAGACGGTCACCTACGACGGCACACCTGCCACGCTCGCCCTGGAGGCCGCGGGCGGCGAGGCGATCTTCGAGGGCACCGTCACCTACGACGTGAGCACGAGCGGCGACACCATGAGCTTCGTCCTCGGCGAGGTCGACGGCAGCCTCACGGTGCGCCTGGCCGACGGCAAGGAGAGCGAGCAGGAGCTGCAGCCCGGCAGCGGCCCCGTGCAGTACACGTGCAGCGAGGACTCGTTCACCCAGACCGCGACCGGCTACAGGTCCGTCATGGAGCGCGTCGAGTAGCCGACCCGGCCTCCGCCCTCTCGCGCTCGTAGAGCACGTAGGGGTCGTAGAGCTCGCGGCCGAGCGCCTCCTGCATCCAGGCGGCGTCACGCACCGAGGCGCGTCGGCGGGCGTCGGCCGTGCCGTCGGACGTGAGGTTGGAGGCGAAGATGCCGGCGGCGGACTTCGGCAGGAAGTCCTCGTAGACGATCGGCTGGAGACGTCCCGCGTGGTCGCGCGTGTAGTAGGCCAGACCGGTGCGGTGCAGGTCCTCGTCCGTGGTCGGGAAGGCGCGGAAGCCCCTGCCGTCGTAGAGGTTACGGCCGGCGGGCGTCAGGGCCACGCCGCGCGCCTCGACCTCGCCGAACCTGACCCGCAGTCGTCCCTCGACCACCGAGCCGTCGGCCTCGCGGAAGCGCCGCGGCTCGTCGAGCGCCCGGAACGACGTCTGCCGCAGCAGCACGTCGACGCCCTGCCCAGGCTCCACCCTGGGCGGGCCCTGGATGCGGTCGATCATCTCGATGCCGAGCTCGCCCATGCGCGCGTAGAGCGCGTCGATGTCGAGCACGCGCGGTGTGAGGTGGTTGATGTGCGTCGACGTGACGCCGCCGATGTCGGCCGCGACGCTCGAGATCGACTCGAGGTGCTCGTACCAGGTGCGGTCGACCGGCTCGTCCGACAGCGCGAACGCCCGCGTGGCGAGCTCGAGGAAGCGCTCGGTCTCGTCGTGGGAGAGCTCGTGCTCACTCTCCATGCGGTCGGCGAGCTCGAGCAGCTCCTCGGGGAACAGCGTCCGGGACCCGAGGAACTCGCGCAGCTGCGCCTCGGTTCGCTCGTCGAAGAAGCGCCGGTCGTCCACCACCAGCACCGACGTGAACACGCGGAACGGGTTCTCGGCGAGCTCGTGACGCGAGGTGGGACGGAATGCGGTGCTCACGACGGGGATCGGCGGGGTGGCCTCGCGCAGGTCGTAGAACCCGACGGGGTACATGCCGCACGCGCCGAAGACGCGCGCCGCCTGGGCCAGCTCGGCCGCCGTACCGACCCGGATCGCCCCGTGCCGCTCGGCGGTGACCCGCTGGATGGAGCCGAGCCGCTCGGCGTCCTCACCGCGCCGCTCGAGCACCTCGGCGTTCACCTGCTCGCAAGCCTCCACCAACGTCGTGTAGGCGGGCACCTCCGAGCCGTAGAGCTCCGAGAGGGACCGGGCGAACCTCGTTCTCAGCTCGGTGGGGCCGACCCCACTCACACGAACTCCACGCCCTGGGCGAGCGGGAGCTCGGTGGAGTAGTTGACCGTGTTCGTCGCGCGGCGCATGTAGGCGCGCCAGGCGTCCGAGCCGGACTCGCGGCCACCGCCGGTCTCCTTCTCGCCGCCGAACGCGCCGCCGATCTCGGCGCCGGAGGGCCCGATGTTGACGTTGGCGATGCCGCAGTCCGACCCCACGGCCGAGAGGAACGTCTCGGCCTCGCGGACGTCGAGCGTGAAGATCGACGACGACAGGCCCTGCGCGACCTCGTTGTGCAGCGCGAGCGCCTCCTCCATCGTCTCGTAGCCGAGCACGTAGAGGATCGGCGCGAACGTCTCGGCCTTCACGATCTCGGTCTGGCCGGGCATGTCGACGATCGCGGGCTGCACGTAGTAGCCACCGCCGGTCGCGTCGCTGGCCGCGACGTCCTGCCCACCTCCGGTCACGAGCGTCCCGCCGTCGCCCTGGGCCCGGGAGATCGCGTCGCCGAACGCCCGGAACGAGGCCTCGTCCACGAGCGGCCCGACGAGCGTCGACGGCTCCAGCGGCGAGCCGATCGGCAGTGTGCCGTAGGCCTTGGCGAGACGCTCGACGAGCTCGTCCTTGATGCTGTGGTGCACGATCACGCGGCGCAGCGACGTGCACCGCTGGCCGGCCGTGCCGACGGCGGAGAACACGATCCCTCGCACCGCGAGGTCGAGGTCGGCGCTGGGTGCGACGATCGCGGCGTTGTTGCCGCCGAGCTCGAGCAGCGTGCGGCCGAGGCGCGCCGCCACGCGGGGCGCGACCTCCTTGCCCATGCGGGTCGAGCCGGTGGCCGAGACGAGCGGCACGCGCGGGTCGTCCACGAGCGCCTCCCCCACCTCCCGAGCGCCGAGGACGACCTGCGACAGGTGCTCCGGCGCACCGGTGCGCCGCGCGGCCTCGGCGGCGAGGGCCTGGCACGCGATCGCCGTCAGCATCGTCTTCTCCGAGGGCTTCCACACCACGGCGTCTCCGCAGACGAACGCGAGCGCCGCGTTCCACGACCAGACCGCCACCGGGAAGTTGAAGGCGCTGATGACGCCGACGACACCCAGGGGGTGCCACTGCTCCATCATCCGGTGACCGGGACGCTCCGTCGCGATCGTCAGGCCGTGCAGCTGGCGCGACAGCCCGACCGCCAGGTCGCAGATGTCGATCATCTCCTGCACCTCGCCGAGGCCCTCGCTGAGGATCTTCCCGGCCTCGATGCTCACCAGGGCGCCGAGGTCGTCCTTGTGCTCACGCAGCAGCTCGCCCAGCTCGCGCACGAACGCGCCGCGCACCGGCGCAGGCACGGAGCGCCACTGCAGGTACGCCTCGTGGGCACGACCCACCGCGTCGGCCACGTCGGCGGCGGAGTGGGCGGCGAGCCGGCCCATCTCGTGACCGTCGATCGGCGACGTCGCCGGCAGGTCGCCTCCCCCCTTCCTCTGCGCCGCGTCGAAGGGGTCGCCGGCGCCGAGGCGCTGGAGGATGTCGAGGGCACGCGTGCTGACGTCGGTCATGCCGGGGAGACCTTTCCGTGGGAGGCGAAGAGCTGGCCTGAGGTGGTGGCGAAGAGGTCGGCCAGGCGGATGTCCTCCTGGGCGACGAAGCCGGCGTGCGGCAGCACGCCGTCGGCGACGAGCTCGACCACCGACACCGCCGAGGCGGCCGTGGTCCAGCTGATGGCACGCCAGGTGCGGCCGTCGATGTCGATGGGCAGGTAGCCGCGGACGTAGTTCTCGCGGAAGGGCTGACCGGCCTTGGTGCCCTCGACCGCGGCGTGCAGGTAGACGATGTCGTCGTTCACCGGAGGCTTGGCGTCGACGAGGATGCGGCCGACCTCCTCGCGACGCTCGCGCAGGTTGAGCTCGTCGAACAGGAAGTGCATCTGGCGGAAGTGGCCGGGGTAGCGCAGCGTCTTGTAGTCGAGGCGGCTCACCCGCCCCTCGTAGGTCTGGCACATGGTGCCGAGGCCACCGGACGTGAGGGCGGCCTCCAGCTCGATGCCGGCGATGAACACGCGCTCCTTCTCGGTCATGGCGGGCACCATCTGGCGGCGGCCCGAGCGCAGCACCTCGCAGTCGTTGAGGTACTCGTTCACCACGCCCTCGGCCGACCAGTTGAAGGCGTAGCCGAGCAGGCCCGTGGGGTTCTGCGGCAGGGCGCCGACCTTGAGCTCGATGTTGCGGATCTGCTCGAAGCCCTCGGCGAGCGAGGCGCCGACGATGCCGATGAGACCAGGGGCGAGGCCGCACTGCGGCACGAACGCCGACTCCGGACGCTTGGCACTCAGCTCGACCACCCGGTTGGTGGTGGGCACGTCCTCGGTGAGGTCGAAGTAGTGCGTGCCGGTGTCGTACGCGGCCTCGGCCACGGCGATGTTGAGGTGGTACGGCAGGCAGGAGACGACGGCGTCGACGTCGGTGAGGGCCTTGCGCACGGCCGTGGTGTCGGAGACGTCGACGGCGTGCGACGCGAAGTGCAGGTCCTCGCGCGGCGCTGCGTCGTACCCGACGACGGAGAACTGGGCGCGGACCAGGAGGTCGGCGACGAGCTCGCCGACCTTCCCGAGACCGAACACCGCGACGGTGTTGAGGGAGCGGGACACGGGACCTCCTGCGGCCGGCGACGGGTCACGTCGCGTACGGAAGACACCGAGGGGTGGTCGGCGTCACACCGATGCTAGCCAGCAGGAGGGCCCGTGTCTGTACCGACCGGACGGTGCAGTGGTGACGATTGGGTGAAGCCGCCACGTCCGTCACGGTCGCCGTCGTCGAGGACGGCGACGGGGCCGGGGACCTCGTGGGCCCGGCGTCCCGCCACCGTGCTCGTCGACGTGCACCGCGTCGACCGGACGTGCCGGTCAGGCGGTGGGGATCGTGGTGGCCTCGGCCCGGTTGGCGGCCGACACGACCGCGCGCAGCGAGGCCATGACGATGTTGGCGTGGATGCCCACGCCCCACACGATCTCGCCGGCGATCTCGCACTCGACGTAGGCCGCGGCGAGCGCGTCACCACCGGACGACAGCGCGTGCTCGGTGTAGTCGAGCACCCGGATGTCGGACCCGGCCTGGCGCATGCCGTCGACGAACGCGTCGACCGGGCCGTTGCCCTCGCCCTTGAACGAGCGCTCCTGGCCCCGCACCACGAGGTCGACGACCTGCTGGTCGTGACCGTCGGCCGACGTGGTGGAGCTGAAGGTCACGAGCGAGTAGGGCTCCTCGCGCTCGAGGTACTCGCCGCTGAACGCCGCCCAGATGCCGTCGGCGGTGATCTCGCCGGCCTCGCCCTCGGTGAGCGTCTGCACGACGCGGCTGAACTCGATCTGCAGACGTCGCGGCAGGTCGAGCTGGTGCTCGGTCTTCAGCAGGTACGACACGCCGCCCTTGCCGGACTGGCTGTTGACCCGGATGACGGCCTCGTACGTGCGGCCGACGTCGTGCGGGTCGATCGGCAGGTAGGGCGCCTCCCACGGGACCTCGGAGACGTCGACGCCCTGCTCGGCGGCGATGCGGTCGAGGTCCTCCAGACCCTTCTTGATGGCGTCCTGGTGGGAGCCGGAGAAGGCGGTGTAGACGAGGTCGCCCGCGTACGGGTGACGCGGGTGCACCGGCAGGCTCGTGCAGTACTCGACCGTGCGCCGGACCTCGTCGATGCCGATGCCACCGGCGGTGAAGTCGATCTGCGGGTCGATGCCCTGGCTGAACAAGTTCATGCCGACGGTGACGAGGTCGACGTTGCCGGTGCGCTCGCCGTGGCCGAACAGGCAGCCCTCGACGCGGTCGGCGCCGGCCATCATGGCCAGCTCGGTGGCCGCGACGGCCGTGCCGCGGTCGTTGTGCGGGTGCAGGCTGATGGCCACGTTCTCGCGGTGCTGGACGTTGCGGCCGAACCACTCGATCTGGTCGGCGTAGGTGTTGGGCGTGGCCATCTCGACCGTGGCGGGCAGGTTGAGGATGATCTCGCGGCCGTCCTCGGGCTGCCAGACGTCCATCACGGCGTTGCAGACCTCGACGCTGAACTCCAGCTCGGCGCCCGTGAAGATCTCGGGGCTGTACTGGTAGCCGAACGCGGTGCCGGACATGTTCTGCTCGGCGTGCTTCATGACCAGCTCCGTGCCGCGCGTGGCGATGGCCCGCACCTCGTCGCGCGAGGCGTTGAACACCACGCGTCGGAACAGCGGCGCGACAGCGTTGTACAGGTGGATGTTGGCCCGTCGCGCGCCGGCCAGCGACTGCGTGGTGCGCTCGATCAGGTCTTCGCGCGCCTGGGTCAGCACCGAGATCGTCACGTCGTCGGGGATGACGTCGTCCTCGATGAGCGAGCGGACGAACTGGAAGTCGGTCTCGCTCGCTGACGGGAACCCGACCTCGATCTCCTGGTAGCCCATGCGCACGAGCAGCTCGAACATCCGGCGCTTGCGTACCGGGGTCATGGGGTCGATGAGGGCCTGGTTGCCGTCGCGCAGGTCGGTGGACAGCCAGCGCGGCGCCTGCGTGATGGTCTGCGCGGGCCACGTGCGGTCGGGCAGGTCGATCGGCGCGAACGGCCGGTAGCGGCCGAACGGCATGGGCGACGTCTTCTGCGGCGAGACGACGTTGTTGGCCAGGCCGTGGTGGCCGGGCTGGGAGCGGGTGGGCTCGGTCATGATGGGCTCTTCCTCGGGGTGTTCGTCTGGGTCATCGTGCGGCCGGTGCATGACGAACTCCGCGCCGAGGGGCCCGACCTAGTGGACCTCGACGCGGCAGAGAAGGAGTCGGCTCGCGTACATCACGATCCAGACTACCCCACCGCGCTGCGGCGTCCACGGAGGTCGGCCAGACTGGGGTCATGAGCAGCGACCAGTCCACGACCGGCTCCTACGTGACCAGCGGCCAGGAGTTCGACCGCGACATGAACTACATCCCCGACCGGATCACGCGCACCGGCGGCGAGCCCGTGGACGACCGCGGGGCCGGCACGGGCAAGCCCCCGGCCGAGGACGCTCCCCTGTGGCCCGTCGAGGCCGGCCGCTACCGACTCGTCGCCGCGCTCGCGTGCCCGTGGGCCACCCGGACGGTCATCGTGCGGCGCCTCCTCGGGCTCGAGGACGCCATCTCGCTCGGCCTGGCAGGCCCCACCCACGACAAGCGCAGCTGGACCTTCGACCTCGATCCCGACGGCGTCGATCCCGTGCTCGGGATCCCCCGCCTGCAGGACGCCTTCTTCGCCCGCTACCCCGACTACCCGCGCGGCATCACCGTGCCCGCGGTCGTCGAGGTCGAGAGCGGCCAGGTGGTCACGAACGACTTCCCGTGGATCACCCACGACTTCTTCTTCGAGTGGACCGACCACCACCGCGACGGCGCTCCCGACCTCTGGCCCGAGGCCACGCGCGACGAGATGGAGGACGTGATGCACCGCGTCTTCACCGAGGTGAACAACGGGGTCTACCGATGCGGGTTCGCGGGGTCGCAGGAGGCCTACGACTCCGCGTACGACCGGCTCTGGACGGCGTTGGACTGGCTCGAGGAGCGCCTGACGACGCGTCGCTTCCTCATGGGCGACTCGATCACCGAGGCCGACGTGCGGTTGTTCACGACCCTGGCCCGCTTCGACGCGGTCTACCACGGGCACTTCAAGGCCAACCGCCAGACGCTCGCCACCATGCCGGCACTGTGGGGCTACGCACGCGACCTCTACCAGACCCCCGGCTTCGGCGACGCGACCGACTTCGAGCAGATCAAGCAGCACTACTACGTGGTGCAGACCGACATCAACCCCACGAGCATCGTGCCGAAGGGGCCGGACCTGTCCGGGTGGACGACGGCGCACCACCGCGAGGAGCTGGGCGGTTCGCCGTTCGGCGACGGGACTCCCCCGGCCTGAGTCCTCAGAGGAGGCGGCTCAGCCGTCTCGCCGACTCGACCACCTGGGTGCCCAGCTCGGTGAACCTCGAGGGCTCGATACGGATCGAGGGGCCGGACACCGACAACGCGCCGACGACTCCGGACCTGGACAGGACGGGAGCACCGAGGGAGCTGATGCCGCTCGACAGGCCGTTCTCGTTGACGGAGTAGCCGCGTGCTCGGATGCGGACCAGCTCGGCTCGGATCTCGTCGGGGTCGACGAGCGAGCTCGGGGTGCGGGGCTCGAGCGGACCGGCCAGGTAGTGGTCGACGACGGCGTCGTCGCAGGCCGAGAGGTACGCCAGGCCCGTGGCCGAGGCATGCAGCGGGATGCGCTCCCCGAGCGGCAGGAAGGCCCGGAGCGCGTGCGAGGTGTCGAGCCTCTCGAGCAGCACCAGCTCGTCGCCGTCCGGCGCGCAGAGGTGGACGGTCTCGGTCGTGACGAGCTGGAGGTCGCTCATGATCGGCAGCGCCACGTCGCGCAGGCTCTGGCGCGCCCCGGCACCTCCGCAGACCGAGAGGGCGCGCAGCGACATCGACCACCGCGTCGGCACGGCCCCCGAGCTCTCGACCCACCCGATCTCCTGCAGCGTGAGCAGGCATCGCTGCACCGTGCTCTTCGGCAGCCCTGCCGCGCGCGCGAGCTCGGACAGTCCCACGGGCTGGCGCTGGGCCACGTGCTCCAGGACCGAGAACGCCGTCACCACGCTGGCCGTCGTCATGACACTTGCCCTTCGTCGTCGTGTGCTCTACGTTACACGCCGATTTCATCAGACGGCACATCGGTCCACCAGGTGGACCAGACTCCTGTCTTCGATCCCCACCCTGGAGGCACCATGACCGGTCAGCTGGTCGCACTCGGCATCTTCGTCGCTGTGTTCGCCATCGCCGCCGCCCGCAACGTGAACATCGGCATCGTCCTGTTCCCGATCGCCGCCCTCGTCGGCCTCTGGCTCGCCGACATGAGCCTCGAGGAGGTGGTCGCCGGGTTCCCCCTCGGCATCCTGGTGCTGCTCGTCGGGGTGACGTACTTCTTCGGCATCGCCCACAGCAACGGCACCATCGACTGGCTCATCGACACCTCTCTCGCGAAGGTCGGGAACCGCGACGCGATCCTGCCCTCCACGTTCTTCGTGCTGACCGCGGCCGTCTCCGCCATGGGCGCCCCGCTCGGCGGTCTCGTGATGGCGCCGATGGGCATGAGCATCGCTCGCAAGCGCGGGATCGACCCCATGCTCATGGCGCTGTCGATGGGCTGCGGCCTCAGCGCCGGCGCCTTCGCGCCGACGAGCCTCTTCGGCATCATCACGTGGGGCACCGCCGACAGCGCCGGCATCGAGCTGAGCCCGCTCCTGCTGTTCGCCGTCGCTCTCGTGGTCAACCTCGTGCTGCTGGCCGTCGCGCACGCGCTCTTCTCGCGCAGGCGCGGCGACCGCCGCGAGTCCCGCCTCGAGCGCACGCTGGTGGCCCGCGGATCGGCCCTGCCCGAGTACGGTCAGTCCTCGCTGTCCCTGGACGGGAGGGACGACGCCGACGACGCTCCACGCGTCCCCGGTCGGCCGACACCGCACCAGGTCCTGACGATGGTGTGCATGGCCGCGCTCGTCGTCGCGGTCGTGGTCATGGCGCTGGTCGGGCTCGATCCCGACATCGGCGTCATCGGCTTCGGGCTCGGCGCACTGCTCGCCCTCGCCGACCCCGCCGCGGGCAAGGCCGCGATGACCCGCATCGACTGGGGCTCGGTCCTGCTGGTTGGCGGCATCATCACCTACGTCGGGGTGCTCACCCAGATGGGTGTCATCGACCTGCTCGGCGAGCACGCCGCCGAGGTCGGGTCCCCCGTCGTCGCCGCCCTGCTCCTCTGCGCCGCCGCCGGCCTGATCTCCGCCTTCGCCTCGACCACGGGCATGCTCGCCGCGCTGGTCCCGCTCGCTCTCCCGCTCATCGCCGACGGCGGCATCCCCGGGTGGGCCATGATCTGCGCGATCGGCGTGTGCGCGTCGATCGTCGACGTCTCACCGTTCTCCACCGTGGGCGCGACGTACGTCGCCACCACCGTCGACCCCGACGAGCGGCCCCGGATGACCAGCCTGCTGACCCGGTGGGGGCTGTCCATGGTGGTCGTCGGCCCGGTCGCCCTGACCCTCACCCTGATCCTGCCTGGGATGGTGCTCTCATGACCGACGCGACCACCTTCCTCGCCGCCCTTCGCGACACGCGGCGACCCGACCGTCCCGACGCGCTGCGCGTGGGCGACCGGACCGCCTCCTGGTCCGAGCTGCGCGGCGCCGCGGCCGCGCTCGCGCGGGACCTCCCTGACGGCGGACCGGTCGCGGTCTGCGCCGAGCCCACCCTCGACACGGTCGTGGCGGTGGTCGGGTGCCTCGTCGCCGGCGTGCCCGTGGTCCCGGTGCCCCCCGACGCCGGCTCGGCCGAGATCGCGCACGTGGTCGCCGACTCCGCCGCCACCTGCTGGGTCGGGCCGCCCCGCGATGGAGTGGCACTTCCCGTCCTTGCCCTCCCCGAGGTCGAGGCGTGGGCCGACGGCGCGCTGCCGACGCCGGCCCAGGACGATGCGCCGGCGATCATCCTCTACACCTCCGGCACCACCGGCGCCCCCAAGGGCGTGGTCATGAGCCACCGTGCGCTGCGGACCGGCATCGAGGGGCTCGCCGACGCCTGGGACTGGACCGACGCCGACGTCGTCGCCCACGGGCTCCCCCTCTTCCACACGCACGGGCTGGTGCTCGGCATCCTCGGGTCGCTGCACGTCGGGTCCCGCGTGGTGCACACCGGACGACCCACTCCTGCCGCCTACGCCGCCGCCGGCGCGACGATGTACTTCGGCGTGCCCACCGTGTGGACGCGGATCGCCCGTGACCCCGAGGCCGCACGGGCCCTCGCCCCGGCGCGGCTTCTGGTCTCGGGCAGCGCAGCCCTCCCGGTCCCCGTGTTCGAGCGGCTGCGCGAGCTGACCGGCCACGCGCTCATCGAGCGGTACGGCATGACGGAGACCATGATCACGCTCAGCACGCGCGCCGACGGCGAGCGTCGTCCCGGCTGGGTCGGCGTCCCCGTGACGGGCGCTCGCACGCGGGTGCGGGGCGAGGACGGGCAGGACGTGCCCGCGGACGGGGAGACCGTCGGCCGGCTCGAGGTGAGCGGTCCGATGCTCTTCGACGGCTACCTGAACCTGCCCGAGGTCACCGCCGAGGTGCTCGCCCCCGACGGCTGGTTCTCGACCGGTGACCTCGCGACGAAGGACGCCCACGGACTGCACCGCATCGTCGGGCGCGAGTCGGTCGACCTGATCAAGTCCGGCGGGTACCGCATCGGGGCCGGTGAGATCGAGACGTCGATGCTCGCCGTGCCGGAGGTGCTGGAGGTCGCCGTCCTGGGCCTTCCGGACGAGGACCTCGGCCAGCGCATCGTCGCCTACACGGTGGTGGCCCCGGGGCACGGGACCGACGAGCTGGCCGCCCGCCTGGTGGACCACGTGGCGGACGACCTGGCCTGGCACAAGCGACCGCGGGAGGTCCGGTTCGTCGAGACGCTCCCCCGCAACGCGATGGGCAAGGTGCAGAAGAAGTCCCTGCTCGACGCGGCCGCGGGCGACGGCGAACCTGCCTGACGTCCGCGCGCCGGATCGGCCGTCAGAGGTAGGTGGCCCGCGTCATTCGCTGGGCGGAGGTAAATAGGTCGCGGATACAGGCGCCCGTTCCGCGCGGCACCTACCTCTCACCCGGCTAGCGGCGTCGCCAGAGCGACCGCGGGAGGAAGCGCGCTCGCAGCCGCTCGAGGCGGGACCCCGACTCCCGGACCTGGTCGACCACCCGGCGCACGCTCTCCCGCTCGTCGGAGACGTCGGTACCGGGACGGGCGTACCGCGACCTCTCCACCGCGGTGACCACGCGACGCAGGTCCTCGGGGTCGACCCGCGGAGCGACGACGTCGGCCAGGCCCCGCGGGGTGCCGGCCACAGGGACCGCCAGGCCCACGTCGAGCGCGGACGCCTCGACCTCGCGCCACCACGGGTCGGGACTGGACCCACCCAGACGCCGACGTCGCTGGACGTGCCGCAGCGCACCGGGCAGCAGGGCGGCGACGAGCAGCCCGAGACCCACCGTGGCTGCCGTGCGCGGGGCCGTCGGGGTCGCGTCGTCGACCCCCACGGCCTCCTGCGTCACGGACCCGCCGCGGTCGGCCGCGTCCGCCTGCCGCTGCGGCGTCGACTCGTCCGTCGTGTCGTCGCTCGTGTCCGACTCCGGTGCGTCGGGCTCCTCGAACCCGGTCCGTGCGCCGACCCCGGGCGTCGGCTCGAAGCCCACCCAGCCCACGCCGTCGAAGTACAGCTCGGGCCACGCGTGCAGGTCGTCGGAGGTGACCTCGTACACGGCGTTGCCGTCGTCGTCGTTGCCGACCGCCTGGCCCGGCGCGTACCCGACGGCGATGCGCGAGGGGATGCCCAGCTCACGGGCCATGACGGCCATGGCCGAGGAGAAGTGCACGCAGTACCCGGCCTTCTCCTCCAGGAACGTCTCCAGGACGCGCACACCGTTGCCGTCGTAGTCCTCGGCCACCGGCGCGGTCTCGGAGTAGACGAAGTTGTCGCGCAGGTAGTCCTGGACCGCGACCGCCCGGTCGTAGTCGTTGGTGGCACCGGCGGTGACCTCTCGCGCGGTGTCGCCCACCACGGCCGGCACGTCGCCGGGCAGGCTGAGGTACGTCTGCAGCGACGCCCCGACGCCGGCGCCGGTGGACAGGGCGCGCATCTGCTCGGCCGTCGGCTGCCGGTCGAGGCTGGTGACGGAGTAGTCCTGGCCCACGGTGGTGGCGGAGCGGGAGGTGACCGTCAGCCCCGCCCGCTGATAGGTCCACGCCCCCCGCAGCCCGTCGATGTCGAGTGCCGGGTACGGCACGGGGAGCATGGTGCTGCGCAGCTCGTCGATGCGCACGCGGGTCGTCGCCTCGGTCGTGGGGATGTCGTCGTCGATGGCGATGCGGCTCTCGAACGCATCGCCCGCCTGCGACCGGGCGGGGCGCCACGTGCGTCCCTCGAAGTCGCGGAGCACGGCGACCTTCAGGTAGGGCGGGCTGTCGAGCGTGGTGGTGTACGTGGCTGCCACCGCCGAGCTGTTGCGGCGCAGGTTCTGGCCGAGCTGGAGCATCGGGTTGATGCCGCGTCCGAACACCTGCGGCGGCGGCTCGCCCCAAGGCTTGGCCACGGCGGTGACGTCGGGCATGACCGGCGGGAGCAACACGCCGACGAGCAGGGCCGACCCTCCAAGCCCGAGGGCGGGGACCACCGTGGACCAGCCGCGGGCCGCGCTCTGCGTGCGGACCCGCAGCAGCACGAGCCACAGGGCGGCCGGAACGACGAAGAGCCACACCGAGGGCGTCTGGCCCGACACCAGCGCAGGCGCCGCGTAGACCGAGACCAGGATCGCGCCGACGAGCAGGGCACCGTGGCGCAGTCGCAGCAGCAGCTCCACCAGCAGGACCAGTGCGCCGAACGCCCCGGCGAGCAGCAGGACGATGGGCCGGGCGGCCGCTGCCGGGGCGGCCTCCTCCATGACCAGGACCTGGGCGCGCTCGAGCGACGACCACAGCGCGGTCAGGGTCGATGCGGTGGGCACGACACCGGCGAAGGTCTCCGGCACGAAGACCCACCCCAGCACCAGCACCAGCACGACCGCCCCGACCGGGACCGCCAGCCGTGGCGCCACCGACCCGAGCACCCCGCACACCAGGGCGACGAGCCCGGCCACGAGCGTCGTCGTCACCCACCAGTCGCGCCCCTCCACGACCGTCGTGTAGCCGAGGAGCAGCGCGGCGAGCGCCCCGAGCACCAGCAGGTGCTCGAGCCAGGGTCGACGACGAGCCGCGGTCACGGCCCGTCGGGTGGAGGCTTCAGGACGCAGCACGGGACCGGCTCACCCCCAGGTCCGACCAGAGCTCGGCGACGTCGTCCTGGGCCGTGTACGTGACGAAGCGCCACCCTGCGGCCGAGAGCACGTCGAGGGCGGCGTCACGCGTGCCCGCTCCGACGAGCGCCAGCACCGTGGTGGCGTGCGAGAGCGCGTCGACCCACTCGGCCGCGCGATCGGTGTCGGGCCGACCGAGCACGGCGAAGACGGTCCGCTCGCCGGGATCGATCCCGTCGAGGGTCGGCGCGGTGGACGGCTCGAGCACGGCGAGGTCGACCAGCGCGTCGTCGAGCACGTCCCCGTCGTCGAGCACGCGGTCGACGGCGCTGCCCGTGGCGCGGACCGCGACGGCGTAGCCGACCCGGACCAGGTGCCCGAGCACGGACGCGGTGGCGCTGACCGCCCACTCCAGCTCCGGGGAGTACACCCAGTCACCGCCGTCCCGCCCGGTCGCGTGGGACCCGGCACGCGTCTCGAGGACCAGACCGGCGCGCGGGTTCACCTGCTGCTCCTCCTGGCGCACCATCAGCTCGCCTCGATGGGCGGTCGCCTTCCAGTGCATGCGCTTGAGGGCGTCGCCGGGCATGTAGGAGCGGGCGACCACGTCGTCCTCGCCGATGCCGGCGTTCTGGGGTGCTGCGCGGCTGGCACCGTCGTGGTCGGCACCGTGCGGGGCCAATGGCCACAAGGTGTGCCGGCGCGGCAGCACCACGAGGTCCTGCGCACCACCGAACGAGTGGCGCCGCAGCACCAGGCCGAAGGGATCGACCACCTCGACGCGCAACGGACCGATCGCGTGCCGTCCACGTCGCAGTCCCTGCACGGAGTACCGGAACCTGACCTGGGACCGGCGCGTGCGGCTGCCGCCGAGGGCCGGGAGCACGCCGCTGGCCTCGGCGCTCAGCCCGTTCGGGACCGTGTCGACCCAGCGCGCCTCGAGCGCCGGGAGGACCGACAGGTTCGAGACCCGGACGGTCGCCGTCGTCATCGCTCCCGGCGACACGACCTCGGGAGAGAAGGTGCGCTCGATCGAGACCTTCGACTGCCCCACGACCACGAAGACGGCGGCCATGACCACGAGGCCCAGAAGCATGGCCGAGACGCTGAGCAGGGCAGGGAGGGACAGTGCGGGCGCGGCGACCAGCAGCACGCCGGCCGCCACCAGGAAGCCGATCCCCCGCGGGGTCGGGCGGACGGAGGACCAGCTGCGCAGCGACGTGCGCCTCACGGCGTCCTCGAGCGACGCGGGCTCATCGGGGCTCGACCGCGCCCTGGGGAACCGGGGTGGCGGCGAGGATCCGCTGCACGGTCTCCTCGACGGGCGCCGAGCCACGGGCCGGGACGAGTCGGTGCGGCAGCACCAGGCCCGTGAGCGCGTCGACGTCGTCGGGCAGCACGTACTCGCGGTCGTGGACGAAGGCCCGCGCCTTGGCCGCCCTGACCAGCTGCAGCGTGGCACGTGGGCTGGCGCCGAGCCGCAGGGCGGCGTCGTCGCGCGTGGCCCGGGCCAGGTCGACGCAGTAGCGCTCCACGGCCTCGGAGACGAACACCGCGCGGGTGCGGACGATCATCTCGCGGACCTCGTCGATCGTCACCACGGGGCGCAGCCGGTCGAGCGGGTTGTCGACGTCGCGGTCTCGCACCATCTCCAGCTCCGCGGCGGCGTCGGGGTAGCCCATGGAGATGCGTGCGGTGAACCGGTCACGCTGGGCCTCGGGGAGGGCGTACGTCCCCTCCATCTCGTACGGGTTCTGTGTGGCGATCACGCTGAACGGCGCTGCGAGGGGGTGGGTGTGGCCGTCGACCGTGACCTGCCGCTCCTCCATCGCCTCGAGCAGCGCCGACTGGGTCTTGGGCGACGCCCGGTTGATCTCGTCGCCGATGACGATGTTCGCGAAGACGGCACCGGGCTTGAACTCGAACTCCCCGCGCTGCTGGTTGTAGGCCGAGACACCGGTGATGTCGGAGGGCAGCAGGTCGGGGGTGAACTGGATCCGCCGCACGGATCCGTCGACGCTGCGTGCGAGGGCTCGGGCGAGGACCGTCTTGCCGACGCCGGGGACGTCCTCGATCAGCAGGTGTCCCTCGGCGAGCAGCACCACGAGGGCGGCCTCGACCGCCTCGGGCTTGCCGTCGACGACGGACTCGATGTTGGCCAGCACGCGACGAGCGGCGGCGCGAGCGTCGTCCATGGGACTCCCTCGGTCGGGTTCTCGGGACGGCACCATCATCCCCTGCATGGCTCAACGGCGCACGGGAGCGAAGAGTTTCCGCCCGGGCCGATCGCAGCGCCGCCGCAGGCCGTCGCGTCGCTCAGGCCTCCTCGTCGCCGAGCAGCGTGGCGTGCGCGATGCCCGCGACGACGGCGCCCACGACGGGCGCCAGGACGAACACCCACACCTGGGCGAGGGCGTCGCCACCGGCGAACCAGGCGACGCCGAGCGACCGGGCGGGGTTCACCGAGGTGTTGCTCACCGGGATGCTCACCAGGTGGATGAGGGTCAACGCCAGACCGATCGCCACGCCGGAGAAGCCGACCGCGGCCCGCTTGGCCGACGCACCGAGGATCACGAAGAGGAAGAAGGCGGTGAGGACGACCTCGGTGGCCACCACGGCCCAGAGACCGTAGCCGCCGGGCGAGCGGTCACCGAAGCCGTTGGTCGCGAAGCCGGAGGTCACGGCGTCGAAGCCGGGCTTGCCGTGCGCGATGGCCAGCAGGACGGCACCGGCCGCGGTGGCACCGACGACCTGGGCCACGACGTAGGCGGGGACGTCCTTCCACGCGAGCCGGCGAGCCGCCGCCAGGCCGACGGACACGGCCGGGTTGAAGTGGCCGCCGGAGACGGGGCCGAAGGCGTAGGCGCCGGTCAGCACGGTCAGGCCGAACGCCAGCGCGACACCGACGGTCCCGACCTCCTTGCCGGCGAGGACGGCGGTGCCGCAACCGCCGAGGACGAGCCAGAAGGTGCCGAGACCTTCGGCGCCGAGGCGTTGGGCGGTGGTGGGCGGGGTCGTGCTGCTCACGGCAGCTCCTCTCGTTGGTGCGTCGGTGGCAGACGTGTCAGCGGCGTCCGCGGCGGCGGGTGAGGCTGCGGTTCCGGTTGCTCTCCTCGAGCTTCCGCTTGGCCATCGGCAGCCCGACGAGCGCGAGCAGCTTCCAGACGATCCAGCCGAGCAGGGCGAAGGCGTTGCGCTTGGGTCGGGCCATGGGAGGTCTCCAGTCGTCGCGGGGTTGGGTGGACATCAGTGAGTGGGGTCGAAGGGGTGATTCGTCACGCACGGCCCGCTATGACCTGGATCACCGGGCTGTGCGCACCACCCGGCGTTGGCGCCGGACAGTCGGCCGGGCAAGACTGGGGCGATGCGCAGCGAAGCCCGCCTCGAGACGGACGTGACGCGGTGACCACGCTCCTGGTGGTGCGGCACACCCCCACCCGTGGCACCGCGGCGCTCGGCGACGCCGTCGTCGCGGGTGCGAACGACGACGCGATCGAGGGTGTCGAGGTGCGGGCGCTGGCTCCCGACGAGACGTCGGCCGCGGACGTGCTCGCCGCCGACGGCGTCGTGGTGCTGTGCCCGGCGAACTTCGGCTACATGTCGGGGCTCGTGAAGGACCTGTTCGACCGGACCTTCCTCGACATCGGCGGCGCACTCTCCGACGACGGTGGGGGCGCACCCGCCTTGGGTCGGCTCCCCTACGCGCTCGTGGTGCACGGCCGCTACGACACCGAGGGCGCCGTGCGCTCGCTGCGCTCGATCGCCGAGGCCCTCCCCTGGCGCCAGGCCGCCGAGCCCCTGCAGGTCCTGGGTGACGTCGACGACGACCACCTCGGCGCCGCGTACGAGGTGGGCGCGACGCTCGCCGCCCTGCTGAGCGACTGACGCGCTCCCGACCGCTCCGTGGGCCTTCGCTCGCTGCTGCGTCGCCCGGCTGGGCTCTCCCGTGCTGCTGCGTCGCTGCGGGTGGGTCTGTTCTTGCTGCTGCGTCGCTGCGGTGGGTCTTTCCGCGGTGCTGCGGTGGGTCTTCGCGCGGTGCTGCGTCGCTGCGGCGGGTCTGTCCTTGCTGCTGCGTCGCTGCGGTGGGTCTTTCCTTGCTGCTGCGTCGCTGCGGTCGGTCTGTGCGCGGCGCTGCGTCGCTGTGACGCCGAGTGGGTCGGCCTCCGAAAGGGCCTCGACCGGAGCGGTGGGTCTTGGCTCGAGCGGGTCTGCGGGGCGCGGCCACGGTTCTCCCTCTGTGCGGGATCCACGCACGATTCTTCCTTCGCGTGGACCGTGCCTCGCGAAGGAAGCATCATGGCGACGACTTTGGCCCCGTAGAGGCAGTGATTCTCCATCGTCGTGGAACGGTCCACGAGAAGGGAGAATCCCTGCCTCACCGCCGCGCACCATCGCCCCATCGGACGCACGATTCTGCCTTCGCGTGCAGAAGCCCGAACGATGCTGCGTTCACGACCGGATCCCGTAGCGAACGCAGCATCCTTCGCCCCCTCATGCACGAACGCAGAACCTTGCGTCCCCCCGCGCCGCGCTCCGAGTGCTCGCTCGACCCCGGACCCGTCTGCCGGTCGAGGCCCTTTCGGAGACCGACCCGACTCGCCGCCACAGCGACGCAGCCCCAAGCGAAGTCCCACCCGAGCGACGCAGCAGCACGCGAAGTCCCACCCGAGCGACGCAGCAGCACGCGAAGTCCCACCCGAGCGACGCAGCCGCAGGCGAAGACCCAGCCGGAGCGACGTAGCAGCGAGCGAAGACCCGGCCGAGGTGCCACCGCAGGACGACGCGCCGACCCTTGCCTCTCCTGGGATCATGGAGGCATGACGCTCCCCACGGGACTGCCCACGCTCACGGCCGGTGCGCACGACGCCGAGGCCGGCGAGGCGTGTGTCATGGAGTACGTCTCGGTGCTCGCGGGAGAGCCGTGGAGCGACCGCCCGGAGTGCACCCATCCGCTGCTCGCGCACGAGGCGAGGGTGACGAACGACCTGTCCAGCGACGCCGACCGCCACCATCTGGTCCCGCTCGTCGGACGCCTCTTCGGCACGAGCGAGGACTCGGTGGAGCTGCGGACCCGCCTGCGGCTGGCCCAGGCCCGCCAGGTGCTGCGGCTCGTCGACCCCACGGCACGGGCCGGTGCGCAGGGCTACGCGGACCACGCGCTCGCACTGCTCGACTCCCACGACGGTGACCTCCACGACAGCATGGACGTCGAGCAGGTGGCCGCGGCCTGGGAGGTCGCGCGGACGACCCCGAGCCGCGAGGGCGACCTCGACGAGGACCACGCCGACCACCACCGCAACGCCTCGCGCATCATGGCGTTCGCCGCGAACCCTGACCTGACCGCCCCCGAGGCGTGGTCCCTCGCCACGCTCGCCGTCGCGCACCGCGTGGCCGCCGGCGAGTGCCGCGCCGACTGCGCCGACGGCCAGGCCCGTGCTCGTCGCATGGTCCGCGACCTCGGCGAGCTGGTCGACGTCTACGACGAGGTCACCGGCCGCGTCCCCGACCCCGTCTCGCCACGCGACGCCCGCACCCTCGCCGCGCACCTGTGAGCCCCGGCTCACGACGACGATGACGTCCAGGACGTGGGCCACGCTCGCGGTCGTCGTGCTGCTGACGGGATGCTCGACGGACGCCGACGAGGACGCGGCCGCTGGCGCCGATCCCCTCGCAGCGGGGTGCGACCTCGTCGAGGAGCACGTGGCCCGTGACGTCGCACGTGACGACGTCGCGGCGATGCGCGCGTTCGCCGAGGACCTCTCGGCCGAGGCCGACACCCTGTCGACGTCCGACGCCGCCGAGCTGCGTCCACTCGCCCGGGCCGCGGCGGCGGTGGCCGAGGCGCCGACCGAGGCGGATCCGGCCGCGGTGCACGCCGACTACCTCCGGATCCTCGCTGCCACTTCCGGGGTGTGCGAGGCGGCCGGGTCCGCGCCGCTCTGACCGCGCTGCTCGCGGCGACGAACCCGGGTCCGGTCAGGCGCGGCGCGACGTCCAGGCGAGCAGGTCGTCGACGGGCCACGTGTTGACGATGCGATCGGTGGGCACGCCCAGTGCGGCGGCACGGGCACAGCCGTGGTCCAGGAAGTCGAGCTGACCGGGGGCGTGCGCGTCGGAGTCGATGCTGAACAGGCAGCCGGCGTCGAGCGCCAGCGCCACCAGGTCGTCCGGCGGGTCCGCACGCTCGGGACGGGCGTTGATCTCGACGGCCACGTCGTGCTCGGCGCAGGCGGCGAACACGCGCTTGGCGTCGAACCGGCTCTGCGGCCGCTTGCCGCGCGAGCCCTCCACGAGCCGGCCGGTGCAGTGGCCGAGCACGTCCGTGGCCGGGTGCCGCACCGCGCCGAGCATCCGCCGCGTCATCGCGATGCTGTCGGCCCGCAGGTCCGAGTGCACGCTCGCCACCACGACGTCCAGCCGGTCGAGCAGGGCGACGTCCTGGTCGAGCGACCCGTCCTTGAGGATGTCGACCTCGATGCCGGAGAGGACACGGACGCCGTCGACCTCGGCGTCGACCTCGGCGAGGAGCTCCAGCTGCGCCTCGAGCCGGTCGGCCGTCAGCCCGTTCGCGACGGTCAGGCGTGGCGAGTGGTCGGTGATCGCGAGGTACTCGTGCCCGAGCCGAGCCGCCGTGCGAGCCATCAGCTCGAGCGGCGAGCCACCGTCGGACCAGTCGGTGTGGGCGTGCAGGTCGCCGCGCAGCGCTGCCCGCACCTGCTCGCCGCCCGGGACGAGCGGGCCGTCGCCCTGCTCCCGCAGCTCGGCGAGGTAGGCCGGAACCCTCCCCTGCAGCGCCTCCAGCACCACACCGGCCGTCCGTTCGCCGATGCCGTCGACCGTGCGCAACCGACCGGCCGAGGCCAGCTGCTCGACGTCGTCACGCGAGGCGAGCGTCCGCGCAGCCTTGCGGAAGGCCTCGACCCGGTAGCTCGACCCCCGAGCACGCTCCAGCCAGAAGCCGATCTCGTCGAGCGCCGCCACCGGGTCCATGGCGCCATCGTGTCGCGACCAGCGTGCATCTGCCAGCCATGGGCCCTTCCCCGTTGCCGCACACCGTGCCAGGGTGTGGGAAACACGTCCATGTTCGGGGGAACACATGACCACGATCCGCACCGTCCTCGCCGCGACCGCTGCCGTGGGACTCACGCTCGCACTCGGCGCCGCGCCCGCCCAGGCCGACAACCCGGTGATCACCGGCACGTTCTCGGCCGCCAAGTACGTCGACGTCACCGATCAGCTGTGCGTCCGGGTCGAGGGGACGCTGGGCAGCACGTTCTACGCCGAGGCCCTCATCCGCAAGGACGGCACGACCGTGGCCTCCCGCTTCAAGGTCGGCAACAACGACGGTTCGTGGTCGTGCACCCGCAACCTCAGCATCCCGGAGGACCGCGCCTACACCCTCGTGCTGCGCGACTGCACGACGAACGCCAACCCCAGCTGCACGACGAAGCGCAAGAGCTTCTACAGCTGAGCCCTACGGGCACCGGCCCGGTACGGTCCTGCCATGGTCCGCCGTCGCGTCGTCGTCCACGGTCGGGTGCAGGGCGTCTTCTTCCGGGCGTCCTGCGAGCAGGAGGCACACCGGCTCGGCGTGACCGGCTGGGTCACCAACCGGTCCGACGGCACGGTCGAGGCAGCCTTCGAGGGTGAGCCGGCCGCCGTCGACCGGATGGTCGCCTGGTGCCGTGGCGGACCGCCGCGCGCCTCGGTGACCGAGGTGGTGGTCACCGACGAGGAGCCGCAGGACGAGCCGGGCTTCAGGACCGTCTGACCCCTACGCGGATCAGAAGCCGAGCTTGCGCAGCTGCTTGGGGTCGCGCTGCCAGTCCTTGGCCACCTTCACGTGCATGTCGAGGTGGACCGGGGTACCGAGGAGACGCTCGATCTGGCCTCGGGAGGTGGTGCCGATCTCCTTGAGCCGCGCACCCTTGCGACCGATGACGATGCCCTTCTGGCTGTCGCGCTCGACGTACACGTTGACCCGCACGTCGAGGAGCGGGCGGTCCGCCGGACGGTCCTCACGCGGAGTCATCTCGTCGACGACGACGGCGATGGAGTGCGGCAGCTCGTCGTGCACGCCCTCCAGCGCGGCCTCGCGGACGATCTCGGCGACCAGCGTCGTCTCCGGCTCGTCGGTCAGCTGGCCCTCCGGGTACAGGGCCGGGCCCTCGGGCAGCGTGGCCACCAGCAGGTCCGACAACAGCCCGACCTGGTCGCCGTTGACCGCCGAGACGGGCACGATCTCGCGCCACTCCAGACCAGCGGCGCGACCGGCCTCCTGCACCGCCATCAGCTGCTGCCCGACGCGCTCGGGTGCCACGAGGTCGGTCTTCGTGACGACGGCCAGCACGGGCGCCCGCCGGATCCTGGCCAGCTCGGCGACGAGGAAGCGGTCCCCCGGGCCGATCTTCTGGTCGGCGGGGAAGCACATCGCGATCGTGTCGACCTCGGCCCAGGTGGTGCGGACGATGTCGTTGAGACGCTGTCCCAGCGTGTTCCGCGGACGGTGCAGACCGGGCGTGTCGACCAGCACGAGCTGGGCGTCGGCTCGGTGCACGAGACCACGGATGGCGTGCCGCGTGGTCTGCGGCTTCGACGACGTGATGGCGACCTTCTCACCCACCAGCGCGTTCGTGAGCGTGGACTTGCCGGCGTTGGGGCGACCGACGAAGCAGGCGAAGCCTGACCGGAAGCTCATGTGGTCGTCCTGTCGACGACCCGACCGGCCGGGTCGGCGAGGAGCACCGGCACCCCGTCGCCGGCGAGGTCGCGCACGGGTGCGACGTCGGGCAGGTCGTCGGCGACGACCAGGGCGGCCTCGAGGCCGCGCGCGCCCGACGACACCGCCATGGCCACGGCCAGCTCGAGCGCCCCGACCCGGACCGACGGGAGGTCGACCTGGGCGGCGGCGTAGGTGCGGCCGTCGAGGTCGCGCACGGCGGCCCCCGCGGGGGCCTGCGTGCGTGCTCGGGTGGCGCGTGCGAGGGTCGCCAGCTTGGCGTCCTCCGGGGCGAGGGTCTCCAGGTCGCTGTCGGGTCGGTCAGTCACGGGATCCTCCGTTGCTCGGCTCGGACACGGGCTCGGGCTCCAGACGCGACACGTGCACGCGCCCGATGCGGTTGCGGCGTCCGCTCGGCGCCTCGGCCACGAGCCGCAGGCCGTCGATCTCGACCGTGCTGCCGGGGATCGGCACCTTGCCGAGGTGCTTGGCGACCAGGCCGCCGACCGAGTCGACGTCCTCGTCGTCGAGGTCGATGTCGAACAGCTCGCCCAGGTCGTCGACGTCGTAGCGTGCGCTGACCCGGTAGGACCCGTCCGACAGGGCCTCGAGCTCGTCGGGCTCGGTGTCGTACTCGTCGGTGATCTCACCGACGATCTCCTCGAGGATGTCCTCGATGGTGACCATGCCCGACGTCCCGCCGAACTCGTCGACGACGATCGCGACGTGGGTGCGCTGCGCCTGCATCTCCTTGAGGAGGTCGTCGGCCGGCTTGGTGTCGGGGACGAACAGGCACGGTCGCATGATCGAGTCGACCTTCTCGGTGGACTCGGCCACGTGGTTGTCGAAGACGCGCTTGGTGACGTCCTTCAGGTAGGCCATCCCCAGGACGTCGTCGAGGTTCTCGCCGATCACGGGCACCCGTGAGTACCCGCTGCGCAGGCTGAGGGACATGGCCTGGCGCAGCGTCTTGGAGTGCTCGATGAACACGAGGTCGGGCCGCGGCACCATCACCTCGCGCACGATCGTGTCGCCCAGCTCGAAGACCGACTGGATCATCTTGGACTCGTCGGACTCGATGACGCTGCTGGCCGCCGCCAGGTCGACCAGCTCGCGGACCTCGACCTCCGAGGCGAACGGGCCCTCGCGGAAGCCACGCCCGGGGGTCAGGGCGTTGCCGACGACGATCAGCAGCCGCGGAACCGGCCCCAGGAGGGCGGTGAGGAGTCGCACGGGTCCGGCGGACGCGAGCGCGACGGACTCGCTGTGCTGGCGCCCGAGCGTGCGGGGACCGACGCCGATGAGGACGTAGGAGACGACGACCATGATCGCCACGGCCACGCCGATCTGCCACCACAGTCCGTCGACGTAGTCGTCGACGACCAGCGCCACGAGGACGATGGCCGCCGTCTCGCACACGACCCGCAGCAGCAGGACGGCGTTCAGGGCCGGGGCGGGGTCCTCGAGGATGCGACCGAGGGCCACCGCACCACCGCGACCCTCGTCGCCGAGCTCGGCCGCGCGGGCGCGCGAGAACGAGGACAGAGCAGCGTCGACGCTCGCGAACAGGCCGGCGAGGACCGCGAGGACGATCGACGCGACGATCGCCACGGTCATCGCGGCGTGTCCTTGGGCTCGGCGGCTCCGGGCCCGGTGGCCACGGAGCCCTCCTCGACGTCCGTGCCGGCGGCCGTCCGCTGCCACTCCAGGAGCAGGCGCCCCTGGATGCCGAACATCTCGGCGTGCTCCTCGGCGGTGGCGTGGTCGTAGCCCAGCAGGTGGAGGATGCCGTGCACGGTGAGCAGCTCGATCTCGTCGGACGCGTCGTGCCCGGCTGCCGGGGCCTGCTGCGCCGCCACCTGGGGGCACAGGGCGATGTCGCCGAGGTAGCCCTCGGGCTCCTCCTCGGGCTCGCGGTCCTGCCGGCCCGGCGAGAGCTCGTCCATGGGGAAGGAGAGCACGTCCGTGGGGCCCTTCTTGCCCATCCACTGCTCGTTGAGCACGGCGATGGTGTCGGTGTCGACCAGGCGGACGGTCAGCTCGGTCGCCGGGTGCAGCCGCATGCGCCGCATGACGAACCGGCATAGCCGGGTGAGGGCGACGACGTCGACGCCCTGCCCCGACTCATCGAGGACGTCGACGTTCATGGTCCACCTGCCCCGTGCTCGGCGCCGACTCGAAGGCGTCGTAGGCGGCGACGATGCGACCGACCAGCTTGTGGCGGACGACGTCCTGCGACGTGAGCGTGGAGAAGTGGATGTCCTTGACGTCGGCGAGGATGTCGCGCACGACGCGCAGGCCGCTCTTCTGGCCCGACGGCAGGTCGACCTGGCTGACGTCGCCGGTGACGACGATCTGGGAGCCGAAGCCGAGGCGGGTGAGGAACATCTTCATCTGCTCGGGCGTGGTGTTCTGCGCCTCGTCGAGGATGATGAACGCATCCTGCAGGGTGCGACCGCGCATGTAGGCCAGGGGCGCGATCTCGATGGTGCCGCTGGTGAGCAGCTTGGGGATCGTCTCGGGATCGAGCATGTCGTGCAGCGCGTCGTAGAGCGGGCGAAGGTACGGGTCGATCTTCTCGCTGAGCGTGCCGGGCAGGTAGCCCAGCCGCTCCCCCGCCTCGACCGCCGGTCGGGTGAGGATGATGCGGGTGATCTCCTTGGCCTGCAGCGCCTGCACGGCCTTGGCCATGGCGAGGTAGGTCTTGCCGGTGCCGGCCGGGCCGATGCCGAAGACGATCGTGTGCTTGTCGATCGCGTCGACGTACTTCTTCTGGTTGAGCGTCTTGGGCCGGATGGTGCGGCCGCGGTTGCTCAAGATGTTCAGGCTGAGCACCTCGGCCGGGCGCTCCTGGGTCTCGGTGCGCAGCATCGAGATGCTGCGCTTGACCGTCTCGGCCGTGAGGCCCTGGCCGGTGCGCACGATGGCGACGAGCTCGTCGAGCAGACGCTCCACGAGGGCCACCTCGCCGGGCTCGCCGGTGACGGTGACGACGTTGCCGCGCGCGTGCACGGTGGCGTCGAAGGCGTCCTCGACGATGCGCAGGAACGCGTCGGCCGGACCGTAGAGGGCGACGGTGTCGATGCTGGTCGGGACGGTGAAGGTGTGGGGTCGCTGGTCCCCGGGCAAGTCAGAAGTCATGTCTGCCCACCATCGTACGGGGGGCAGGCGACACGCGCGCAACCCGCGACCGACGTCGCAGGATCGTCCCTGGGTCGAGCAGGACTCCCAGAACCCGAGGGCGTCAGCCCGGGGGCCAGCCCAGCGAGCGACCCGCGAGCACGTGGCCGTGGCAGTGGAAGACCGTCTGGTGGGCGTCGGCGCCGGTGTTGAACACGAGCCGGTAGGAGCCGCCCGCCTCCTGCGCCACCCGACGCGCGAGCCGCAGCAGCCCGACCGCCGCCTCGGGCTCGGCCTCGGCGAGGCTGCCGACGTCGGGCTGGTGGACCCGCGGGATCACCAGCACGTGGGTGGGCGCCTGCGGGCTGATGTCGCGGAACGCGAGCGCGTGCTCGTCCTCGGCCACCACGTCGGCGGGGACCCGACCGGCGACGATCGCGCAGAACAGGCAGTCGTCTTGGCTCATGGTCCCTTCCTACCGCACGTCAGCGGAAGGCGTCCTTGATGCGCCCGAACATGCCGTGCCGGTGCGTCGAGCCCATCTGCGCCTCGGGGCGGTCCTCGCCGCGAAGCTCGGCCAGCTGCTTGAGCAGCTCGCGCTGCTCGTCGTCGAGCCGGTCCGGGGTCTCGACGACCATCTCGACCACGAGGTCGCCACGGCCGGGGCCGCGCAGCCGCGGCACGCCCTGGCCGCGCAGGGTCAGCGTCTCGCCGGACTGCGTGCCCGCCGGCACCTCCAGGCCCACGGTGTCGGGCCCGTCCTGGTCGGCGAGGTCGGCCTCGAGCGTCGGCAGGTCCACGTGCGTGCCGAGGGCCGCCGCGGTCATCGGCAGGGTGACCTGGCAGCGCAGCTGGTCGCCCTTGCGCGTGAAGACGGGGTGGCGGGCCACCTCGACCTCGATGTAGAGGTCGCCGGGCGGGCCGCCGCCGGGGCCGACCTCGCCCTCGCCCGCCAGCTGGATGCGGGTGCCCTGGTCGACGCCGGCGGGGATCGAGACGGTCAGCGAGCGACGCGACCGGACCCGACCGTCGCCGTTGCACTCGTGGCACGGGTCGGGGATGACCGAGCCGAAGCCGTGGCACGTCGGGCACGGGCGGGCGGTCCGGACGCTGCCCAGCGGCGTGCGCTGCACGTGCTGCACCTCGCCGTGCCCGTGGCACGTGCCGCAGGTGACCGCCTCGGAGTCGTCCTCGGCACCGCTGCCGTCGCAGCGCGTGCACACGACCGCCGTGTCGACCTTGATGTCGTGGGTGACGCCGAACGCGGCCTCCGCGAGGTCGACCTGCAGGCGCAGCAGTGCGTCCTGGCCACGCTGGACGCGCGAGCGCGGCCCGCGGGTGTTGCCCCCACCGCCGAAGAACGCGTCCATGATGTCGTCGAAGCTGAAGCCGCCGCCGGCGAAGCCGCCCGCGCCTCCCCCGCCGCCGAGCGGGTTGCCGCCGCGGTCGTAGACCGACTTCTTCTGCGGGTCGGAGAGCACCTCGTAGGCGGTGGTGACCTCCTTGAAGCGGTCGGCCGCGTCGGGTGCGTCGTTGACGTCGGGGTGGAGCTGGCGCGCCAGACGGCGGTACGCCTTTTTGAGCTCCTCGGGCGTCGCCGACCGGGACACGCCCAGCAGCTCGTAGTAGTCCTGTGCCATTGGTCCTTCGTCCTGTTCAGCCGTCCGCCAGCTGTCGCCCGACGTAGCGGGCGACCGCGCCGACGGCGGCCATGGTTCCTGGATAGTCCATGCGGGTGGGTCCGAGCGTGCCCAGGGTGGCGAGCGCCTGCTCGGGGGTGCCGTACGCCGAGGAGACGACGGCGGTGCCCGCCAGTCCCTCACTACCGGTCTCGAGGCCGATGCGCACGGTGGGGTCGGTGGTCGCCTCGCCGAGGAGCTTCAGGAGCACGACCTGCTCCTCGAGCGCCTCGAGGACGGGGCGGATCGAGGAGTCGAAGTCGCGGCCGAAGCGCGCCAGGTTGGCGGTGCCGCCCACGGCGATGCGCTCGTCGGACCGCTCGTCGGAGAACACGTGCGTGAGTGTGGTGACCACCGACGTGACGAGGGGCCGGTCGGCCTCGGCGAACGTGCCGATCACCTCGGCCAGGCGCAACGACGCCTCGGGCAGGCGCTGCCCGATGGTGGCCGTCATGATGCGGGAGCGCACGTCGGACAGCAGCACGTCGCCCGGGGTGGACTCGAGCTCGACGACGCGCTGCTCCACCCGGCCGCTGCTGGTGATCACCACGAGCAGCACGCGTGCGTGCTCGAGCGCGACGACCTCGACGTGGCGCACGGTGGAGCGGGTCAGCGACGGGTACTGCACGATCGCGACCTGGTTGGTCAGCTGGGCCAGCACCTTGACGCTGCGCTGCACGACGTCGTCGACGTCGACCGCTCCCCCGAGGAAGGTCTCGATGGCGCGCCGCTCCGGCGTCGAGAGCGCCTTCACCTGGGACAGCCGGTCGACGAACAGCCGGTAGCCCTTGTCGGTGGGCACCCGGCCCGCGCTGGTGTGCGGCTGCGCGATGTAGCCCTCGTCCTCCAAAGCGGCCATGTCGTTGCGGATGGTCGCCGGCGAGACGCCGAGCTGGTGCCGCTCCACGAGTGCCCGGGAACCGACGGGTTCCTGCGTCTCGACGTAGTCCTCGACGATGGCGCGCAGCACCTCGAGTCGACGGTCGTCCGAGGCGAGTCTTCGGTCCTCCGGCACGGCGGTCTCCTCTCTGCTGATCGGGCCTGCTGGGTCGTGAGGCTCCGGGGCGCGCAGACGGGGCACGACGACGCGGCGTGGCGCTTTGGCACTCACCCGGGGCAAGTGCCAGTCTAACGACGTGGGAGCAATCGGGAGCGAGGGAGAGGTCGTCTCGGTCACGGGCACCACGCGTACCCTCACCTACCGACCTCGTCGCGTCACCCTCTCCGACGGCACCTTCCTCATGCACGAGTCGCGCGGTGGCACCCTCAGCTCGGTCTGGGCCGCCGACCTCGGCGACCTGTTCGTCGAGGTGGTGCACCTGGGCCACGGCCCCTCGGGCGGCGAGCTGGTGCTCGTCGTCCCCGACGGGGACGTGGTGGCGCTCGGCGACCTCGTCCCGCCGCTCGACGCGGTCCCGTCGGCCGTCACGCCCAGCTGGCCGGCCGCCGTCGACCTCGCCGTCGGGCTCACCCGCCCCTCGACCCGCATCCTCACCAGCAGCGGGCCCATCACCCGCGAGGAGCTGGAGGACTTCCACCAGACGCTGCTCGGGGTGCTGCATGGCTGAGGCCAGGCACCCGGGGCGCTACGGCCAGGACGTGCTGGCCGGCGACTGGAAGGCTCCCCCGCGCGGTCGCTCCACCGAGGCCCCCGCCGACCTCGGCATCGTGGTCGAGGAGGTCACCTCGGGGTGGGTCGGCGAGGTCGTCCGCGTGGAGCGCGACCTCGGCATGGTGATGCTGGAGGACCGCCACCTGCGCCGCAAGTCGTTCCCGCTCGGCCCGGGCTTCCTCCTGGAAGGACGGCCGGTCGTCCTCGTCGCACCCGTCGCGGCCGCACCCAAGGCCGTCGCCCGCACCGCGTCCGGGTCGCGTGCGGTCACCGGCCAGCGTGCACGGGTCGCCCTGCCCAGCCGGATCCTCGTCGAGGGCAAGCACGACGCCGAGCTCGTCGAGAAGGTGTGGGGCGACGACCTGCGGGTGGAGGGCGTGGCCGTCGAGATGCTGCACGGCGTCGACGACCTCGTCGGGGTCGTCGACGACCTCGTCCCCGGTCCCGACCGTCGCCTCGGCATCCTCGTCGACCACCTCGTCCCGGGGTCCAAGGAGTCGCGCATCGCCGCGAGGCTCTCGGACCGCGACCACGTGCTCGTCGTCGGGCACCCCTACGTCGACGTGTGGCAGGCCGTGAAGCCAGGGCGTCTCGGCGTGGACGCCTGGCCCGTGGTCCCGCGCAGCATCGAGTGGAAGCGTGGGATCTGCGCGGCCTTCGGCTGGCCGCACGCCGAGCAGGCCGACATCGCCCGCGCGTGGCAGCACATCCTCTCGCGCGTCCGGTCGTGGACCGACCTCGAGCCGGAGTTCCTGGGCCGGGTCGAGGAGCTCATCGACTTCGTCACCGCTCCCTGACCCTCAGCCCGCGCCGGTGACCGGACCGACCACCGGGGCGACCACGTCGTCGAGCCAGCTCGCTCGCGGCACGGCGACGCCCTGGGTGGTTCCGTCGTCCCGCACCTCGAGGTCGGCCACGCCGAGCAGCACGTCCTTGCCCCTGGTGCCGGAGCCGTTGTGGGCGTACAGGTAGGCGCGCAGCTCGCCGCGCACCTGGACGGTGCGTCGCCACGAGAACCGGTAGTAGGCGGAGGAGAACGTGAAGGTCTCCGCCGGCGCCCGGTCCAGCGGCGCCCCCAGCGCCACCGTGTAGGCGACGGGACGTCCCCACCGGTCGGGCTCGCTGGCTGCGCCGCGCACCGCCACCATGCCGTCCGTCGCGGTGAGCGACTCCAGCACTCCCGACGGCGACCCGTCCGACGTGGGGTACCGGATGAAGCCGGACGGCCACCCCGATCCTCGCCGCACGGTGCGCCACATGAACGTGCGGTTCATGTTGTCCTCGGAGACGACGATGGACCCGTCCGATCGGACTCGCTCCACGACGGCGACGTGCCCCTTCTTGCCGGACAGGCCTCGGTTCGCCTTCCACCAGGCCACGTCGCCACGGCGCGGAGCCGACGTGCTGACCCGCAGTCCGGCGGCCCGTGCGGCCGCGCCCCACGTGAGTGCCGCGTCGGTGCCGGGCGGCCGCGCGACCAGTCGGTTCTTCGTGAGTCGGTACGCGACGTAGTTCGTGCAGCTGCGTCCCGGCGTCATGTTCCAGAACGACCTGGAGCGCACCGACGCGTACCCACCGTGGGTGTAGCCCTTCTTCGCGCACGAGGCGTACCCCGAGCACAGGACGGTCTTGGCTGCCGCGTCCGCAGACGTCGGCACACTGATGATGGCCATGCCGATCAGCATGCTGATCAGAGCTGGCCAATGCGCGATGCGCATTGCTCCCTCGCCAACTCCCCCGAGTTGTTCGTTCTCCCAGGAGCACCGTAGGACTGTGGCTTTGGTCACGCCATCTGAATGACGAAAGTCCTTCGGACTGGGGCGGCCGTCCTAGTCCGTGAGGTCACGGACCACGGCGTCGGCGAGCAGCCGACCCTCCAGGGTGAGCACCAGACGCTCGTCCACGACGTCGAGCAGACCGCGCGCGGCGAGCACCGGCACCTGCGCCCGCACCGCGCCGTCCAGGGCCGCGACGGGCAGGCCGGACCTCAGCCGGACCTCCAGCATGACCCGCTCGAGAGCGGCCGTGGCGGCATCGATGTCCTCACCGTCGGCCTCGACCGGCTCCCCCGCCGCCAGCCGCTGGGCGTAGGCGGCGGGATGCTTCACGTTCCACCAGCGTCGCCGGTCGACGTAGGAGTGCGCTCCCGGACCCACGCCCCACCACTCCGCGCCGTGCCAGTACAGAAGGTTGTGCCGGCACTGCGCGGCCTCGTCGCGGGCCCAGTTCGACAGCTCGTACCACCCCAGACCGGCCGCGGTGAGGGTCGCGTCGGCGAGCAGGTACTTGTCGGCGGTCTCGTCGTCGTCGGGCATGACCACCTCACCGCGCCGGACCTTGCGCGCGAAGGCCGTCCCGTCCTCCACGATGAGCGCGTAGGCGCTGACGTGGTCGGGCTCGAGGGAGACCGCCTGCTCCAGGCTCGTCCGCCAGTCGTCCATCGACTCACCCGGCGTGCCGTAGATGAGGTCGAGGCTCACCTGCTCGAACCCGGCCTCCCGGGCCCAGCGCACGGCGTCGGGGACACGTGCCGGGTCGTGCGTCCGGTCCAGCGTGGCGAGCACGTGCGGCACGGCCGACTGCACCCCGAAGGAGATGCGGGTGAAGCCGCCCTCGCGCAGGCGCGCCAGCGATGCCGGCGTGACGCTGTCGGGGTTGGCCTCCGTGGTCACCTCGGCCCCCGGCAGCAGCCCCAGGTGCTCGTCGATCGACCGGAGCACGCCGACGAGGTCGTCGGCGGGGAGCTGGGTGGGGGTGCCTCCCCCGAAGAAGACCGTCTCGACCGGGCGGGGCCCGACGGCCTCGGCCATGCGGCGAACCTCCTGCAGGGCCGAGGAGGCGTACGTCGCGCGGGTGGCGCCCTCGCCCAGCTCGTCGGCGGTGTAGGTGTTGAAGTCGCAGTAGCCGCAGCGGACCGAGCAGAACGGGACGTGCACGTACACACCGAATGCGGCTGCCGCCGGGGGGACGCCGAACGGCCCGCCCCCGGTGCCGGGAGCGGGCCGTTCGGTCGAGGTCATGGACTAAGCGTAGAAGCCGTCCAGGATGTCCTTGTAGTTCGACTCCACCACGTTGCGCTTGACCTTCATGCTCGGCGTGATCTCGCCGGACTCGATCGACAGGTCGTGGTCCAGGATGGCGAACTTCTTGATCGTCTCCCAGCGGTTGATCTTGGAGTTGAGCTCGTCGATCTGGCCGGAGATCACCTCGTGCATCTGCGGCGAGGAGACGACCTCGGAGTAGGACTTGCCCTCCATGCCGTGCGCCGTGGCCCACTCGGCGACCGCGTCGGGGTCGAGCGTGATGAGCGCGGAGCAGAAGTTGCGCTCGTTGCCGTGCACCACGATCTGGCTGGTCAGCGAGCTGATGCCCTTGAAGATGCCCTCGATGTGCGGCGGAGCCACGTACTTGCCGCCGGAGGTCTTGAAGAGCTCCTTCTTGCGGCCCGTGATGTAGAGGAAGCCGTCCTCGTCGAGCCGGCCCTCGTCGCCGGTGTGCAGCCACCCGTCCTCGGTGAGCGACGAGGCGCTCTCGGAGTCGAGGTTGTGGTACCCCTGCATGACGTGCGGGCCCTTGACGAGGACCTCGCCGTCCTCGGCGATGCGGATCTCGCTGCCCGGCATCGGGATGCCGACCGAGCCGAGCTTGAAGTCGGTCGGGTGGTTGACCGTGGCGCCGGCGGAGTTCTCGGTGAGCCCGTAGCCCTCGAGGATGAGGACGCCGGCGGCGTGGAACCACTCGGCGATGTCGGGCGAGAGCGCCGCGGCACCGGAGATGAAGAACCGCACGCGGCCACCGAAGCGCTCGCGCACCTTCGAGAACACGAGCTTGTCGGCCACACCGTGCTTGGCCTTGAGGACAGGGGAGATCGGCTTGCCGGCGCGCACCGCGCGGGAGTGCTCGATGCCCACCTGCTCGGCCCACTTGAAGATCTTGAGCTTCGCGCCGCCCTCGGCCTCGGTCATGCCGACGATGCGGCCGTAGGCCTTCTCGAAGATGCGGGGCGCCGCGCCCATGAACGTCGGCTTGACGATGGCCAGGTTGTCGACGATCTTCGGCACGCGTCCGTCGATGGCCGTGGCGAAGCCGATCTGCAGCTGGGTCGAGAGGAGCACCTTGCCGAAGGAGTGCGCCATGGGCAGCCAGAGGAACTGCAGGTCGTCGGCGGTCAGGTACCCGCCCGCCGCGATGCAGGCGCCCTCGTAGGTCCAGCCGTCGTGCAGGAGGCGCACGCCCTTCGGCCGGCCGGTCGTGCCCGACGTGTAGATGAGCGTCGCGAGCGACTGCGGTGTGATGGCCGCGACCCGGTCCTTGACGGCGTCCGGGTTGGCGGCGAGGTGGTCACGGCCGAGCTGCTCGAGGTCGTCGAAGCCGATGACCCAGTCGCCGTCGGGCGTGCCGTCGTAGACGACGACCTTCGTGACGGAGGGGAGCTCGGAGTGCTTCTCGCGCAGCTTGGCGACCTGCTCGTCGTCCTCGGCGAAGACGATGCGGCTGTCGGAGTCGGCCAGGATGTAGGCGACGTCGCTGGCCATCGTGGTCGGGTAGACGGTGGTGGTGGCGGCACCGGCAGCCAGCACCGCGAGGTCGGAGAAGATCCACTCCAGGCGCGTGCCGGAGGCGATGGCGACGCGCTCCTCCGGGCCGATGCCGAGCGCCAGCAGGCCGGCCGCGAGCGCCGTCACCTGCTCGCCGGTCTGGGCCCAGGTCAGCGAGTGCCAGACCTCGTTCTCGTCGGGGTAGCGGTAGGCCTCCCGGTTCGGGGTCTGCTCCACACGGTCGTAGAACATGCGGGCCACGTTGGGCGCACGGTCCTCGACGATCTTGAGCTGCTCGGGGGTGGCGGTCACAGGCATGGATGTCCTCACACGACGTTCCGGGGGAATGTGGTGCCGCTCACCCTAACCTACTGGTCGGTCGCTTCTCGGGGCCCTGGACGAGTGGTTGCGCACCTCATCGATCTGACGCGCGATCTTGGCGGAGACCCTTGGTTCGGCCTGGAACGACGGCAGTCTCGTCCGATCCGTCGTGAGGGCGCGGAAGGCCGCGCCGACGGTGAGGTCATGGGCACGACGTTCGACGACCTGCACCGGGTCCCCCGCCTGGACGACGCCCTCCTGCACGACCCTGAGGTACGCACCGACGACCCCGTGCTCGGCGAAGCGCCTCACCCAACGAGGCTCGTCGACGAAGCCCTGGAAGACCGCGCAGGGGATGCGCACGTCGCACACCTCGAGGAGCGTCGAGCCGACCGCCCACCGCTCCCCCAGCCGCGCGCCCTGCACGTCGAGCCCGCTCGTGGTGAGGTTCTCCCCGAACTGGCCGGGCACGAACGTGCGTCCGGCGAGCTCGGACCAGCGCTCGAGGTCCTCGGCGGCGTAGGCGTAGACCGCCTGGTCGGGACCGCCGTGGTGCGTGGTGTCGGCGATCTCGTCGCCCTCGAGCCCGAGGCGGTGGACCTGCACGGGCCCGGCGACGGGACGCTTGTCGATCCCCGACCGCCCGAGCTTCCCCCATGGGACGTCGACCACCCTGCCGACGTTCACGGATTCGACGTGCGCACTCACGAGCGCATCCTATTGATGCCTGCGATCGGATCGTGCGCGTCAGGCAGTCTCACCCGTTCGAGTCCACTCCACATCAAGCGGGATCCGGTGGCTCCGGGCCATCCTGTGACGACAATGCCGTCGACGAGAGCGAAGCCGGCAGCTCCGGAGGCTCCTCGGCCTGTCGCAGCTTCGGTGGCGCCGCTGACCAGGCCTTGAGGTGCTGAAGCACCTCTCCGTAGAACTCGTCCACCAGGTCGATGACGCTGTCGATGAATGCGCCCCGGCCTCGACCTCGCTTCGTGCCGGCTTTGGCAGAGCAGGCCACTCGGAAGGACTTGATCTCCTTCTGCGGATCAAGGACCAGCATCTTGGGGTTCTCACGAGCGTGGATCAGCAGCTCTGCAGCCGTGCTCGCCCGAGATCGAGCGACGAACACCTCGATCCGCGTGTCATCGGGAGCGTGCTTGAGCTGCCTCAGCAACCAGTTGACCCGAGTGAGGGCCCGCCCGTCCCGTGGTGCGTCGACATCGACGTGGCACTGGAGCTTCCCTGCTCGAACATCAGCGGTCACCACGATGTCGCCGACCACGTGCGGGATCCTGATGGCACCGGTCATGACTCCTTCGGAGGCAAGCGACTTCACCAGTTCGGTCGTTCGGATCGACGGATCGGCGATCTCTGCGCGCGTCAGTACCTGGTTGACGTCGGTCCCGAGCTGTTGCCCCAGACGAAGCCCGGCGTACCTCAACAAGGCATCGAAGCGCGAGGTCACCTCTGGCGCCGCTTTGTCGTTCGCCTTGAGGGTCCCGGCGAGCACCGACTCCCTGACAGACACCCAGTTGGATCCCATGTCGTCGAGATCCAGTGCTCCAGAGCGTTCGTGCTCGAGGTACCGGATGAGCTCGCCAAGGATCCAGGCCTGCTCCGGATCCGAAACGCCGCGGTGCTCCTTCTGCATGATCGCGGTGGAGAGGACCACAGACCACGGAAGGTGGTGCATCACTACCTTGCGGAGCTTCCGCTTGTCCACGGCAGTCGGATGCTGCCCGGGGGTCGGCGGAATCTCGTTGCTGATGGTGATGAGCGCATCGAAGCCCTCAGCCCGCGCAACGTCGAGGTAGTTCTCGAGCTGGTTGGTCTCAAGGACGTTCTTGCCTGTCTTCACTTCCACGAGCGCAGTCCACTGACGCCCAGCCCGGCCCTTGATGCGGATCAGGCCGTCTGGGTACACACGTGAGCCGTCGAGCTCGAAGGGAACTTCGATGTACGCCGCGAGGCCGCCAGCCGGAGCGCCGAGCTTCCCCAGCAACGATCGACTGTAGTCAGGGACGATGCTGAGCACGGCGGGCAGTGCGGACGTCGCCCGTCGCTCCTGCTCTTGTGCTCCGTTGATCCCCGATGTCGGAATCAAGCGCGCCTCATGCCAGGACTCTTCGCTCACCGTGATCCTCCGCCGTCGTCGTGCACAGCACCCTAGAACAATGTCCGGTTCCTTCGGGTCAGTCCGAGCAGCACGGCGCAAAGTTGAGCACGACGGACTGCGCGATCGACCCGGCCGGCTCGACCGATGAGGCGACAACGGTGTCACTCGGCGCAGTCTTCTGCGGAGCGGGCGGTGTGCTGCCATGGATAACGGCCAGCAGCAGGGCGGGCCAGGCGACGAACCCTGCCGGACCCGAGCAGGGGTGGGATCGTGGGTCCATGGCAGAGCGGACTGACGTGGTGGTGGTGGGAGCGGGACTCGCCGGGCTGGCGTGCGCGACACGGCTACAGCGCATGGGCATCGATGCACGACTGCTGGAGGCTTCGGGCACGGTCGGTGGGCGCGTGTGCACCGACGTCGTCGACGGCCACCTCTGCGACGTCGGCTTCCAGCTGCTCAACCCGGCCTACCCTGCTCTGCGCGACCTGGTCGACGTCGAGGCGCTGGACCTGAAGCCGTTCGCGGCCGGGGTGCGGGTCCGCCGCGGATCCTCGGTCGCGACCCTCGGCGACCCGCGCCGCGAGCCCGCGCTCCTCGCCTCCACGCTGCGCAGCGGTCTGCTGCATCCGCGAGAGCTGGCGGCCCTCGCGCGCTGGGCAGCCCCGATCCTGGGCGGCGAGAAGCGCATCATGAGCCGGGCCGACGACACCCTGGCACAGTCCCTCGACTCCGCCGGGGTGCGCGGGCCACTGCGCCGGCAGGTGCTGGAGCCCTTCCTGGCCGGTGTCCTGGCCGACGACACCGGCGACACCTCGTCCCGGTACGCACGGCTGCTGGTCCGGTGGTTCCTGCTCGGCACCCCTGCCGTACCGGGCGACGGCATGCGCGCCCTGCCCGCCCAGCTCGCCGCCGGACTGCGACGCCCGGCCGAGACGGGCGTGCGGGTGGTGGGCGTCGACCGCGGTCCGCAAGGCTCCACGGTCCGCACGGGGTCCGGCTCGATCGAGGCCCGCGCCGTCGTCGTCGCCACCGACGTCCACGACGCGGCCGCGCTGGGGGTGGCGCCCGAGGTGCCTCCCGTGGGCGGGCTCGTGACGTGGTGGTTCAGTGCACCCGCCGGCATGCCGCAGGACCGTCTGCTGGTCGTCGACGGCGAGCGGGGGCCCGTGGTCAACACCGCCGTCGTCTCGGCGGCCGCTCCCGGCTACGCCCCACCGGGGCGCGACCTGGTGCAGGTCACCGCGCTCGCGGGGGCTGGTCTCTCCGACGCAGCGGCGCTGACGCAGGCGGCCCGCCTGTGGCGCACCGACGTCGGCACGTGGGACCTGCTGGTGCGCCACGACGTGGTCCGGGCGCTGCCGAGAGCCGCGCCGCCGTTGCGGCTGCAGCGCTCCGCCGACGTCGGCGGCGGTGTCTTCGTGTGCGGCGACCACCGTGAGACGCCGTCGATCCAGGGCGCGCTGACCTCGGGAGCGCAGACCGCCGTCGAGGTGGCCGCAGCCCTCCGAGCGCGCTGATCCCGAAGAAGCGGTGGACTACTTCGGGGTGGAGTCCCCGGTGGAGAGGGCGGCGATGAACGCCTCCTGGGGGACCTCGACGCGGCCGATGTTCTTCATCCGCTTCTTGCCCTCCTTCTGCTTCTCCAGCAGCTTGCGCTTGCGGCTGATGTCGCCGCCGTAGCACTTGGCGAGCACGTCCTTGCGCATGGCGCGGATGTTCTCGCGGGCGATGATGCGGGCACCGATCGCGGCCTGGATGGGCACCTCGAACTGCTGGCGCGGGATGAGCTCCTTGAGCTTGCCGGCCAGCATCACGCCGTACGCGTAGGCGGAGTCGCGGTGGACGATCGCACTGAAGGCGTCGACGATCTCGCCCTGCAGCATGATGTCGACCTTCACGAGGTCGGCCTTCTGCTCGCCGGACACCTCGTAGTTGAGCGACGCGTAGCCCTTCGTGCGGCTCTTGAGGGCGTCGAAGAAGTCGAACATGATCTCGCCCATGGGCAGCGTGTAGCGGATCTCCACGCGATCCTCGGACAGGTAGTCCATGCCGCCGAGCTGGCCGCGCCGGGCCTGGCACAGCTCCATGATCACGCCGATGTACTCGCTCGGCGCCAGGATCGTGGCCGAGACCACCGGCTCGTGCACCGACGCGATCTTGCCGTCCGCGGGGTACTCGCTCGGGTTAGTCACCACGATCTCGCGACCGTCCTCCATCACCACGCGGTAGACGACGTTGGGGGCCGTCGAGATCAGGTCGAGGTCGAACTCGCGCTCCAGGCGCTCACGGACGATCTCCAGGTGCAGCAGGCCGAGGAAGCCGATGCGGAACCCGAAGCCGAGCGCGCCCGAGGACTCCGGCTCGTACACGAGCGCGGCGTCGTTGAGCTGCAGCTTCTCGAGGGCTTCGCGCAGCGTGGAGAAGTCGTCGCCGTCGATCGGGTAGAGACCCGAGAAGACCATGGGGTTCGGGTGGGCGTAACCACCCAGGGGCTCCTCGGCACCGTGGCTGTTCGACGTGACGGTGTCGCCCACCCGCGACTGCCGGACCTCCTTCACGCCCGTGATGAGGTAGCCGACCTCTCCGACGCCGAGGTGGTCGGCCTTCACGGCCTCGGGGCTGATGACGCCCACCTCGAGCATCTCGTGCACCGCGCCGGTGGACATCATCTTGATCTTGTCGCGGTGGCTGAGCTTGCCGTCGACCACGCGGACGTACGTGATGACGCCGCGGTAGGTGTCGTAGACGGAGTCGAAGATCAGGGCGCGCGGAGGGCCGTCGGCGTCGCCGACGGGCGGCGGCACCTCGTCGACAATGAGGTTGAGCAGGGCCTCGACGCCCTCCCCCGTCTTGGCCGAGACCCGGAGCACGTCGTCGGGGTCGCCGCCGATGATGCCGGCGATCTCCTCGGCGTACTTCTCCGGCTGCGCGCCCGGCAGGTCGATCTTGTTGAGGACCGGGATGATGTGCAGGTCCGCGTCCATCGCCAGGTAGAGGTTCGCCAGCGTCTGCGCCTCGATGCCCTGGGCGGCGTCGACCAGGAGGATCGCGCCCTCGCAGGCCTCCAGCGAGCGGCTGACCTCGTAGGTGAAGTCCACGTGGCCCGGCGTGTCGATCATGTTCAGCACGTAGTGGCGACCGGCGTCGTCGCCGTCGGACTTGGTGAACGGCATGCGCACGGCCTGGCTCTTGATCGTGATGCCACGCTCACGCTCGATGTCCATGCGGTCGAGGTACTGGGCTCGCGCGGCCCGCTCGTCGACGACCCCCGTGATCTGCAGCATGCGGTCGGCCAGCGTCGACTTGCCGTGGTCGATGTGCGCGATGATGCAGAAGTTGCGCAGGAGGGCCGGGTCGGTCGATCCCGGCTGGGGCGCCGTGCCCGGCGTCGTGGAGCTCGTCATGATGGGTCCATCCTCCCATCTTCGGCCAGGCCGCCGACCACACCCGTCGGAGCGACCACCCGGCGCGGTGGACCGGAGCGGCTCACGTCCAGAGGTAGGCGATCGCGACGTTCACGACGATGAGCGCGGCGACGACGTGAGCCACGGGATTCGGGGACGGCCGCCGACGCGTTCCGTGGGCCAGGCCGACGGCGACGAGGGCGACCAGGAGCTTCACGCCGACCTTGGCGTTGTTCGGGTCCGCGACGGCGTCACTGGCCGAGGCGATGCCGGTGAGGGCGATGCCGAGGACGAACGCGGCGCCGACGCCGTGGGCGATCCAGGGCGTGATCTGCGGCCGTCGGACGACCGACGCGTAGCTGACGAGGGCCACGACCCAGCTGATGATGTGGAGCACCACGAGCACGTTGTAGAGCGTCTGCATGCCTCGGATCGTAAGGGTTCGCGGTCGGTCCGTCGTCGACACGCGACCCCTCGGCCCGGCCTGCCCAGGCGATTTGGGTCCGGCCGCCCGACGCTGGTAGTGTGAGCGGTCGCGTGCCCACGGGTGCGCCCTCACACTTGCACCACTCCCCATCACGCACGAGAGACAGGTCAGCCACGTGGCGAACATCAAGTCGCAGATCAAGCGGAACCGCCAGAACGAGGAGGCGCGCGAGCGCAACAAGTCGGTGCGTTCCGCGCTGAAGACGGCTGTGCGCCGCTTCCACGCCGCGGTCGAGTCCGGCGACGCCGAGCAGGCCAAGGTCCTCGCCGCCGACGCCGGCAAGAAGCTCGATAAGGCCGCCAGCAAGGGCGTCATCCACAAGAACCAGGCCGCGAACCGCAAGTCGTCGATCGCCAAGAAGGCCGCCTCGCTCTGACGCAGCGTCCCAGCGTGCACGAAGGCCCCCGGTGATCCCGGGGGCCTTCGTCGTTCTCGGGCACCTGGGCCCCGCGGATGCCGGCCGTCGGAGGTAGGCCTGGCACCCATCAGCGGCTTCGAAAGGTGTCACACCTACCGCGAGCCATGTGATTCGGTGCGTCATCCACCTCCGGCACGCTGACCGCTCGACGTCAGCGCCGTCGGGCGGCAGCGACCTGCAGGACCATGCGCTCGACCGCGTAGGCGGGCTCGGCCGCGCCACCCTTGACGTCGAGGTCGGCCTGGGCGACCGCGTCGAGAGCGCGGGCCAGGCCGGTCGCGTCCCACCCCTGCAGCTGTCGACGCAGCACGCGGATCTTGAACGGGGGCGCGCCGACGTGACGGGCGAGCTCCCCCTCACCCAGCCGCGGTGGGGCGTCGGCGAGGCGGGCGAGCTGGCGCAGGCCGGTGGCGAGCGCGCTGGTGACCAGCACCGGGGCGACCTTGGCGGTCTCGGCCCAGCGCGCCTGCTCGAGCGCCACGTTGATACGTCCGTCGATGGCGGCGTCGGCGATCTCGTAGCCACGGACGTCGGCCCGACCGCCGAAGTAGCGCCGCACGACCTCGACGGTGACCTCGGTGCCGGAGTCGAGCGTGGCGGCGAGCTGGTCGGCGGCGCCGGCCAGGGCGCGCAGGTCCTGCCCGACGGCCGCGACGAGGAGCGTGGCCGCCTCCTCGTCGATGCGGGTGCCCAGCTCGCGCAGCTCCGTGGCCACCCAGCGCGCATGGTCGCGCTCGTACTTGGGAGCCTCGTGCTTGACCTCGTGCACCGACGACTGGGCGCGTAGCTTGTCGAGCAGGCCCTTGCCCTTCTGGCCACCCCCGTGGACGAGGACGACCGCGACGTCGGGGCTCGGGTCGGCGGCGTACGCGAGCAGCTCGCCCTGGGCGACGTCGGGCAGGTCCTGCAGCTCGGTGAGCACGAGCCCGCTGACGCTGCTGAACAACGACGGGCTGGTCAGCCCCGAGATCTCGCCCGCACCCAGCCCGCCGGACGTGGCGGTCGCGACGTCGCACTGCGGGTCCTCGGCCTTGATCGCCGCCACGGCTCGCGCACGGGTGCGGTCGGACAGGTACTCCGCGCTGCCCGTGATGAGCAGGATCTTCCCGAACGGCGACGCCACGGGACCACCCTAGTGTCCGCCGACGACAGGCCGTCCGCCCGACGCAGGCGTACGCTCGCGCCATGCCGATCGACACCGACGACGTCGCCGCCCACGCCGACGACGCGTGGGTGGACCACCTGGTCCGCTTCGGCTTCGTGGCGTATGGACTCGTGCACCTCGTGGTGGCCTTCCTCGCCCTCCAGCTGGCCCTCGGCGACCCGAGCGGCAAGGCCGACACCAAGGGGGCCCTGGCCGAGCTCGCGCAGCAACCGTTCGGTCGAACGATCCTGTGGCTGGTCGTGGCCGGCATGGCGGTACTGGTGCTGTGGCGCGTGCTCGAGGCCGCCCTCGACCACCGTCAGGACGACGGCGCCACCCTCTGGGCGCACCGTGCGGCCGACCTGCTGAAGGCCGTCATCTACGGCGTCGTGGGCTGGAGCGCAGCGCAGGTCGCCACCGGTTCCGGTTCCGGCTCCGGCGGCTCGGGCAACGAGACGTGGACGGCTCGCCTGCTGTCGCTCCCGGCAGGCGCGGTGCTCGTGGGGATCGTCGGCCTGGCGGTCATCGGCTACGGAGCCTGGACCGCCTGGCGCGGGCTGAGTGAGCAGCACCGCGACCACCTGAAGCCGGAGGGACTCAGCGGCACCTCGGGCGACGTCCTCCTGCGCCTCGGCACCGCCGGTCACCTGGCCAAGGGCGTCTCGATCGCGATCGTCGGCGGACTGTTCTGCTTCGCCGCCCTGACCCGCGACGCCGACCGCTCGGGCGGCCTCGACGAGGCTCTGCACACCGTCCTGCAGCAGCCGTTCGGGCCGTGGCTGCTCGGTCTCATCGCCATCGGGATCGGCCTCTACGGTGTCTGGTGCCTGGCCCGGGCGCGCTACCTCGACCGCTGACCGCTCCCCCGAGCGACGACCGACAGCCTGCCGTCGCGCACGACCACCGCGACGTCACCCTCCTCGTCGGTGCGGTGCGCCAGCGTGCCGGCGTCCCGCAGCATCCGCAGGGCGGCGGCGGTGGGATGGCCGTAGTCGTTGTCCGCACCGACCGAGATCGTCGCCACCGAGGCACCGACCGCCTCGGTGAACCGGGACGAGGTGTCGGCGCTCCCGTGGTGGGCGACCTTGAGAACATCGGCACGCAGGTCGGTGCCCGACCGGGCGAGACGATCCTGCTCGACCTCCCCCACGTCTCCCGTGAGCATGAGCACCACGCCACGCACACGCACCCGCAGCACCACGCTCGCACCGTTGCGGTCGAGGTCCGCACGCGCGCGGGCGCTGTCGGCAGGCGCGGCCCGCGGCCACAGGACGTGGGCCGTCACGTCCCCCACCGTGAACCGGTCCCCGCGTGCGAGGGTGCGCGACGGCACCCCCTCGACCCCGACACCGGGACGGCCCACGAGCACCACGCCGAGGTCGCGCCCGGCAGCGACCCCGGAGCGACCACCCACGTGGTCGGCGTCCCCGTGGGTGAGCACCAGCGCCGGCACCCGCCGCACCCCGAGGCCACGCAGGCACCGGTCCACGTCGGCCGGCGCCATGCCGGCGTCGACCACCACCGCCTCGTCGCGACCGGACCGGATCACCGTCGCGTCCCCCTGACCCACGTCGCACGCCACCATCACCCAGCCCGGAGGCGGCCAACCAGGGCTCGGTGGGCGGACCATGGCCACCGCGAGCCCCAGGCACAGCCCGACGACCAGCACCGGATGCGGCGCGGCGCGCCACCCCCACCACAGGGCCACCGGCACGAGGACGAGCAGCGACCACCACGGGCGTGACCAGGCCAGGCTCGCCCCAGGGAGCGACGCGGCGTGGTGCGCGACCAGCACGATCCATCCCGCGCACGCCGCAGCACCCGTGCCGAGCACCGACGCGACGGCCGGGGACACCAGGTCCGCGAGACCGGCCAGCAGCCCGAGGACCGTCGCCGGCGCGACCACGGGCGCCGCCAGCACGTTCGCCACCACGGCCACGATCGAGACCTCGGCCGAGATGGCTGCGATGACCGGCGTGCAGGCCGCCTGGGCTGCCAGCGGCACGGCGACGGCGATCGCCGCCCACCGCGGCAGCCAGCGCTCCAGCGCGCGCACGAAGGGTGGCGCCAGCAGCAGGATGCCCGCGGTCGCACACACCGAGAGCACGAACCCGACGGCTCTGGAGAGCCACGGGTCGCAGAACAGCAGCGCGACGACCGCGACGCACAACGCTCGGATCCCGCCTCGCGACCCCAGACCCAGCGCAGCGAGCCCGACGACACCCATCCCCGCCGCCCGCAGCACGCTGGGCTCCGGCCGGGCCAGCAGCACGAAGCCCACGACGCCCAGCAGCCCGATCACCAGCAGCAGCCGCGGTGGCGCACGCCCGGCGCGGGCGACGGCCAGCACCATGGCGAGCACGATCGTCAGGTTGGTGCCGGAGACGGCGAGCAGGTGCGTGAGGCCGGTGCGGCGGAACTCCTCCTCCACCCGCTCGGGCAGGGCGGCGTCGTCTCCGACGACGAGCGCAGGGACGAGCGCCGACGGCGCCGGAGGCATGTGGTCGACCGAGCCTCGCACGCCGGCGCGGACCCGCTCGGACGCCGACCACCACCACGCCGCACCCTGGACCACCGACCGCTGCGTCACCTGGAGCGTGGCCGTGTCGCGGTGGTCACCGGGCGGTCCGAGCCGCCCCCGGAGCACGAGCCGACGACCGACGACGAGGTCCTCGTGCGCGTCACGCAGGAACGCCGTGACCGGGTCCCGGACGCCGTGCACCCGCCCATGACGGTCCTCGACCCGCAGCACCAGCAGACCGACCACGGTCCCCTGGCTCCCGACCGACTCGAAGACCCGACCGTCCCGGACCACCTGGGCCTGCACCGTGACACGCTCGCGCGACGCCGCCAGCTCGGCCACCGGCGTCGCTCGGACGTCGCCGAGGCGCCACGCGGCCGACGCTGCCACCGCCGCCACCGCGACCGCGACGAGGGCCAGTGCACGGAACCGACCAGCAGCCGCCCCACCCACGACCACCGAGACGACCGCGACGACCAGGACGGCCACCGGTCCTGCCCCGACGGCCCAGGCCGCCACGGCCCAGACGGTCACGGCGGCCGGCACCAGACGGAGGTCCATCAGCGGATCCGGCCGCCCGGTCGGCGCCGACCGCTCACACCGTCACGCGGTCGCGCAGGTCCTCGAGGGTCTTCTCGCCGATGCCGGACACGTCGAGGAGGTCGTCGACGGTGGTGAACCGGCCGTTCTCCTGCCGCCAGTCGAGGATCGACTGCGCCGTCACCGGGCCGACCCCGGGCAGGGCGTCGAGCTGCTCGAGGGTGGCACTGTTGAGGTCGACCGCTCCCCCGCCGGCCCCGCCCGCGCCTGTCGTGGCACCGGCGGCAGCCGGGTCCGCAGGCTCGACGCCGACGAGGATCTGCTCGCCGTCGACGAGCTGCCGGGCCAGGTTGATGGTGGGCTCCTCCAGCGTGCCCTCGATGCCGCCCGCCTTCTCGATCGCCTCGAACACCCTGGACCCGGCAGGCAGGGTGACGATCCCGGGGTCACGCACCTTGCCCGCGACGTCGACGACCACCTCGGCCGAGGCATCTGATGCCGCTCCCTCGGCGGGAGTGTCGCCGGTCGCATCCGCGCGCGCCGACACCTGGAGCGGACGATCGACGTCGGACGTGCGGGGGCGCTCGGCCACCAGCCACCAGGTCAGCAGCACCCCGGCCGCCACGGCGGCGGTGGTGGCCATCCGCAGGTGGCTGCCGTGCAGTCCCCGCGGACGACGCGGAGCGGCGGCTCGTCGCCGTCCGCCACCGCGTGACGCGGCCGTGGCCTCGTGCTCCTCGTCGTGGTCCACCGAGGTGGAGCCACCCACCAGCCGGTCGAACGGGTCGTCCGGGTGGGTGGCCTCGAACGACGCGGTGAGCTGGGCGAGCCGACGTCGGGCGACCTCGGCCCGGGTCTCCTGGGGCGGTGCTGGACGTGGTGTGCTCACTCCTCGACGGTAGGCAGCGTCGCCGCTGCCCGGCACCTGTCGGCGCAGCGCTGTGGACAAGCCGTCACGAGGGTCGGGAGACCCTGTGGACGGCCACGCCGCGCCGCGAGCGGACCGGCGGACTCAGCGGGGCGTGACGGTGACGGCGAGCATCCCCGGTCCGACGTGGGCACCGATGACGGCGCCGACCTCGTTGACCGGCACCTGCTCGCGGCCGAGCAAGGCGGCCAGACGATCGGCGACCTGCTGCGCGAGCTCGGGGTTGTCCAGGTGCTGCACGCCGATGTCGAAGCCGTCCTGAGCCTTCTCGGCGGCCTCCACGGTGAGCGCCTCCAGCCGGGCGACCGCCTTGCTGGTCGTCCGGACCCGCTCGAGCGGCTCGACCAGGCCGTCGCGCAGGGTGAGCAGCGGCTTGACCGCGAGCGCCGACCCGATGAGGGCGGCCGCCGCCCCGACCCGACCGCCGCGACGCAGGTACTCCAGGGTGTCGACGTACATGAGCACGGTCGAGCTCTCCCCCGCAGCCAGCGCGGCACCGACGGCCGCGGCCTCGTCGCCGCCCTCGCGGACGACGCGCGCCGCCCGACCGGCGGCGAAGCCCGTGGCGATCCCCACCTGACGGCTGTCGACGCACATGACCGGGATCGACGCCTCGCGCGCGGCGAGCTGCGCCGAGTCGAACGTGCCGGAGATCTCCGCGCTGAGGTGCACCGACACGACGGCGTCGTGACCCTCCGCCGCCAGCCGCTCGTACACGGCACCGAACTCGTCGGGCGTGGGCCGGGAGGTGCTGACCGGCACGAACTCCTTGAGCGCGGAGGCGACGTCGTCGGACGTCGCGTCGACCCCCTCGGTGAAGGTGGACGCGCCGATGACCAGCTTGAGCGGGACCACCGTGATGCCCTCGCGCTCGGCGTCGACGGGGTCCAGCGAGGCGGTGGAGTCGGTCACCACCGCGATGCGACGCCGGCTCCCGGCAGCGCCGCTCACACGACCACGTTCACGAGCTTGGGGGCCCGCACGATGACCTTGCGCACCTCGCGGCCGTCGATCGAGCGCTGCACGTTCTCCTCGGCCAGCGCCAGCGCGGTGAGCTCGTCGTCGGTGACCTCGGGCGCGACGTCGAGCTTGGCGCGTACCTTGCCCTGCACCTGCACGACGCACGTGACGGTGTCCGCGACGAGGAGCGCGGGGTCGGCCTGGGGGAAGGCGGCCCGCGTGAGCGACGTGTCGTGACCCAGCAGCGACCACAGCTCCTCGGTCACGTGCGGGGCGAACGGCGCGAGCATGAGCACGAGCGGCTCCAGCACCGACCGGCTCGCCACCGACGCCTTGGTCAGGTGGTTGGTCAGCTCGATCAGCTTGGCGATCGCGGTGTTGAACCGCAGCGCGTCCATGTCGGCCGAGACGCCGTCGATGGTCCGGTGCAGCGCGCGCAGGGTGTCGCGGTCGGGCTCGGTGTCGTCGGCCTTGACGTCACCGGACTCCTCGTCGACGACCAGGCGCCACACGCGCTGGAGGAACCGCTGCGAGCCGACGACGGCGCGCGTCTCCCACGGTCGCGACTGGTCGAGCGGGCCCATGCTCATCTCGTAGACCCGGAACGTGTCGGCGCCGAACTCGTCGTACATCTCGTCGGGCGTGACGACGTTCTTCAGGCTCTTGCCCATCTTCCCGTACTCGCGGGAGACCGGGCTCCCCTCGTACGTGTAGGTGGTGGTGCCATCGTCGGCCACGTGCTCGACCACCGCGTCGGCCGGCACGTAGGTCCCGCGCGCGTCGGTGAAGGCGTAGGCCTGGATGTAGCCCTGGTTGAACAGCCGGTGGAACGGCTCCTCGCTGCTCACGTGCCCCAGGTCGAACAGCACCTTGTGCCAGAACCGGGCGTAGAGCAGGTGCAGCACCGCGTGCTCGACCCCGCCGACGTAGAGGTCGACGCCGCCGGTGGCCTTGGCGTCCGTGGGACCCATCCAGTAGGCCTCGTTGGCCGGGTCGACGAGGGCGTCGGCGTTGTGCGGGTCGAGGTAGCGCAGCTGGTACCAGCTGGAGCCGGCCCAGTTGGGCATGGTGTTGGTGTCGCGGCGGTACCGGCGCGGTCCGTCGCCCAGGTCGAGCTCGACGTCGAGCCAGTCGTGCGCGCGGCCGAGCGGGGGCTCCGGCTCGCTCGTGACGTCGTCGGGCTCGAACGTGCGCGGCGAGTAGTCGGGCACGTCGGGCAGCTCGACGGGCAGGAGGTGGTCGGGCACGGCGTGCGGGTGGCCGTCCTCGTCGAAGACGATCGGGAAGGGCTCGCCCCAGTAGCGCTGGCGCGAGAACAGCCAGTCGCGCAGCCGGTAGGTGGTGGTGCCGGTGCCGCGACCCTTCTCCTCCAGCCAGGCGATGATGCGGGACTTCGCCTCCGCGACGCCCAGTCCGTCGAGGCTGACCTCGTCGTTGGCCGAGGCCGTGGCGACCCCGTCGCCGGTCCAGGGCAGGTCGTCCCCGCCGGTGACGACCCGAGGGGTCGACAGGCCGAACGCCGTCGCGAACTCGAAGTCGCGCTCGTCGTGCGCCGGGACGGCCATGATGGCGCCCGTGCCGTAGCCCACGAGCACGTAGTCGGCCACGAAGACCGGCACGCGCTCGCCGTTCACCGGGTTGACCGCGAAGGCGCCGGTGAAGACGCCCGTCTTGTCCTTGTTCTCCTGGCGCTCGACGTCGGTCTTGCGGGCCGCCGCGTGGCGGTACGCCGCCACGGCCTCCGACGGGGACGCCGCGCCGGCGGTCCACCGGGGGTCGGTGCCGTCGGGCCACTCGTCGGTCAGGATCGCGTCGACCAGCTCGTGCTCCGGCGCCAGCACCATGTAGGTGGCGCCGAACAGGGTGTCCGGCCGGGTCGTGAACACCCGGATCGTGGCGTTCTCGACCGCGGGGACGTCGAAGTCGACCTCGGCACCGTGCGAACGACCGATCCAGTTGCGCTGCATGAGCTTGACCGGCTCCGGCCAGTCGACGCGCTCGAGGTCGTCGACGAGCCGGTCGGCGTAGGCCGTGATGCGCATCTGCCACTGGCGCAGGTTGCGCTGGAAGACCGGGAAGTTGCCGCGCTCGCTGCGGCCCTCTGCCGTAACCTCCTCGTTGGAGAGCACGGTGCCGAGCGCCGGGCACCAGTTGACCGGCGACTCGCTGACGTACGCCAGACGGTGGGGGTCGATCACGGCCGGGTCGTCGGTGCCCAGCTTCTCGCGCAGCTCGGAGATCGGCCGTGCCCGCCCGGCCTCCTCGTCGTACCAGGAGTCGAAGATCTGCAGGAAGATCCACTGCGTCCAGCGCACGAAGTCCGGGTCGATCGTCGCGAACGACCGTCGGGAGTCGTGGGCGAGCCCGAGCCGACGCAGCTGGCGCCGCATGTTCGCGATGTTCGCGAGCGTGTTGGCGCGCGGGTGCTCACCGGTCTGGATCGCGTGCAGCTCGGCCGGCAGGCCGAAGGCGTCGTAGCCGAGCGTGTGCAGCACGTTGCGGCCCTTCATCCGCTGGTGCCGGCCCACGACGTCGGTGGCGATGTAGCCGAGCGGGTGTCCCACGTGCAGGCCCGCGCCGGAGGGGTACGGGAACATGTCCATCAGGTAGTACGTGGACTCCGAGACCGCCGTCTCCCCGGCCAGGTCGCCGACCGGGTTGGGCGCGTCGAAGGTGCCGTCGTCGGCCCACCGCTCCTGCCAGCGCGCCTCGATCTCGGCGGCCAGCGCGGCGGTGTAGCGGTGCGACGTCACGGGACTGGACGTCGATGGGCGGTCGGTGGTGCTCACCGGACGATGCTACCGACGCACCGCGCACCGCTCGGCACCCGAGCCCGCCTCGTCGCGGGAGGTCGGCGGACCGGAACCGGGACGCCGCTACGCTCGCCCTCATGCGTCAACGCCTCGCCCGCTTCGTGATCCGTCGCATGGGCTACACGATGAAGGGGAAGACACCGCCCTCGGGGATCCTGGTCGGTGCCCCGCACACCTCGAACTGGGACTTCGTGACGATGCTGCTCGTCATGTGGCACGACGGCGCCCACCCGCGCGTCCTCGTCAAGAAGGAGCTGTTCAAGGGCCCGCTCGGCTGGCTGCTCAAGCAGCTCGGAGGCATCCCGCTGGACCGCGACAACGCCGCCACGGTCGTCTCCGACCTGGCCGCCGAGGCCACGTCGGGCGAGCCCTTCCGGCTCGTGATCGCGGCCGAGGGAACCCGCTCCAAGGGCGAGTACTGGAAGTCGGGGTTCTACCGGCTCTCGCAGCAGACCGGCCTGCCGATCACGCTCGCGTTCTTCGACCCGCCGACGAAGACGATGGGCTACGGCCCGACGTTCAGCCCGAGTGGCGACGTGACGGCCGACATGGACCTCGTGCGCGCCTTCTACGCCGACAAGCTCGGCATCAAGCCCGCCGACGCCACCGTCCCTCGCCTGCGCGAGGAGTAGGCCCTACGACCCGTCGGAGGTGCCGGCGGACTCGTCGGCCGGCGTCGGGACGACGAGCGGCTTGAGGCGCACCCAGGCGAGGAAGATCGCCGCGACCACCAGCATGCCGATCCCGGCCCAGAGGTTGATGTTGAGCCCGTCGCCCTTGGCCAGCTCCTCCTCCGTGGCCCGGAACAGGCCCAGGCAGGTGAGGATCAGCCCGTACAGGCCGAGCAGGCCGCCGATGAGGGTGCGGACGTCGAACGCGCCCGCGGTTTGCTTCTCCGCCATGGCCGGCTCCTATCGGAAGATCACGTTGAGGACGACGACGATCGCGAGCCCGATGCCCGCCAGCTTGACCGGCGACTGGTACCAGGGAAGCACGCCCTCGTCGGGGTCGACGAGGTCCTCCTTCGGCGTCAGCGAGTAGACGAGGCCCACCAGCTCCTTCTCGGGCTTGGCCGCGGTCGCCATCGTCACGGCCACGCTGACCACGATGTCGACGGCGAAGGCCGCTCCGGCCGCCACGAAGGACGCGCCCTGGCCCGACAGACCGATCACGCCGAGGCTCAACGGCCCGAGGGCGTCCTCGCTGAGGACGGCCACCAGCACCGCTGCGGCCGTGCCGGCCACGAGCCCGGACCAGCCGGCCGCCGCCGACATCCGCTTCCAGAACATGCCGAGGATGAACGTGGCGAACAGCGGGGCGTTGAAGAACCCGAAGAGCGTCTGCAGGTAGTCCATCAGGTTGTCGTAGTTCGACGCGATCAGCGCGGTGCCGATGGCGGTCACCGTCGCGCCGACGGTCGCCAGTCGGCCGACCCGGAGGTAGTAGCCGTCCTCGCGGTCCTTGACCACGTACTGCTGCCACAGGTCGTAGCTGAAGACCGTGTTGAACGCCGAGATGTTGGCCGCCATGCCCGCCATGAACGACGCGAGCAGACCGGCGAGCGCGACGCCGAGCATGCCGTTGGGCAGCAGGTCGCGCATCAGCAGGAGGATCGCGTCGTTGTAGGTGGCACCCTGGGCGTCGCCTCCGGACTTCAGCGAGGCCAGCTCGGGCACCACGATCGCCGCGATGATGCCCGGGATGATGACGATGAACGGGATAAACATCTTCGGGAAGGCGCCGATGATCGGCGCCCGCCGGGCGGCCGACATCGACGAGGAGGCCATCGCGCGCTGGACCTCCACGAAGTTCGTGGTCCAGTAGCCGAACGACAGCACGAAGCCGAGTCCGAGCACCAGGCCGACGACCGACCAGAACGGGTCGTCGATGCCGGTGAGGTCGGTGCCGGGCCACGACGACAGCTGCTCCGGACCGGGCTGCACCTGGTCGACGATGCCCTGCCAGCCACCCACCTTGTGCAGGGCGATGATCGTCAGCGGCACGAGGGCCGCGACGATGACGAAGAACTGCAGGACCTCGTTGTAGATGGCCGCGGAGAGGCCACCGAGAGCGGTGTAGCTGAGCACGACGGCGGCCGCCGCGACGAGCGAGACCCACAGCGGCCAGCCGAGCAGCCGGTTCACGATCGTGGCCAGGAGGTAGAGGTTGATGCCGGCGATCAGCAGCTGGGCGATCGAGAAGCTCAGGGCGTTCACCAGGTGGGCGCCCGTGCCGAAGCGGCGACGCATGAACTCGGGGACGCTTCGCACGCCGGAGCCGTAGTAGAACGGCATCATCACGACGCCGAGGAAGAGCATCGCGGGCACCGCGCCGATCCAGAAGTAGTGCACGGTCGCCATGCCGTACTCGGCGCCGTTGGCGCTCATGCCCATGATCTCGACCGCACCGAGGTTGGCCGCGATGAACGCGAGCCCCGTCACCCAGGCGGGCAGCGACCTGCCGGACAGGAAGAAGTCGATGCTCGTCGAGACCTGGCGCCGCGCCAGCACCCCGATGCCGAGCACGACGGCGAAGTAGATCGCCACGATCGTGTAGTCGAAGAAGTCCGCGTCGAGCCGGAACGAGCCGTCCGCCGCCGCCAAGGACGGTCCTGCGAGTGCGTGCACCACTCCCCCTTTCATGGTTCATCTCTGCAACGAGATGGACCAGCAGCACCGTACGCCCGCCCGGGCTTGCGCGCGCGTCGGGGCCTGGCCACCTCCGGCGACGACGTCTCGACCGAGAACGCGGCCCCGGGGTGGTGCGGTGCACGTTCCACCGTCCCGGCGCCGAGACGGTGGAGAGCCCACCGGACGTCGCCGTTCGGTGGAGACGTCACCGCTCAGGGGGCTAGCTGAGGGCGCAGTAGGCCTCGACCTTCGGGGTCGGGCCCGAGACGATGAGCTCGTCGCCGGTGGTCACGAACGTGTCCGCCTTGGCGTAGGTGAAGTCCTCGCCACGGGTCTTCAGCCCGACGACGGTCACCCCGTACTTCTGGCGGACGTTGGAGTCCGTGAGCGTCCGGTCGACGGTGCACTCCGGGGCCCTGGTCCGGGCGATCGCGAAGCCGTCGTCGAACTCGATGAAGTCGGTCATGGTGCCGGTGACCAGGTGGGCCACCCGCTTGCCCATCTGCGACTCCGGACGGATCACGTGCGTCGCTCCGACCCGCTCGAGGATCGCGGCGTGCTTGCCGCTGATCGCCTTGGCCCACACCTCCTTGACGCCGAGGTCCAGCAGGCCCAGCACCGTGAGCACGCTCGCCTCGATGTCGGTGCCGATGCCCACGACGGCGACGCCGAACTGCTCGGCGCCGATCTGCCGCAACGCCTCGGTGTCGGTGGTGTCGGCCGCCACGACGTGGGTGAAGTCGCTCGCGTACCGCTGGACGATCTCGGGACGCTCGTCGACGGCCAGCACGTCGTGTCCGAGGTGCACCAACGATCGCGCCACGGCTGAGCCGAAGCGACCGAGCCCGAGGACGATGACGGGTGCGTTGGTGGGGGTGTCCTTTGCCTTAGCCAATGATCGGTTGCTCCTCGGGAAGGTGGTAGCGCGGTGCGCGCCGCCTCAGGACGAAGGCCGACGCAGCCGCAATGGTGCCGACTCGGCCGATGAACATCAAGACCGTGAGCACCAGCTTGGCGCTGTCCGGCAGATCAGGGGTGATGCCGGTGCTCAGACCGGCGGTCGCGAACGCGGACGTGCACTCGAACAGGACCTGCTCGAAGGGCAGGTCCGTGAGCAGCATGACCAGGAGCGTGGTGGAGGTGACGAGCATGACCGAGATGAGGGCGATCGAGAGCGCCGTGCGGACCACGCGGGGGCCGACGGACCGGTTCCCGACCGTCACCTCCGGGTCGCCGCGCAGCTCGGCGAGGATCACGAAGGCCAGCAGCAGGAAGGTGGTCACCTTGATGCCGCCGGCGGTGCTCGCGCTGCCACCGCCGATGAACATGAGGATCGTGCCCACGGTCAGGGTCTCCCCCGACACCGCACCCCAGTCGAAGCTGTTGAGCCCGCCCGATCGCGGCATGATGCCGCCCTCGATGCCGGTCACGATCTTGTCGTGCAGCGACATGGGGCCCAGGGTCGCCGGGTTCGCCCACTCCAGCGCGAGGAAGACGGCCGCACCGACGACGAGCAGCGCGATGGATCCCCACACGGTCAGCCGGGTGTGGATCGTCCAGCGAGCCGGCGTCCGCCACTCCTTGAACAGCTCGGCCAGCACCGGGAAGCCCATCGCGCCCACGAACACCGCCCCGCAGATCGGGAGGATGATCAGGCCGTCGCCTGCGTACCCGATGAGGCTGTCGCTGTTGAGCGAGAAGCCGGCGTTGTTGAAGGACATGACGGCGTCGAAGACGCCGTGCCACAGCGCCGTGGACAGGTCGTCGAAGTACTCCAGCCGGTACCGCAGGGTCAGCACCGCAGCGACGGCGCCCTGGAAGCCGAACATCATGACGGCGACGCGGCGGAACAGCGGCCGCACCTCGCCGATGTTGACGACGTGCATGTCGGCCTGCGCGACGAGGCGGGTGCGCAGCCCCAGCCTGCCGCCGATGAACAACCCGAGCACGGTGGCCAGGGCGACGATGCCGAGGCCGCCGAGCTCGACGAGGACGAGGATGATCGCCTGGCCGAACGGGCTCCAGTAGGTGGAGGTGTCCACGGACGCGAGGCCGGTGACGGTGACCGCGGAGGACGAGGTGAACAGCGCGTCCACCAGGTCGACGCGACCCTCGGAGCTGCGGGCGTGCGGCAGCAGGAGCAGGAGCGTCCCGAGCAGGATCAGAGCGAGGAACGAGAGCGGCAGCAGCCGTACGGGATGCGCGATGGCAGCCGGGATCCTCGGTCGTGGCACCAGACGACCGTACCCCTACCAGAGGCTCTGGGCCGCCGATCCCGCTGCTACCGTCGCCGGATGCCTTCCAGCCCCTCTGCCGTCGCCGGCCGGCTGGCCCGAGTGGCCGTCTCGCGCTCCGGCGTGACGCTCCTGCTGAGCCTCGCTCTCCCCGCCGTCGCCCTCCTGCTCGTCCTGGTGGTCGACTCCGTGGCCACCGAGCGGGTCGCCCTCGCCCTCGTGGCGCTCTCGCTCGTCGGCGAGTACCTGCTGCTCACCGGTCCGCCCGCCGTGCGGACCGGGCTGCACCAGGCCTCGCTCGGCATCCCCGTCCGTTTCGTGGTGCGGCTCCTCGCCGTGCTCACGCTCCTGAACCTGCCCGACGGGCGCGCGGCCCACACGTCGACGGCGTTCGTCGGTCTCGCGGTGCTCGTGGCCCTGTGCGGGCGCGCCCTGCACCACGAGTACCGCCGGGTCGGCTCGCTGCGCCCCCTGCGCACGCGCAACATCCCGGGTGACCCGTCCATCGCGGCCGAGCCGCCGGCGCGGGTGCTCGAGGTGTGCCTCGCCCAGGCGGCCGTGCTCGTCGTCGGTCCCCTCGGCGCTCCGTTCTGGGCGGTCCTGCTGGTCGGCGTGCTCGCCGTCGCCGCCCTGGCCTACGTCACCGTCCCCGACGCCCAGGCGTCGTGGCGGATGCGCCAGGCCAAGCGCGCCACCGGCTTCACCCCGGCCCTGCGCCAGGTGCAGGACTTCCTCCACGACTACCGGCCCGAGGTGGTGCTGCACCTCAGCGGTCCGCTCGGCTCGGCCTACCAGGTCAACACCTGGCTCGAGTCGCTCGAGGCCCTCGACCGTCGCGTGCTGGTGGTTCTGCGCGACGCGCCGCTCTTCGACACGATCCGTGAGACCGCACTGCCGACCCTGCAGCTGGGCAACGCGGGCGAGCTGCTCATGCTGGACTTCGCCAGCGTCCGCGTCGCCCTCTACCCCTCGAACACGGGCAACAACATCCACCTGCTGCGCCTGCCGCACATCATGAGCGCGTTCGTGGGCCACGGCGACAGCGACAAGTCGGCCTCGGCCAACCCGTTCTCCCGGGTCTACGACGAGCTGTGGGTGGCCGGGGAGGCCGGTGCCGACCGCTACCGCAAGTCCGGGCTGGGCATCCACGAGAGCCAGTTCCGGTTCGTCGGCCGCCCCCAGGTGCACTCCATCTCCTCGAGCCCGCGGGTGGGCGAGGAGGAAGTGCCGACGATCCTCTACGCCCCCACCTGGGAGGGCGTGAACACCCTTCAGGAGTACTCGTCGGTCTCCGCCGTCGGGGCGAGGATCGTCGAGGCCGTCATCACGTCACCCACCCCGGCACGCCTCGTCTACAAGCCGCACCCCTTCACCGGCCGGCGTGACGCGAAGTACCGGGCCGTCGACGCCGCGATCGCGGCACGTGTGCGCGCGGCGGCGGCCTCCTCCGGCATCGACCACAAGGTCGTGCGCAGCGGCCCCATCGAGCCGTGGTTCAACCGCGCCACGGCCCTGTTCACCGACGTCTCGAGCGTGGTCTCGGACTTCCTGGCCAGCGAGAAGCCGATCGCCGTGTTCAACCACACCGGGCACGGCGACGCGCCGCTCGACGAGACGACCTTCCGTGCCGAGTACCCCTCCGCGTCGGCCGCCACCGTCGTGGCCCCGGACGGCACGGGTATCGAGGAGCTCGTGCAGGTCGCCACCGGTCGGATCGCCGACGAGCGCGCGGCCGAGCGGACCCGCCTCGCCACCTACCTCCTGGGGGCTCCTGAGAAGCGCACCCTCGAGTCCTTCCGCGCCAGCGTCGAGGCGTTCATCGCCCGCGCGGAGACCGAGCGCGAGCAGTACTTCGGCCAGACCCAGTCCCATGACCCGAGCGACTCCGACGACGGCCTCGGCGACGTCGAGTAGGCAGCGTCAGGGCCTCCCGGTGACGGGCGTCCCGGACGGTAGGGTGGCCCGGTGACCGAGGCACCCGACAAGATCGCGATCGCGATCGTCACGTTCAACCGGTCCGCGTTCCTCGCCGAGCTCCTGCAGAGCGCCGCGGCGATGACGACGCCGGCGTGGCGCATCGTCGTCGTCGACAACGCCAGCACCGACGACACCCAGCAGGTGATCGCCGACGCCCAGGCCTCGTTCCCCGACGGCGTGCTCGTGAACCGCCGGCTCGACACGAACACGGGCGGCTCGGGCGGGTTCAGCGAAGGCACCCGCGTGGCACTCGAGCTGGGTGCCGACTGGGTGTGGCTGATGGACGACGACGTCGAGATCCTCCCCGACGCGCTCGAACGCTTCGCCCCCTGGATGGAGCGCTTCGGCTGCATCCACGGCCGGCGCTACGACTTCGACGGATCACCCTTCTACTGGCAGGCGAAGTTCAACCAGTTCCTCGGCGTCCCGCTCCCCTACAGCGTCAAGGACTTCGACCGCGGGGGCTACGCCGTCACGAACTCGGGCACCTTCGAGGGGATGCTGGTCAGCGCCGACGTCGTGCGCCTCATCGGCCTGCCCGACCCGCGCTTCTTCATCTCCTGGGACGACGCCGCCTACGCCTGGCTGGCCGCCCAGCACACCACGGTCGTGTACGTCGACGAGTTCGTGCTCAAGCGCAAGCGGGAGCAGCAGCAGGTCAACCTGGGCATCCGGCACCTCAACGACGGGTCCCCCCTGTTCCGCTTCCACGTGATCCGCAACCGCGCCTACGTCGGCAAGTACTTCCGCGAGTACGGCAAGCTCAACCGCCTCGGCTTCGGCCTCGGCACCGCGCTGACCCTCGCCAAGGAGGTGTTCCGGCTCGTCGTCGTGCAGCACACCCTCAAGGGCGTCGGCGACCTGGTCCGGGGGTTCCGCGCCAACCGGGCGATCTGGCGCGACGACACGTGGCGGCCGATGGACCCGGCCGACGTCCCGCCGGCCCTCCCCCCGGCCACCGAGCCGGAGGTGCGGCGATGACCGACCTCGTGGTGGTGGGTGCGGGCTTCTTCGGGCTGACCGTCGCCGAGCGGATGGCCGAGCAGGGTCGCCAGGTGCACGTGGTCGACCGTCGTGACCACATCGGCGGCAACGCCTACTCCGAGGCCGAGCCGCGGACCGGCATCGAGGTCCACCGGTACGGGGCGCACCTGTTCCACACCTCCAACGAGCGGGTGTGGGAGTACGTCAACCGCTTCACCGCGTTCACGCCCTACCAGCACCGCGTGTACTCCACGTATCGCGACGAGGTGTTCCCGCTGCCCATCAACCTGGGCACGATCAACCAGTTCACGCGCTCGTCGATGACGCCCGCCGAGGCGCGTGCCTGGGTGGTCGAGCACGCCGCCCGGCAGACCGGGACCCCGGCGAACCTCGAGGAGAAGGCGATCAGCCTGATCGGCGAGCCGCTCTACGAGGCGTTCATCAAGGGCTACACGGCCAAGCAGTGGCAGACCGACCCCACCGAGCTGGGCGCCGAGATCATCAGCCGCCTGCCGGTCCGGTACACCTACGACAACCGGTACTTCAACGACACCCACGAGGGTCTGCCGGTCGACGGGTACACGGCCTGGCTGGAGCGGATGGCCGACCACCCGAACATCACGGTCACCCTCGACGTCGACTTCCTCGACCCTTCCTCGGCCGTCTCCAAGGACGCCACGGTCGGCCAGGTGCCGGTCGTCTACACCGGGCCCGTCGACCGCTACTTCGGCGACGCGCACGGTCCGCTGTCTTGGCGCACGCTCGACTTCGAGACCGAGGTGCTCGGCGTCGGGGACTTCCAGGGCACGTCGGTGATGAACTACGCCGATGCCGACGTCCCGTACACGCGGATCCTGGAGTTCCGCCACTTCCACCCCGAGCGCACCCACTACCCCGACGACGCCACGGTGATCGTCCGGGAGTTCTCGCGGTTCGCCGACGGCGCCACCGACGAGCCGTACTACCCGGTCAACACGCCCGCCGACCGCGAACGTCTCCTCGCCTACCGCGCCCTCGTGGCCGACGAGCCCGACGTGCACTTCGGTGGTCGGCTGGGCACCTACCAGTACCTCGACATGCACATGGCCATCGGCTCGGCGCTGTCGATGGTCGACAACGCACTGACCCGATGACCCCCGCACGAACGCCGGTGTCCGGGTGAGCGGCGCACGGGCAGGTCTCGCGATCCGGGTACGCCTCTGGCTGATCGGCCGGATCCGACGCTCCCGCTTCCTGCCCACCGGCATGCCCGACAAGCGGGTCGACGTCGCCGAGCTCGAGCAGCCGCTCGCCGCCGACGTGATCGTCTTCCACCCCACCGGCCAGGACACGCTGTACCAGCTGCTGCCGTGGCTGCCGGCGTTCCGCGCCCTCGGCACCACGCACCCGGTCACCATCGTGTTCCGCGACTCCCGCACGGCCGCGGCGGTGCGCACCGCGCTCGCCGGGAGTGGCGACGACGCCGGCGTGACGTGCCTGACGCTCGCCACCTACGGGCAGCTGGACGCCATCCTGAGCCGCAGCCGGGTGCGGCTCGCGCTCTACGTGAACCACGACCCGATCAACTTCGAGTGCCTGCGCTTCACCTCTCTCGCCCACGTCTACCTCGGCCACGGCGACAGCGACAAGGGCGTGTCGGTCTCGAACCAGGTCAAGGCCTACGACTACTGCTTCCTCGCCGGCCGAGCCGCCCTGGAGCGCACGGCCACGCACGTGATGGACTACGACGCCGAGCAGCGCAGCATCCTCATCGGCCAGCCCCAGCTCGACGGCTCCCCCAACGTCGTACCCGCGCCCGACCCGGCCGGGCGACCGACGGTGCTGTACGCCCCGACGTGGGAGGCCTCGCAGCCGTCGGTGTCGTACGGATCGGTCGACGTCCTGGGCCTCGAGCTCGTCCGGGCCCTGCAGCCGACCTACCGCGTCGTCTACCGCCCGCACCCCCTCAACGGCGTCGTGCGGGCCGAGTACGGCGCGGCCGACGCGGCGGTCCGCGAGGCGGCCGACCGGGTCGACTTGCGCGTCCCGCTCGAGCAGTCCTTCGCCGACGCCGACCTGCTCGTGACCGACGTGTCGGCGGTCCCCCTCAACTGGCTCCCCACCGGCAAGCCGATGCTCGTGACCGTGCCGGGGGTGCCGACGCCGGCGAGCCGCATGCTGGAGCTGCTCCCTCGCGTCCGCCACGCTGACGACCACGCCGCCCTGGTGGCGCACCACCTCGCCGACGACCCGACCCGCCAGGCGCGGACGGCGCTCGTGTCCCACTACCTGACCGACGTCACCCCTGGCGCTGCCACGCAGAGGTTCGTCGACGCGTGCGAGCAGGTCATGGCCCGACGCGACCGGCTCTGGGCCGAGAAGCAGGCCCTGGGCGCCACCGGCCCGTAGCGCGGGACCGCTCAGCGGGCGAGTCCGGTGCGACGCAGCAGGCGCGTCAGGTGCCACCGGCGACGGTTCACCCACTGCGCGGCCACGAGGAAGCGACGCTCCAGCTCGCGCAGCCGACCCGGGTTCTCGGGGCTGAAGGCGAAGTGGCGGTACATCAGCCGCCGCAGCCGGTTCATCCAGCCGGCCGGGACCTCTCGGTACGGCAGCAGTCCCAGCGACGACCGCTGCCCGAGCAGCTCCTCCACCCGCGCGACCCACGTGTCGTCGTCGGGATGGTGGAAGTAGTTGTCCTCGAGCCAGTCCGGGTCGGGGTGGCGGAAGCGTCCGGCCACCAGTTCGTCCGAGCCGACCAGGAGGCCGCTGCCCTTCAGCACGACGTTGATCTGCGCAGCGCCCACCCCGTAGTCGTCGAGGGCGATGACCGGCACGTCCGCGGCGACGGCCTCGAGCACCGCGGTGGAGCTCACGGTCACCAGACCCACCGCCCGGCGCAGCTGGGCACGCATGGAGCCGCTCTCGACCACCAGGTTGCCCGGGAGGTCCTCACCCGCGACCCGGCGCTCGGCCATCAGGTCGGGGTAGGAGACCTGTTCGTGGTGGGTCTGGGACTCGCCGTCCTGCGCCCGGACCTTCACCACCACCTCGAGCCGCGGGTGGGCACGAGCGGTCTCCACGAGGCGGTCCAGCAGGTGCGCACGGTCACGGCGACCCGACGGCACCTGGGCCTGGGCGGCGAAGACGATGCGGTCCCGCGGCAGCTCCGACGGGTCCGCTCGCATGGCGTCCGCGCCCGCAGCGACCGGGGCACGGTCGATGAAGGGCATGGTCGCCAGCTCGAAGCCCAGCGGCACGGCCAGCCGGCGGCTCGCGACGGCGAACTCGCGCAGCTCCCGACGGCTGTGCACGACGAAGACGTCGACCGAGCGTCGGAACCCCAGCCCGTAGGGCAGCACGGGCACGGCGATGCCGGCGAGCCCACTCACCAGCACCGGTCGATCGGGCGTGTTCGCGACCAGGGAGACGGTGGCCTGCACCGTGTAGCCGCGAGCGGCGAGCAGCAGCACGTCGGGCCGCCACTGCTCGAGCAGCCTCTTCAGGTCCCCCAGCCCGACCACCTCGACGGTGTCGTCCTCGAACCGGGTGCCCTCCAGCGCATCCGCCAGCTGACGCGGGCTGGGCAGGGCGCTGCTGCGCGCGACGACGAGCAGCGCCCCCCAGTCCTTCGGCAGCCGCCCTGCGAGAGCGGCGCCGTACTTGACGTAGGAGTCCGAGTCGGTGACGACCAGGACCCTGGGCCGGGGACGGTCGTCGACGTCCGCGGCCGTGCCGTCGGTGTGGGGGCGGGACCCCGTCACGCACCCACCGTCGACGTGTCCCGACGCAGTCGCTGCATCGGCTTGTGCTCGCCGGGCATGACCCGCTTCACGCCGTCGCCCATGGCCTTCTCGAGCACGCGGATGTCCCGCGTGAGGCTCATGAAGCCGTGCGGCTCCAGGCTGGCGGCCTGGTCCGAGCCCCACATCGTGCGGTCGAGCGTGATGTGCCTCTCGACGGCCACGGCACCGAGGGCCACCGCGGCGAGCGAGATCTGCAGGCCGCGCTCGTGGCCCGAGTAGCCGACCGGCACGCCGTAGCGCTCCGCGAGCACCGGGATCGTGCGCAGGTTGGCCTCCTCCGGGGGCAGCGGGTAGGTCGACGTGGCATGCAGGACGATCAGCTTCTCCGTGCCGAGGATCTCCACGGCCGCGTCGATCTGCTCCAGCGTGCTCATGCCGGTCGACAGGATGATCGGCTTGCCGGTCGAGGCCAGCTCGCGCAGCAGCTCGTGGTCGGTCACCGACGCCGAGGCGACCTTGTGCGTCGAGACGCCCATGTCCTCGAGGAACTGCACCGAGGGGACGTCCCACGGCGACGCGAACCAGTCGACGCCCTGCGCCGCGGCGTGCGCGGCGATCTCGGCGTACTGCTCGGTCTCGAACTCGACCTTGTAGCGGTACTCGAGGTAGCTCATCTCGCCCCACGGCGTCTCGCGACGCGTGTGCTTCATGTCCTCGGGCGTCGCGATGTCGGGGGTGCGCTTCTGGAACTTGACCGCCTGCGCCCCCGCGAGGGCAGCCACGTCGATGAGCTTCTTGGCGACGGCGACGTCACCGTTGTGGTTGATGCCGATCTCTCCGATGACGTACGTCGGGCGGTGACGCCCCACGATCTCCTCACCGATCTGTACCCATTCACTCATGGTCGGGCCCTTCTTCTTCGTGGGTGGTCGGATGGTCCTGCGTGATGCTGTCGTGCGGGTCGGCGAGCACGCGGTCGGCGAGCTCGCGGACGGCACCGTCGCCACCTCGGCGGCGGAGCACGTAGGGGGCCGCCACGCGGGCGGCGGAGTGGGCGCCGGCGGGCACGACCGGCCAGCCGACGGCGCGCAGGCACTCGACGTCGTTGACGTCGTTGCCGAGGTAGGCGACGTCGGCGAGCGGGATGTCGAGGTCGCGTGCCCAGGCGGTGAGAGCGGCGATCTTGTCGGTGCACCCGGTGATCGCGTCGACGCCGAGCTTCTCGGCCCGGGCGCGGACGACCGGGTTGGTCTCGGTGGAGAGCACCAGCACCGGGATCCCGGCCTCGCGCAGGCGTCCGATGCCCAGGCCGTCGGACCGGCTGACCACCACGGACTCGACGCCGTGGGAGTCCAGACGGAGGCTGTCGTCGGTGTGCACGCCGTCGAAGTCCGTCACGACGGCGCGTGCCCGCAGCGGGCACGACGCCGGGTCGCTGTTCTCGGCCTCGCGCCTCGTGAACAGCTCCTCGGCCAGCCGCAGGTCGTGCTCGGTGTCGATCTCGAGCGCGTCGCGCGGGGAGACCTCCACCATCTCGAGGCGTCCGAAGAACCGGTGACCGTGCTCGAGGAACCCGTGGGTCCGCATGGCGTAGAAGGCACCCGTCTCGGTGAACTCCGGGGCCCGGTCCTGGCGACGCTGGCGGCGGCGCTTGTCGTGGTTCACGCCCTCGGGACCGTCGGGGCCGAGCCGCCACACGTGCTGCTCGGTGCGGACCACGCTGAAGGCGACGTCCGACCCGCCGGTCGTCACGCAGGCCACGGCGCGGTCGACGTCGTCGGGGTCGATGAAGGGGCTGGTGGCCTGCACGAAGACCGTCACCTCGGGGACGGCGCCGCGGGTGCCGAGCGCGGCGAGGGCGTGGCGCAAGGCCGACTCCGACGACGCCTCGTCGCCGGCCAGGCGCGCCGGCCGGTCGATCACGAGCGCTCCGGCCGCGCGGGCGGCGTAGGCGATCTCGTGGTCGTCGGTGGAGACCACCACCTGGTCGACCGACGACACGGCACGCAGGGTCCGGACGGCGCGCACGACCAGCGGCTCGCCGCCGAGGGGCCGCAGGTTCTTGCGCGGCACGCCCTTGGAGCCACCGCGTGCGGGGATCACGGCCACCACGCCGCCGCGGCGCACCGCGGGACGCGACGAGGACGGTGCAGGAAGCGTGTCGACGCCGACGGACGTCGGGTCGAGGTGACGCTCGAGGAGCTCGGTCATGTCGGTGACGCTAGGGAGGCCGTCCGTCCGTCAGGTGAACGCCGCGGCACCCGCCGACGAACGTCGATCGACCACCTCGAGGGGTCCGTGGGCCACGAGTCGAACCGTGGACCAACAGTGGGTGAACCACCCCGCGCCGAGGCCGGAGCGCGCGAGGATCGTGGCTACCGTGGCGCCGTGAACGCCATGGAACAGGCCCGCCGGACGAGCCCGGCCGCCGCCACGACCGTCCGCGCACAGGCCCCGGTGCGGGTCGTGGCGATCGCCGGGTTCGACTCGCAGCTCAAGTGGTCCGCGGGAATCTGCCGAGAGCTGGAGAGCCGCGGGGCGCAGGTCGAGGTGCTGGCGCCGCGGGGTCGCAGTGCGCTCTCGGACCAGCAGGTCCGCGACGTCGGCTTCAGCACGGTGCGCACGGCCGACTGGGACGACCTCGTCGAGGCAGCCGCTGCGGCGGACGTCGTGGTCTGCGCGCTCGCGGGACCGCAGGTCCGGCGGCTCACCATCGCGTTGGCCGAGCGTCCCCTGCAGCCGGGTCCGGTCGTCGTCGCTGGCTGGGTCGGGATCATCATCGAGAAGATCACGGCCGGCTACCTCGACCGCTGCGGCGCCGACGTCGTGGCGGTGAACGCCCGGCACGAGCTCGACCAGTTCCGCTTCACCGCCCAGCGGCTCGCCGTCCCGGACGGGAACCTCGTGCTGAGCGGCCTGCCCTTCCTCTCGTCGCGGCCCCGGCCCCAGCGGGAGACGCCGGTGAGGACGGTGCTGTTCGCCGACCAGCCCACGGTGCCCTCCGGCGCCGGGGACCGCACCTACCTGTACCGCCGCCTCGTCGAGCACGCCCGCCGACACCCGGAGCGCGAGGTCCTGCTCAAGCCGCGACACCGACTCGGCGAGGACACGTTCCACCGGATGCACCACCACCCGGAGCAGCTGCTGGCCGACGTCGACCTGCCGCCGAACTTCCGGATCGTCTACACCTCCATCCCCGAGCTGCTGCCCCGGACCGATCTTCTGCTCACGGTCTCCTCGACCGCGTGCCTCGAGGCGGTCGACGCGGGCTGTCGCGTCGCACTGGTGCTGGACCTGGGCGTGCACGAGCGGCTGGGCAACCACGTCTTCCTCGACAGCGACCTGCTGCGCACGTTCGACCAGATCGACGACGACGACCTCGGCACGCCCGCCGCGGCCTGGGTCGACAGCTACTTCGGAGGCCGGGCCTCGTCGTCGGCCGGCACGATCGTGGACCGGGTCGAGAAGCTGCTGGCCAGTGGCGAGCGGCCTTCCCGACTGGTCCACGCGTCGCCGTACTTCCGCGCTGCCGTCGAGCTCGAGGCGGCACGCGCCGCCGGGTCGCTTACCCGCTCGCCGGGACCGTGGGCCCGGCGTCGCCACCGGTACGGCGTCGTCCGGGGCACCGTCGTGCACGCCGGCACCCAGCTGCTCCCGCCGGCCCTCATGCGGCCCGTGCGGCACCTCTACCGGCGTGCCCTCGGCCGGATCTGAGCGTCAGCTGCCGCCGCCGATGGCGGCCGGACCGTCCGCGCGGCGGATGTCGATGATGTGCCCGGTCTGCGGCGAGAGGAGCACGTCGAGCGACCGCAGGGCGACGACCTCGGACTCCAGCAGGGTGCCCTCGGGCTCGGCCCCGAAGGCCTTGGTGCGCATGGGCGTGCCGGTGCGCTCGGGGTTCACGCAGTTCACCCGCACCTCACCGGCCCACTCGTCCGCGAGGGCCTGGGTGAGGTTCACGGTGGCGGCCTTCGCCGAGGAGTACAGGGAGTAGCCCTTGCGGCCGCGCGTGTACGACGACGACGTGAACAGCAGCAGCGAGCCGTGGTGCTTGGCCAGGTGCGGGTAGAACTCCTGCGCGATGAAGATCGGGGCCAGGTAGTTGATCTCGGTGGCGGCCCAGATGGTCTCCTCCGACGTCTCGGCGAGGTCGCCGATCGGCAGGACCCCGGCGGTGTTGACCACGAGGTCGATCCGACCCGACTCGGCCAGCACCTTCTTCGCGGCCGCGGCGACGTCCTCACGACGGTCCACGTGGGTGTTGGTCGAGGAGCGGGAGAACGTGTGCACCGTGGCGCCGTGCTCGCGCGCCAGCGCGGCGATGTCGCCACCGATGCCGTAGGAGCCGCCGAAGACGACCATGACCTTCCCCGCCAGCGCCTCGCGGTACTGGTTCTCGTCGAGCTCGTCGGGGGCGTCCGCCGAGGCCAGCTGGAACAGCTTGTCGGCGATGTAGACGTCGATCGGCTCGGTGACCTTCATGTTGCGCTCGTGCCCGGCGACGACGGTGATCGGCACCTCCGGCAGGTAGCGCAGCACCACGGTGCAGTCGTCGGTGGCCGTGAAGTCGGGGTCCTCCCAGGCGCGGTCGTAGGCGCGGCGGATGACGGAGGACCGGAAGGCCTGGGGCGTCTGTCCCCGGCGCAGCAGGTGGCGCGGGAGGACGTCCTCGATGCAGCCCGAGGTCGCGTCGACCTGCACCACGGTGTCGGCCGACGGGATGGCGGTGTCGACCGCCTCGTACTCCTGCAGGGCTGCCACGCAGTCGTCGATGATCGTCTGGGAGACCAGCGGGCGGACCGCGTCGTGGAACAGCACGTTGCACTCGTCGTCGCCCAGCGCGGCCAGCGCGCGACTGGTGGTCTCGTTGCGGGTCTCGCCGCCCTCGAGGATCTGGGTCACCTTGTCGTAGCCGCCCGCGTCGACGATGGCCCGCACCGGGTCGAGGTGGCCGGGCGTCATGAGGATGACGATCTCGTCGATGTTCCGCGACGCCTGGAACGCGGCGACGGTGTGCTCGAGGATCGTCTTCCCGGCGATCTTGATGAGCTGCTTGGGGATGGAGAGCCCCACCCGGGTCCCGGTTCCACCGGCGAGGATCACGGCCACGTTGCGCAGTTCGGTCACCCGAGGAAGGGTACCTGCGTTCACGTCGGCGTCGCCCACCGTCCTCCTGCCGCTCGCTCCGCTGCGCCAGGCTGGCCGCCATGAGCGTGCGTGCCCTTGTCCTGGCGGACACCGACTCCTACGTGAAGTGGGGTGCGACGCTCGCCTCGACCACGTCGTGGACGTCGCGCCTCGCCGTGCTCGACGGCCACGCCGCACCGAGCCGACGTCAGGTCGCCGATGCCGCCGACGGCTCGGGGTTCGACGTCGAGCAGGTCACCTGGACCGACGCCGACGCCCTGCGCGAGACGCTCACGACGTGGCGCCCGGACGTGCTGGTCCTCGCCGTGCGCGCCCATGCCGTGCCGCCGGTGCTCCGTCTGCTCGACGACGCCCCCGGCCGACCGGTCGTGATCACGGGCGTGGCCGGGGTCTGCGTCCCGGTGCAGTGGTACGACGTGAACCTGCGGCGCGGCGCCGACGTCTTCGTGGTGCACTCGCGCCGCGAACGACGCGACCTGGCGGGGGTCGCCGCGCGGCACGGCGTGCCGCACCGGGTGGCGCTGGCGACGCTGCCGTTCCTGCGGGTGGCCGCCCGC